>DATKCY010000001.1:0-20454 GCA_035512995.1 Thermohalobaculum sp.
CGACGGACCCGAGACCTGGATCGTGCATCTGGGCATGTCCGGGCGCATCCTCGTCGCGCTGCCGGCGGCGGAGAGGGAGCCGCTCGGCGCCTTCCACCACGCCGTGGCCGCGCGCACGACGCACGACCACGTGGTCGTCGCGACCGAGGCGGGCGCGGTCGTCACCTACAACGACGCCCGCCGCTTCGGTGCGATGGACCTGTGGCCGAGCGGCGAGATCGACCGCCATCCCTGGCTCGCCCGCCTCGGGCCCGAGCCGCTCGGCAACGCCTTCTCCGGGCCGGTGCTGGCGGAGGCGCTGCGGCGCAAGGCGACCTCGATCAAGGCGGCGCTGATGGACCAGCGCGTGGTCGCGGGCCTCGGCAACATCTATGTCTCTGAGGCGCTCTGGCGGGCTGGCATCCACCCCGGCCGCGTCGCCGGCACGATCGCCGCGGCCCGGCTCGAGCGGCTGGCGGAGGCGGTGGTCGAGACGCTCGAGCAGGCGATCGCCGCCGGCGGCTCCTCCTTGCGCGACTATCGGCAGACGGACGGTGAGCTCGGCTACTTCCAGCACGGCTTCCGCGTTTACGACCGCGAGGGAGCCCCCTGCCCGCGCGCGGGCTGTCGCGGCACGATCGGGCGCCGCGTCCAGGCGGGCCGGTCGAGCTTCTACTGCCCGCGCTGCCAGCGCTGAACGGCCAGCGGCAAGACCCCGCCCCTCGCACACCGCGAGAGAGAGGGCACGTGCCGGCGCACAGGGCCAAGGGCAGGCTAAGGGTCGGGTCGGCTTGCCTGTTCTCCGCGCCGATGCTAGGTCCACGCGGACGGTTCGACTTCCCCCGGGAGCGATGCAGGATGCCCGACCGCAAGGACAGCTACAGCTACGAGGATCTGCTGGCCTGCGCCCGCGGCGAGCTGTTCGGTCCCGGCAACCCCCAGCTCCCGGCGCCGCCGATGCTGATGTTCGACCGCATCGCCTCGATCGGCGAGAAGAGCGGCGCGCACGGCAAGGGGCAGGTCGTGGCCGAGCTCGACGTGCGTCCCGACCTCTGGTTCTTCGAGTGCCACTTCATCGGCGATCCCGTGATGCCCGGCTGCCTCGGGCTCGACGCGCTCTGGCAGCTCACCGGCTTCTGGCTCGGCTGGAAGGGGCTGACAGGCCGCGGCCGCGCGCTCGGGGTCGGCGAGGTCAAGTTCTCCGGCATGGTGAAGCCCCAGCACCGCCTCGTCCGCTACACCGTCGACATCCGCCGCGTCATCGACCGCAAGCTCAAGCTCGGCACCGCCGACGGACGGATGGAGGTCGACGGCGAGGAAGTTTACACGACCAGCGACATGCGGGTCGGCCTGTTCGCCGACGCCGCCGCCTGACCCGCGGGCACGCGCCCGCACCCCAACCCCACGGAGGCTTCTCCATGCGCCGTGTCGTCGTCACCGGAATCGGCATCGTCTCCTCGATCGGAGACGA
Source organism: Thermohalobaculum sp. (assembly GCA_035512995.1). Taxonomy (GTDB): domain Bacteria; phylum Pseudomonadota; class Alphaproteobacteria; order Rhodobacterales; family Rhodobacteraceae; genus Thermohalobaculum. The sequence goes on from DATKCY010000001.1 coordinate 1,451, forward strand.
TGCGGCCGAGGTCATGACCTCGCTCAAGGAAGGCCGCTCCGGCATCGTCTTCGCGCCCGACTATGCCGAGCACGGCTTCCGCAGCCAGGTGCACGGCAAGCCGTCGGCCGACCCGAAGGACCACGTCGACAAGCGGCAGATGCGCTTCATGGGCGACGGCGCGGCGTGGAACTTCATGGCGATGGAGCAGGCGATCGCCGACGCCGGGCTCGAGGAGAGCGACGTTTCGAACGAGCGCACCGGCATCGTCATGGGCTCGGGCGGTCCGTCGACCAGGAACCTGTTCCAGGCGCACCAGATCGTGCTCGAGAAGAACTCGCCGAAGCGGATGGGGCCGTTCATGGTCACCCGCGGCATGTCGTCGACGAACTCGGCCTGCCTCGCCACGCCGTTCAGGATCAAGGGCGTGAACTACTCGATCACGTCGGCCTGCTCGACCAGCGCGCACTGCATCGGCAACGGCACCGAGCTGATCCAGTGGGGCAAGCAGGACGTGGTGTTCGCGGGCGGCGGCGAGGAGCTCGACTGGACGCTCTCCTGCCTCTTCGACGCCACGGGCGCGATGAGCTCGAAGTACAACGACACGCCAGAGAAGGCGTCGCGCGCCTACGACGCCAACCGCGACGGCTTCGTCATCGCCGGCGGCGCCGGCGTCGTGGTGCTCGAGGAGCTCGAGCGCGCGAAGGCCCGCGGCGCGAAGGTCTACGCCGAGGTCACGGGCTACGGCGCGACCTCCGACGGCTACGACATGGTCGCGCCCTCGGGCGAGGGTGGCGAGCGCTGCATGCGCCTCGCGATCGAGAGCCTCGGCGAGCGCACGGTCGACTACATCAACGCCCACGGCACCTCGACGCCCGTCGGCGATGTCGGCGAGGTCGAGGCGGTGCGCCGGATCTGGGGCGACGACCACCCGCCGATCTCGTCCACCAAGTCGCTGACCGGCCACAGCCTGGGTGCGACCGGCGTGCAGGAGGCGATCTACTGCCTGCTCATGCTGCAGGACGACTTCATCGCCGCGAGCGCCAATGTCGAGGAGCTGGACGAGCGGCTGAGGCCCGAGGAGATCGCGACCGAGCGGGTCGACAACGCCGGCCTCGACACGGTCATCTCGAACAGCTTCGGCTTCGGCGGCACCAACGCGACGCTGGCGCTCAGCCGGCTGAGGGACTGAGCCGATGGCGGGCCTGATGCAGGGCAAGCGCGGCCTCGTCATGGGGGTCGCCAACAACCATTCGATCGCCTGGGGCATCGCGCAGTCGCTGGCCGAGCACGGGGCCGAGCTCGCCTTCACCTACCAGGGAGACAACTTCAAGCGCCGCGTCGTGCCGCTGGCCGAGAGCGTCGGCTCGCAGATCGTCATGGACGCCGACGTGACCGACGACGCCAGCCTCGACGCGGTGTTCGAGCGGCTGGGGAACGACTGGGGCTCGATGGACTTCCTGGTCCACGCCATCGCCTATTCGAACAAGGACGAGCTGACCGGGCGCTACGCCGACACCAGCCGGGCGAATTTTTCGAAGACGCTCGACATCTCCTGCTACTCCTTCGTCGACGTCAGCAGGCGTGCGGCCGCGATGATGCCGAACGGCGGCGGGATCGTGACGATGACCTACCTGGGCGCGCAGCGGGTGATGCCGAACTACAACGTCATGGGAGTCGCGAAAGCGGCCCTGGAGGCGAGCGTGCGCTACCTCGCCGTCGACTTCGGCCCCGACGGCATCCGCGTGAACGCGATCAGCGCGGGACCGATGCGCACGCTCGCAGGCTCCGCCGTCGGCGGCGCCCGGCGCGTCTTCCGCCAGACCGAGCTCAACGCCCCGATGATGCGGAACGCCGCGCTCGAACACGTGGGCGGGGCGGCGCTTTACCTCTTGTCCGACCTCGGCGCCTCGACCACCGGCGACATCATCTATGTCGACGGCGGCTTCCACGCCCGCGGCATGGCGCGGCTCGAGAACCTGCCGACGGACGTGTGAACGAGCGTAGGGCGGATCATGATCCGCCATTGAACCCGGGGAGGCGGATCATGATCCGCCCTACGTCGCGGCGATCCCCGTGCGCTCGCGCCGGGTCCGCTCGGACGCCGACTTGAGCTGGCCGCAGGCGGCAAGAATGTCCTCGCCGCGCGGGGTGCGGACGGGCGAGGCGTAGCCGGCGCGGTTGACGATCTCGGCGAAAGCCTCGATGCGGTCCCAGTCCGAGCGTTCGTGGATCGCGCCAGGCCAGGGATTGAACGGGATCAGGTTGATCTTGGCCGGGATGCCGGCGATCAGCTTCACCAGCCGCTTGGCGTCGGCGTCGCCGTCGTTCACGCCCTTGAGCATCACGTACTCGAAGGTGATGCGCTCGGCGTTCGAGAGCCGCGGATAGGCGCGGCAGGCCTCCATCAGTTCGGCAATCGGCCACTTCTTGTTGATCGGCACGAGCTGGTCGCGCACCTCGTCGGTCGTCGCGTGCAGGCTGATCGCGAGGAGCGTGCGGATCTCCTCGCCCGCGCGGTGGATCATCGGCACGACGCCCGAGGTCGAGAGCGTGATGCGGCGGCGCGAGAGCGCGAGCCCGCGGTCGTCCACGACGATCTTCATGGCGTCGCGCACGCCCTCGAAATTGTAGAGCGGCTCGCCCATGCCCATCAGCACGACGTTGGAGAGGAGCCGCCGCTCGGGCGGGCGCTCGCCGGGCTTCGGCCACTCGCCCAGGTCGTCGCGGCAGACGAGCACCTGGCCCGCGATCTCGCCCGGGGTCAGATTGCGGACGAGCTTCTGCGTGCCGGTATGGCAGAAGGTGCAGGAAAGCGTGCAGCCGACCTGGGACGAGACGCAGAGCGTGCCGCGATCCTCCTCCGGGATGTAGACCGCCTCGACCTCGTGCCCGCCGGCGATGCGGAGCAGGTATTTGCGCGTGCCGTCGCGGCTCAGCTGGCGCGAGACGACCTCGGGGCGGCCGACCTCGAAGTTTTCGGCCAGCAGCGCCCGAAAGTCCTTCGACAGGTTCGTCATGGCCGCAAAGTCGGTGACGCCGCGCTGGTAGATCCAGGCCCAGAGCTGGTCCGCGCGCATCTTCGCCTGGCCGGCCGGCACGCCCGCCTCGACCAGCCGCGCACGGAGCGCGTCGCGCGACAGCCCGACGAGGTCGCGCCCCGCCGCCGCCGTGCGCGGAAGGGTCGCGAAATCCGGCTGGATCACGCCGGTCGCTGGTCTGGCGGTCTCGGTCACGACACGGGCCTCCTGCCTCCGATATGGTGGCGGGCGGGCCATATCACAGGGCTCGCCTTCGTGGCCAGCCGTCGGGAAAGCGACCAAGGGCGCACCGCCGCGCCCCCGCCTCAGCCGCAGAGCGACTGGGCCTTCTCGACGGCGGCCGTGAAGCCGAGCAGCGAGAACGTGTCGATCGTGGTCGTGCCGCGGCTCGAGACGCCGGTGAACTTGGCGTCGGCGCCGCGCTTGAACGCGTCGACGATCGCCGCGTCCTTGTCGCTCGACGACAGCCACGCGTTCTCGCTGACCGTGAACATCTCCCAGCCGTCGTCGCCGACGGCCGCCTCGACGGTCGAGCCGTCCCTGAACGGATAGCCGGAGATGAAGGACACCTCCTGCGAGACGTTCTCGCTCGGCCGGAACGACACCATCAGGTAGATGTCGCCGCGGTTCACCTCGACCGGCTGACCGTCGCGCAGCGCCCGCGACGCCGTCGGGCTCGACGCGATCCAGCAGACCTTGTCGCTGCCGTCGCCCCGCGCGAAGACCGACCAGTCCTGCTGCGACTCCACCAGATCCTCGCTCTGCGCCTCTGCCGCCGGGGCGCCAAGCAGCGCCGCCACGGCCAGAAAGGCCAGAGTTGCCACGAAAGCTTTCATGCTCGCCTCACCATAATGCTCGTCCGCCGGTCTTCGTGCCGGTTGCGGATTAGATCGGGAGCGTTCCCCCACCGCGCGGAGCATATGTAAGATCGCGGAGCGATTCCAGCCCGCACCGTCCGTAGATGGGCGATTTGCAACGGCTGGGTCGGCCCCGGCGCGCCGGCCTTGCCTTCGCGCGCCGCGGCAGGCATGGCGGGGCGCGGGCGAAGCGGCAGGACGGAGGGCGCATGACGCGGGAGATGCAGCCGGTGCTGGCCGAGGTCTGGCGCGGTCCCATCCTCGAATGCGTGCACCGGGGCACGGCGGTCGTCGCCGGACCGGACGGCGCGGTGGTCGAGGCGTGGGGCGACCCGGACCGGGTGGTGCTGCCGCGCTCATCCTGCAAGATGCTCCAGGCGCTGCCGCTGGTCGAAAGCGGCGCGGCCGACGCCGCCGGCCTCGGCTCCGAGCAGCTGGCGCTCGCCGCCGCCTCGCACACCGGCGCGGCGGTGCATGTCGAGCGCGTGACCGCGTGGCTCGGCAGCCTCGGCCTCGGCGAGGCCGATCTCCGCTGCGGCAGCCAGGTTCCTGGCGACGCGGGCGAGCGCCACCGGCTCCGCGACAACGGCGAGCCACCGTCGCAGCGCCACAACAACTGCTCGGGCAAGCACAGCGGTTTTCTCACGCTCAACCGCCGGCTCGGCGGCGGCCCGGAGTACCACGAGCCCGACCACCCGGTGCAGCGTGCGGTTCGGCAGGCGATCGAGGAGGCGTGCGGAGAGGAGACGCGCGGCCACGCCATCGACGGTTGCTCGGCCCCGAACTTCGCGGTCTCGCTCGGCGGCCTCGCCCGCGCGATGGCCCGCTTCGCGCGGCCGCGGCAGGGCTTTTCCGGCGCCCGCGCCGAGGCCGCGGAGCGAATCCGGAACGCGATGGCGGCCCACCCAGTGCTCGTCGCGGGCGAGGGACGGGCGGACACGGCCATCCTGCGCGAGACCGGGGGCACGGCCGTGACGAAGACCGGCGCCGAGGGCGTCTACATGGCGATGCTGCCCGAACGCGGGCTCGGCATCGCGCTCAAGATCGACGACGGCGCCAGCCGCGGTGCCAAGGCCGCGATCGCGGCGCTGCTCGTGCGCCATGGCGCGCTCGACCGCGGCAGCCGCGTCTTCCGCGAGCTCGCCGACGCGCCGCTCCTGAACCGCCGCGGGATCGACTGCGGCAGGGTGCGCGCCGCGGAGACGTTGCTCGCATGATGCCGGAGCCCGGGCGGCGGCGGCAGGCGCGCTGCCCCGGACCTGATCTCCCGCCATGCGGTGCGGTCCGGGCGCGATGCTCCGTTCAGCCCGGGGTCGCCTCCATCCGCGCGACCCGCGCCTCGCGCCAGATCGCGTAGAGGCCGGCACCGACGATCATCGTCATGCCGACGATCATCCAGCGGTCGACCGGCTCGCCGAAGACGAGCCAGCCGATGATCACCGCATAGGTCATCTGCAGGTAGACGAACGGCTGGATGCGCACCGCCTCGGCCGCGTCGAGCGCCCGGATCAGGCAGTAGTGCCCGGTCATGCCCGTCAGCGACAGGATAGCGAGCCAGCCGATGTCGGGCCACGTCATCGGCGTCGCGAAGAACGGGCCGATCAGGGTCATCACCGCCGCGCCCGCGACGCCCGTGTAGAAGAACGAGGCTCGCGAATGGCCGTCGGCGTTGCTCGCGAGTCGCGTCAGCACCGAATAGCTCGCGAACATCAGAGCGGAGAAGAGCGCGATCCCGGCCTTCCAGTCGAACACGCCGGCGCCGGGGCGCAGGATCACGAGCACGCCGAGGAAGCCAACTCCGACGGCGGCGAGACGGCGCCAGCCGACCCGCTCGCCCAGCACCGGGATCGCGAGCAGCGTCGCGAGCAGCGGGTGCAGCGCGAAGATCGTATGCGTGGGGGCAAGCCCGATCAGGTCGAAGCTGATGACGATGACGATGATCTGCACGGCCAGCAGAACGCCGCGCGCCGCCTGCAGCACCGGCACCGAGGTCCTGCGCGCGGCCCTGACGCCCCCCGGCATGCGGGAGGCAAGCGTCACCACGAAGAGCGCGAAGAACCAGTAGCGGAACATCACGAACCACGGGACCGGATAGTGCGCCGCCAGATGCTTCGAGATGCCGTCCTGCAAAGCGAACAGGAGCGTCGCCAGCAGGACGAAGCGGATCGCGAGGGTCGGGTCCTGCGCGCGGCTCATCGCAGGTCCCGACGAGGCCGGGGCCGCCGGTTTCCCTCCAGTGGTCGGTCGAGCCGAGACGTGCTCACGCGGGCGAGCTCGACCCCGCGCGGTCCGGCGAGCGGCGCGCCCCCCACTCAGGTCACGCAGCCGACGACGCGGGACGCGAGACCATGGCAGAGCGGTCCGGGCCGGAACAACGGCGGGCGCGCATCGCGGCTCAGGCGAAGGCCTGCAGCCCGGTCTGGGCGCGGCCGAGAATCAGCGCGTGGATGTCGTGCGTTCCCTCGTAGGTGTTGACGGTCTCGAGGTTCAGCATGTGGCGGATCACCTGGTACTCGCCCGAGATGCCGTTGCCGCCCAGCATGTCGCGGGCGGCCCGCGCGACGTCGAGCGCCTTGCCGCAGTTGTTGCGCTTCATCAGCGAGATCATCTCGGGCGCCATCCGTCCCTCGTCCATCAGCCGGCCGAGGCGGAGCGAGCCCTGCAGCCCGAGCGCGATCTCGGTCTGCATGTCGGCGAGCTTCTTCTGGTAGAGCTGGTTGGCGGCGAGCGGCCTGCCGAACTGCTTGCGCTCGAGCCCGTACTCGCGCGCGGTGTGCCAGCAGAACTCGGCCGCGCCCATCGTGCCCCACGAGATGCCGTAGCGGGCGCGGCTGAGGCAGCCGAACGGGCCGGCGAGGCCCTGCGCGTCGGGCAGGAGCGCATCCTCGCCGACCTCGACATCCTCCATGGCGATCTGGCCGGTGATCGAGGCGCGGAGGCTGAGCTTGCCCTCGATCTTCGGCGCGCTGAGGCCCTTCGCCCCCTTCTCGAGCACGAAGCCGCGGATCTTGCCGTCGTGCGCGTCGGACTTCGCCCAGACGACGAAGACATCGGCCACGGGCGCGTTCGAGATCCAGGTCTTGGTGCCGCTGAGGCGGTAGCCGCCGTCCGTCCTCTCGGCCCGCGTCTTCATCGCGCCGGGGTCCGAACCCGCGTCGGGCTCGGTCAGGCCGAAGCAGCCGATCCATGTCCCCGAGGCGAGCTTCGGCAGGTACTTCCTGCGCTGCTCCTCGGTCCCGTAGGCGTGGATCGGGTACATGACCAGCGACGACTGCACCGACATCATCGAGCGGTAGCCCGAGTCGACCCGCTCGATCTCGCGCGCGATCAGGCCGTAGCTGACGTAGTTGGCGCCGACGCCGCCGTACTCCTCGGGCAGCGTGGCGCCGAGGAGGCCGAGCTCGCCCATCTCGCGGAAGACCCCCGGGTCGCTCTCCTCCTTCTCGAACGCCTCGATCACCCGCGGCTGCAGCTTCTCCTGCGCATAGGCGTGGGCGGTGTCGCGGATCATCCGCTCCTCCTCCCCGAGCTGGTCGTCGAGGAGGAACGGGTCGTCCCACATGAAGCTCGGGGAGTCGGCGGTCGGCGGCGGCGCCTGTCGGTTCATCGGGAGCTCCTTCGCGGCTCGTCGGACCCTACGCCCGGCCGCGGGGCCGGGCAACTGCGGCACGGCGCGCGCCTCAGCGGCCCTCGTAGACCGGCGGGCGCTTCTCGAGGAAGGCCGCGACCCCCTCGCGGAAATCGCGGGTCCGGCCGGCCTCGCCCTGCAGCGCCGCCTCGAGCGCGAGCTGCTCGTCGAGCGTGTTCGCGAAGCTCCGCCTCAGCGCCTGCCGCGTCAGCAGATAGGCCGCGGTCGGGCCTGAGGCGAGCCGCCGGGCGGTGGCCGCGACCAGCTCCGCGAAATCATCGTCGGCGACCGCGCGCCAGACCAGCCCCCACGCCTCCGCCTGCTCGGCCGGCACCGGATCGGTCGTCAGGCACATGCCCATCGCCCGCGGCAGGCCGACCATCCGCGGCAGCCAGTAGGTGCCGCCGGCGTCGGGGATCAGCCCGATCCGCGCGAAAGCCTCGATGAAGACGGCCGACTTCGCGGCGATCACCAGGTCGGCGGCGAGCGCGAGGTTCGCGCCGGCGCCCGCGGCCGGGCCGTTCACCGCGGCGACGGTCGGCACCGGGCAGTCGTAGATGCGGCGGAGCAGCGGCTCGTACTCCTCGCGGAGCGTGCGCTCGAGGTCGAGCTCCCCGGGCGCGGACGCGTCGTTCAGATCCTGGCCCGAGCAGAAGCCGCGGCCCGTGCCCGTCAGCACCAGACAGCGCCCCTCGCGCGGCGCCCGGCCGAGCGCGTCCATCAGCTCGCGGCGCATGACGCCGTTCAGGCTGTTCATCCGGTCCGGACGGTTGAGCGCGACCGTCGCGACGCCGTCCTCGACCGAATAGAGGATCGTCTCGTAGTCCATCGCGCTGCTCCGCTGCCGCCGCTCTCCCCTGACCTAGCGCGGGATGGGCGGTGGCGGAATGGCAAGGAGAGCTTCTCTCGTCTCTGCATCCCGGCACAGCCGGCGGGGCTTTGCCGCGGGTAGTGTCGGGAGCCCTTCCCCCCCGCCCCGCTTTCCGCCATTCTCGGCACGCAACCCAGCCGGAGGAGCCGCCGATGCCGATCAGGGCCTGCGTGTTCGATGCCTATGGCACCCTGTTAGACGTGGGCGCGGCGGCCCGCCGGGCGGCGGGCGAGCCGGGGCGTGAGGCGCTGGCGGAGAAGCTCGGTACCCTCGCCGAGATCTGGCGGCTGAAGCAGCTCCAGTACACCTGGCTCCGCGCGGTCGCCGATCATCACGCCGACTTCTGGCAGGTGACGCAGGACGGCCTCGACTACGCGCTCGAGGCGCTGGAGCTGGACGAGCCCGAGCTGCGCGAGCGGCTGCTCGCGCTCTACTGGGAGCTCGAGGCGTTCCCCGAGGTGCCGGCCGTGCTGGCCGAGCTGAACGAGGCCGGGCAGACGACGGCGATCCTCTCGAACGGCTCGCCGGACATGCTGAAGGCGGCGACCGACAGCGCCGGCATCAGCGAGACGCTCGACGCCGTGATCTCGGTCCAGGATGTGGGCGTCTTCAAGCCGCACCGGACGGTCTACGCGCTGGTCGAGCAGCGGCTCGGCGTCGCGCCGGGCGAGGTCCTCTTCGTCTCGTCGAACTGCTGGGATGCCTGCGCCGGCGCCGGCTTCGGCTTCGTCTCCGCCTGGGTCAACCGCCGGTCGGAGCCGTGCGACCGCCTGCCCTGGCGCCCGAAGCACACGCTCGACACCCTGACCGCGATCCCGGAGATCGCGCGGAGGCCATGAGCGGCACGTTCGAGGCCGCGGACGGGCGCCGCCTCGCCTATCGCGACTCCGGCGGCGGCGGGCCGCCGGTGCTGTGCCTCGCGGGCCTCACGCGGAACGCCTCCGACTTCGAATGGCTCGCCGGCCACCTCGCGCCGCGCTACCGCGTCCTCCGCCTCGACTCGCGAGGGCGGGGCGACAGCGCGTGGGCCGACGACCCGGTCGAGGAATACCAGGTGTCGGTCGAGGCGCGAGACGCGCTGGCTTTCCTCGACCACCTCGGGATTGCCCGGACGGCGGTCATCGGCACCTCGCGCGGCGGCATCCTGGGGATGTCGATCGGCGCCACGGCGCGGGAGCGGCTGAGCTGTCTCGTGCTGAACGACGTCGGTCCCGTGGTCGAGCAGGCGGGCCTCGCGAAGATCAAGGGCTATGTCGGCATCGACCCCGGCTGGAGCAGCTTTTCCGAAGCCGCGACGGCGCTCGCGCACTCGATGGGCGCGGCCTTCCCCGACCTGACGGGCGAGCAGTGGATGAGCTTCGCGCGCACGCTCTACGAGGACCGCGAGGGCCGGCCGCAGCTCAGATACGACCCGCGCCTGCGCGAGGCTGTGCACGCAGGGGTCGCGCCGGGCGAGATGTGGCACCTGTTCGACGCGCTCGGCGCGCTGCCGATCCTGACCGTCCGCGGCGAGAACTCCGACATCCTGTCGGCCGAGACGCTGGCCGAGATGCGGCGGCGCCGGCCCGACATGGCCGCGGTCACCGTGCCGGACCGGGGCCACGTGCCCTTCCTCGACGAGGCACCCGCGGTGGACGCGATCGACGCGTTCCTCGATGCCCATGCCGGCTAAGCGCGAGGCCGTCGGCATCGACGACATCCGCGCCGCCGACCGGCGGCTCGAGGGGCGCGTCCGGCGGACGCCGCTCCTCGAGAGCCCGCTCCTGAACGCAGCCGTCGGCCGGCGGGTGCTGGTCAAGGCCGAGTGCCTGCAGTGGACCGGCAGCTTCAAGTTCCGCGGCGGCTGGTCGGCGCTGAGCGCACTGGGCGACGAGGCGCGCCAGCGCGGCGTCATCGCCTATTCGAGCGGCAACCACGCGCAGGGCGTCGCCCACGCGGCCGAGCTCCTGGGCGTCCCGGCGGTGATCGTCATGCCCGTCGACGCGCCGCGGCTGAAGCTCGAGAACACCCGCAGGATGGGCGCCGAGGTCGTGCTCTACGATCGCCCCGGCGGCGAATCGCGTGAGGAGGTCGGGGCGCGGCTCGTCACCGAGCGCGGGCTGACGCTGATCAGGCCCTACGACGAGCCGATGGTGATCGCGGGCCAGGGCACCTGCGGGCTCGAGCTCGCGGCGCAGGCGCGCGCGGCGGGGGTCGAGCGCGCCGACGTGCTGATCTGCTGCGGCGGCGGCGGACTGACGGCCGGCGTGGCGCTGGCGCTCGAGGCCGAGGCGCCGGGCCTCCGCGCCCGCCCGGTCGAGCCGGCCGGCTGGGACGATGTCGCGCGCTCGCTCGCCGGCGGCGCGCGCGTGCCGGCCGGGAAGGGCCCCGCGTCGATCTGCGACGCCATCGTGACCCCCGCACCCGGCGAGCTGACCTTCCCGATCCTCCGCCGGCTGGCCGGCCCCGGGCTCAGCGTCAGCGACGACGAGGCCCTCCGCGCGATGGCCGCGGCGCTGATCCGGCTCAAGATCGTGCTCGAGCCCGGGGGCGCCGTCTCGCTCGCCGCCGCGCTGTTCCGCCCGGACGAGGTGGCGGGCGACGCCGTGATCTGCATCGCCTCCGGCGGCAACGCGGACCCTGCGATGATCGCGCGGGCGCTGGAGACGGCCGGCACGTCGGGATACGACCCGTCCTAGACACCTGCCGCGGGTGCGGCCAGGAGACCGATCGTGATCAGCGTTCGCGCCAGAGCTTTCATCGCCGGACCCGCTTTATTTTCAGGCTCAGGGGTCGTATATGTGCCGCGATCTATCCCAAGAAACCGTCTGATGCGCTCCCCGCGCCCGGTTCTCGGAGCGCGGGCTCACGGCGTTCGAGGGCCAAGGAGGAAAGGCTGGAGATGAACCAGGAGCTGCCCCTGATGCCGAAGGCGACCGCCGTCTGGCTGGTCGACAACACGACGCTGACATTCCGCCAGATCGCCGAGTTCTGCGGCATGCACGAGCTCGAGGTCTCGGGCATCGCCGACGGCGAGGTGGCGATCGGGATCAAGGGATTCGACCCGGTCGCGAACAACCAGCTGACGGCGGATGAGATCAGGCGCTGCGAGGCCGATCCGGTCGCGCGCCTCAAGCTCGAGCACCGCGAGCTGGCGCCGCCGCCGAAACGCAAGGCGCCCCGCTACACCCCGGTCTCGAAGCGGCAGGACCGTCCGGCGGCGATCGCCTGGCTCGTGCGCTATCACCCGGAGCTCGAGGACAGCCAGATCTCGAAGCTCGTCGGCACGACCAAGCCGACGATCCAGTCGATCCGGAACCGCACGCACTGGAATAGCTCGCAGATCCAGCCGGTCGACCCGGTGGCGCTCGGCCTCTGCCGGCAGGTCGACCTCGACGCGGTGGTGCAGAAGGCGGCGGAGAAGAAGGCGAAGGCGCAGGAGGTCGTGCCGTCGGCCGAGGAGCGGCTGAACCTGCTCTCGACCGACGAGAGCCTGGCCCGTGCCGAGGACGAGGAGCATGCGCTGCCCTCGAACGTCGCGGGCTTCGAGAGCTTCACGCTCGAGAGCCCGGACAAGGAGGAAAAAACGCGCGAGAAGGAGCTCGACGCCGACTCGCTCTTCAACCTGCCGGACGAGGGCGAGGGCGACGACGAGAAGAAGTAGGCCGCCGGATCGAGGGGGACGACGATGGACGAGGCGCTGTTCGAGAAGGGGCTGGAGCGGCGCAAAGCGACGCTCGGCGCCGACTATGTCGAGAAGAACCTCGCCGCGGCCGATGACTTCACCCGACCGTTCCAGGAGGCGATGACCGCCTGGTGCTGGGGCTTCGGCTGGGGCGACGACACGATCGACCCGAAGACCCGCTCGATGATGAACCTCGCGATGATCGGCGCGCTCGGCAAGATGCACGAGTGGGAGGTCCACTGCCGCGGCGCGATCGCCAACGGCGTCAGCCGCGAGGAGATCCGCGCGATCATCCACGTGATCGGCATCTACTGCGGCGTGCCCCAGGCCCTCGAATGCTTCCGCGTCGCCAGAAAGGTCCTCGACGAGGCGGGCGAGTAGGCACGGGGGCTGCGAGGGAGCACGCCGATGGCCGACATATCTCCCGACCGGCCAGCGGGCGACGTGCCCTTCGACGAGATCTTCGACATGGACGCAGCCCCGTCCGTGGAGCTGCCCCCGGGCCCGGTGATCGTTGCGGTCGCCAGGGACGAGATGCTGCGGCTGCCGGACTACCTGCGCCATCACCGCGGCATCGGCGTTCGGCACTTCCTGATCGTCGACAACGCCTCGACCGACGGCACCGGCGCGTATCTCGACGCGCAGCCCGACGTGACCCGCTTCTTCTCGGAGCGGCATTTCCCGACCTTCAAGCCGCTGTTCCGGCCCTGGCTCGCCGACACGCACGCCGTCGGGCGCTGGGTGCTCGCGCCCGACCTCGACGAGCACCTCGTCTATCCGGGCTGGCCCGACCGGCGGCTCGACGCGCTCCTAGCCCACTGGGAGGGCGAGGGCTGCGACGCCGTCTTCGCGCCGATGGTCGATATGTACTCGGACCGGCCGCTGAGCCGGATCGAGCATGGGCCCGAGGCGCGGCTGGCGCAGGTCTATTCGCACTTCGACGCCGAGGGCTACTGGCTGGCGCCGCCGAAGCCGAGGAGCATGAAGCGCTCGCCGACGCCGCCCGCGATGCTCTTCGGCGGCGCGCGGGACCGCTTCGCCCGCACCGCCGAGCCCGACATCCGCGACCGGATGACCCGGGCGGTCGTGCGCCGCTTCATGGACCACCGCAACCCGGCACATCCGCGGCGCGGCGCGTGGCTGCTGCACCGCCACTTCATGCTCCGCCGGTTCAAGCGGGGGCCGCGCTCGAAGGTACCGCTGATCCGCTGGCGCCGCGGCCTGCGCTATCCCGCCAGCAACCACCGGGTGAACGCGGCGCTCAAGCTCGCGCCCGACTGGATCGCGCTCCTGCACTTCCGGCTCATGGTCGACCATGTCGAGAAGGAAGCCGCCTGGGACGTCCGCAACCGGCGCGCCAGCGACGCGCGGCTCAGCCGGCACGCGGCCCTCGCGCGCTCGGACCTGATGTGGGAGGGCTCGCGCCGCTTCACCGGCTGGCGCGACCTCGAGGAGGCGGGGCTCGTCCGGGTCTCGGACGCCCTCGGGGCGGCCCTCGGCCTGTCCGGCTGACCGGCTTTCGAGCCGGCGGGAATCGGTCCTGTCAGCCGCAGGATGCCCGGAACGCGTCGAGAGCCGGGCGGGCGAGCGCCATCGCCTTGGCGAAGACTGTCGGCATCGCTGCGGCGGCCTTTGCGAACGGCAGCGCGTCGGGGCCGAGCGGCGCCTCGGCGACCCGCACCTCGAGGCGCAGGTGGAAGTGGGTGAAGGTGTGGCGCACCTCGCCGATGGTCCGCCAGTCGCCGGCGAGAGGCGGGGTGCCCTCCGCCGGGCCCTCGCCCCACTCGGTCGTCGGCAGCGCCAGCATGCCGCCGAGCAGGCCTTTCGCCGGCCGGCGCACCGTCTGCACCCGGTGGCCCGGGTCGTGCGCGAGCCAGACGATCCCCCGGCGGTCCGGCTTCGCGCGCTTCGGCGCCTTCCGCGGCAGCCCGGGCGCGATCCCGGCGGCGCGCCCGGCGCAGTCGGTCACCAGCGGACAGACGCCGCAGGCCGGGCGCCGCGGCGTGCAGACGGTGGCCCCGAGGTCCATCATCGCCTGCGCGTGGTCGCCCGGCCGCTCGGCCGGGGTCAGGCGGGCCGCGCCCGCATGCAGTGCCGGCTTCGCGGCGGGCAGCGGCTCGGTCACCGCGAAGAGCCGCGCCACGACCCGCTCGACATTGCCGTCGACCACGACCGCCGGCCGGCCGAACGCGATCGCCGCGATCGCCGCCGCGGTGTAGCGGCCGATCCCGGGCAGCCGGAGGAGCGCGTCCTCGGTTTCGGGAAACCGGCCGCCGTGCTCCGCCGCCACCACGCGGGCGCAGGCATGCAGGTTACGGGCCCGCGCGTAGTAGCCAAGCCCCGCCCAGGCGGCGAGCACGTCGTCGAGCGGCGCCGCGGCCAGCGCCTCGACCCGGGGCCAGCGCCGGGTGAAGGCGTGGAAATAGCCGGTCGCGGCGGCGACGGTCGTCTGCTGCAGCATCACCTCGGACAGCCAGACGTGGTAGGGGTCCGGCCGGCGCCCCTGCCCCGGCGGCACCCGCCAGGGCAGGTCGCGGTGATGACGCGCGTACCAGCGGCCGAGGCGCCCGCTCACATCCCTGTCATGATCGCTCTGCACCCGGCCGCCCCGCTTCCCATCACCCGGCCGAGCGACTAGGCTCCGACGGGCGCGGGATTCCCGCCCGTGAAACCGGTCGCGGCGACTGGCGGGGCAGAATGGCGGCGAGCAGCACGGAGGGCAAGCCGGCGAGGCGCGGCGGGCGCGGCTTTCGCCGCGTGAGCGCGAGCGCGCGCGAGCCGCTGAGCCGGGCCGCCGGCCGCTACGGCTTTGCCGCGGCCGACCTGCTCGCGCGCTGGCCCGAGGCGGCGGGCGAGACCTTCGCCGCCGTCTGCCGGCCCGTCCGCGTGAGCTACGGCCGCTCGCGCGGCCTCGGCGCCACGCTCCAGGTCGAGGCCGACGGGCCGCACGCGATCGAGGTCGAGATGCAGGCGCCGCTGCTGCTCGAGCGCATCAACGCCTTCTACGGCTACCGCGCGATCTCGCGGCTCAGGGTCACGCAGACCGGCGGCGCCGGCGCGCCGCCGGGCCTTGCCGAGGCGCAGGCGGCGTGGACCGGCCCCGCGCCGGCAGACGACCCGCAGGCCCGCGCCCGGGCCGAGAGCGCGGCGGAGGGCGCCGCCTCCCCCGCGCTCCGGGCTGCGCTGACGCGGCTCGGGACCTATGTATTCGCTCATTCGCACGGGGACGGATCCCCGACGCGGCAAAGCCAACGCTCCGGACCTGGGGCGAAACGAGGAGAATGACATGCCGTTCAGCATGACCCGAGGCCTGGCCCTGGCCTCGATCGCGACGCTGCCGCTGACCCTGGGCACCGCCTGGGGACAGACCGAGACCGAGACGGAGGCCGAGGCGACGCCGGTCGAGAGGGAGAGCTCGACCGAGATGGACATCGGCACCGAGACCGAGCTCCAGCAGGACGCGCCGATGTCGAGCGGACCGAAGCGCGTGAAGGTCCCGTCCGCCGGCGACGCCGCGACATCGGAAGATAGCATGCAGACCGAGGACGTGACCGTCCAGCAGTCCGGCAGCGGCGCTGAGGCCGAGGAGACGCAGGCCGCGCAGGAGCCGGCGGAGGAGGCCGGCGAGGCCGGTGCCGCGGCCGCGCCGCCGGAGACCGGCGTCGGCCCGTTCGTCGGCGACTACACCATCGGAGACCCGGCCGCGCCCGTTCAGGTCGTGGAGTACGCCTCCTTCACCTGCCCGCACTGCGCCGCCTATCACCAGGAAGCGTGGGAGGGCCTGAAGGCCGACTTCATCGACCCGGGCCGGATCGGCTTCACGTTGCGCGAGGTCTATTTCGACCGCTTCGGCCTCTGGGCGTCGATGGCGGCGCGCTGCGGCGGCGAGCGGGCGTTCTACCCGATCGCCGACCAGTTCCTGGCGAAGCAGGCGGAGTGGACGAAGGCCGAGGACATCGCCCAGGCGATCGCCGGCATCGCGCGCCTGAACGGCCTGACCGACGCGCAGATCAAGGCCTGCCTCGAGAACCAGGACTTCGCCAAGATGCTGGTCGAGGACTACAAGGCGAACCAGGAGGCCGACGAGGTGACCTCGACCCCGACCTTCCTGGTCATCAGCCCCGACGGGACCGAGCGGATCGTCGGCAACAAGCCCGACGAGGTGCGCGAGGCGATCGAGGCGGGGCTGCCCGCCGGCTGAGCCTTCCCACATCTGGTGGTGCGGGACGCAAATCCCGCGAAATCTGCGCCGCGCTGATTGACAGCGCGGCGCTTCGCCTGTCCAATGCCTGAAAACGAGCAGAACGACGAAAAAAGCGACAGGCGCGCATGCACTTCACGAGGCTGAGGCTGCAGGGCTTCAAGTCCTTTGTCGATCCGGCCGAGCTGGTGATCTCGACCGGGCTCACCGGCGTCGTCGGCCCGAACGGCTGCGGCAAGTCGAACCTGCTCGAGGCGCTCCGCTGGGTCATGGGCGAGAACCGGGCGCGGGCGATGCGCGGCGAGGGCATGGACGACGTGATCTTCGCCGGCACCGACCGGCGGCCGGCGCGGGGCTCGGCCTCGGTCGAGCTGGTGCTCGACAACTCGGACCGGCTGGCGCCGGCGGCCTTCAACGGCGACGACCGGCTCGAGATCAGCCGGCGGATCACGCGCGACATCGGCTCGGCCTACTCTGTCAACGGCAAGACGGTGCGCGCGCGCGACGTGGCGATGCTGTTCGCGGACGCCTCGACCGGCGCGCACTCGCCGGCGCTGGTGCGCCAGGGCGAGGTGGCGGAGCTGATCCGCGCGAAGCCGAAGGCGCGCCGGCGCATCCTCGAGGAGGCGGCCGGCATCTCGGGCCTCTATCAGCGCCGCCACGAGGCGGAGCTGAAGCTGAACGCGGCCGAGGCCAACCTCGCACGGGTCGACGACGTGCTCGAGCAGCTCGGGACGCGGCTCCGCTCGCTCGACCGCCAGGCGGCGCAGGCGCGGCGCTACCGCGAGATCGGCGAGGCGCTGCGCCGGGCCGAGGCGACGCTGCTCGCCGTGCGCTGGCGGCTGGCCGAGGAGGAGCGGGTCGCGGCCGAGCGGGCGCTCTCCGACGGCACCAGGGCGGCGGCGGAAGCCGAGCGCGCGGCGCTGGCGGCGGCGCGCGGCCGCGAGGAAGCTGAGAGCGCGCTGCCCCCGCTCCGCGAGGAGGAGAGCATCGCGGCCGCGGTCCACCAGCGGCTGACGGTCGAGCGCGACCGGCTGGCCGAGGAGGAGACGCGCGCGCGGGCCGAAATCGAGCGGCTGGCGGCCCGCGCCCGTCAGCTCGCCCGCGACACCGAGCGCGAGGAGACGCTGGCGAACGACGCCGGCGGCTCGATCGCGCGGCTCGACGAGGAGGAGGCCGAGCTCCGCGCGGCGCACGAGGGCCACGACGCGGTGCTGGCCGAGGCGCAGGAGGCGGCGCGCGCCGCGCGCGAGGATCTGGCCGCACGCGAGGCGGCGCTCGACCGGCTGACGGAGGAGGCGGCGCGTCTTGCGGCACGTGCCGCCGCCGCCGAGCGCCGGGTCGACGAGGCCGGAAAGACCGCCCGGCGAATCGCCGACGAGATCGCGCGCGCCGAGGCGGCCGAGGCGGCGCTGGCGAGCGGGATCGAGGACGCGCGGAACCGGCTGACGGCCGCGGCGGCGGAAGCGGAGACGGCCCACGCGGACGCCGCCGCCGCCGAGGCGGCGCTGGAGGCGGCCGAGGCCGAGCGGGCGGAGGCGCAGAACGCCGAGGCGTCGGCCCGCGCCCGCGCGTCGGAGACCGAGGGCGAGCGGGCGGCGCTCGCGGCCGAGGTCGAGGCGCTCGAGCGGCTGCTGAAACGCGACGCCGACGGCGCGAGCCAGATCATCGACGGGATCGAGGTCGGGGAGGGGATGGAGGCGGCGCTGGGCGCCGCGCTCGGCGACGACCTGCGCGCGCCGGCGCTCGGGCATGCCGACGACGGCACGGGCTGGATCGCGGTCGAGCCCTATGCCGCGGAGGCGGCGCTGCCCGAAGGCGCGGAGCCGCTCGTCGCCCATGTCGGCGGTCCGCTCCGGCTGCAGCGGCGGCTGGCGCGGGTCGGCCTGGTCGCGCGCGAGGCGGGCGACCGGCTGCAGGCGTCGCTCGGCCCCGGCACCCGGCTCGTCAGCCGCGAGGGCGATCTCTGGCGCTGGGACGGCTATCGCCTCCGCGCCGAGGACGCGCCCTCGGCGACGGCGGTCAGGCTGCAGCAGCAGAACCGGCTGAAGGCGCTGTCGGCGGGGCTCGAGACCGCGCGGCGGGCGGGCGCCGTGGCCGCGGAGACGCACGGCGAGGCCCGGGCGCGGCTCGACCGCGCAGGCATCGCCGAGAGCGCGGCGCGGAAGGCCCGGCGCGAAGCGGACGCGCGGCAGACCGAGACCACGCGGGCCGAGGCGCGGGCCGAGGCGGACCTCGAGATGCAGGCGGCCAGGCTCGAGAACCAGCGTCTCCAGCTCGCCGCCCGGGGCGAGGAACGGGATGCGGCGGCGGCGGCGATGGCCGAGGCAGAGAAGGCGGTGGCCGAGGTCGGCGACGTCGCCGCCGCCCGCCAGGCGGTCGAAGCCGAGCGCAGGGCGGTCGAGGCGGCGCGGGGCGCGATGCTCGCCGCCCGCGGCCGCGCCGACGAGATCAGGCGCGCGGGCGAGGCGCGCGAGAGCCGGCTCGCGGCCATCGAGCGCGAGCGCCGCGGCTGGCGCGAGCGGAGCGAGAGCGCGGGCGGCCGGCTGGCCGAGCTCGCGCGGCGCAGCAAGGCGACGGCGGTCGAGCACACGCGGGCCGCGGGCGTGCCCGACGAGATCGCCGAGAAGCGCGGCCGCCTGGCCCGGGAGCTCGAGATGGCCGAGAACCGCAGGCGCGCGGCCGGCGACGCGCTGGCAGCCGGCGAGAACGCCCGGCGCACGGCCGCGGCCGCGGCGCAGGAAGCCGAGCGGGCGGCGTCCG
>DATKCY010000002.1:0-7157 GCA_035512995.1 Thermohalobaculum sp.
GCGCAGGCCAGGAGGTCTTCGTAACTGTAGCTGTCCTTGCGGTCGGGCATCGGCGCATCGCTCCGGGGCAAGTCGGACGTTGTCAGGCTCCTAGCATCGGTGCGGGGATCAGACAAGCGGGCCGGGGCCTTAGCGCTGGCAGCGGGGGCAGTAAAAGCTCGACCGTCCCGCCTGCACGCGGCGCCTGACCGTGCCGCGGCAGCCTGTCCGCGGGCATGGCACGCCCTCCCGGTCGTAGACCCGAAACCCGTGCTGGAAGTAGCCGAGCTCGCCGTCGGTCTGCCGGTAGTCGCGCAAGGACGAGCCGCCGGCGGCGATCGCCTCCTCCAGCGTCTCGACCACGGCGCCGGCAAGCCGCTCGAGCCGGGCCGCGGAGATCGTGCCGGCGATACGTGCGGGGTGGATGCCGACGCGCCAGAGCGCCTCGCAGACATAGATGTTGCCGAGCCCGGCGACCACGCGCTGGTCCATCAGCGCCGCCTTGACCGAGGTCATCTTGCGCGCCAGCGCCCCGGCCAGCACGGGGCCGGAGAAGGCGTTGCCGAGCGGCTCCGGCCCCAGACGTGCGAGCCAGGGATGGCTGTCGAGGTCCACCGTCGGCCACAGGTCCATCGCGCCGAAGCGGCGGGCGTCGTTGTAGGTGACGACCGCGCCCGCCTCGGTCGCGACGACCACGTGGTCGTGCGTCGTGCGCGCCGCCACCGCGTGGTGGAAGGCGCCGAGCGGCTCCCTCTCCGCCGCCGGCAGCGCGACGAGGATGCGCCCGGACATGCCCAGATGCACGATCCAGGTCTCGGGTCCGTCGAGCCCGATCAGCAGGAATTTCCCGCGCCTGCCGACGGTGCCGACCCGCCGGCCCTGCAGCCGCTCGGCGAACCGCTCGGGCAGCGGCCAGCGGAGGTCCGGCCGGAACTGCCGTGCGCGCGCGAGCCGCTGGCCCGCCAGCACCGGCTCGAGGCCCCTCCGCACCGTCTCGACCTCGGGCAGCTCCGGCACGCACCCCTCCCTCTCCGCACCGACGCCTCACCGCGCGACGATCTCGACCCGCCGGTTGAGGCGCCGGCCTGCCTCAGTCTCGTTCGTCGCGACGGGGGCGAGCCAGCCGGCGCCGTGCGCCTGCAGCCGCTCCGGCGCGACGCCCCGCGCGATCAGCGCCTCGCGCACCGCTTCGGCCCGGCGGCGCGAGAGCGCGATGTTGCCCTCGAGCCCGCCGACATTGTCGGAGTGGCCGACGAGGGCGAAGCTGCGGTCCGGCATGTCCATCACGGTCCGCGCCAGGCGGTCGAGCGCCCCGGCCGAGGACTCGGCGAGCCCGGTGCCTCCCGGCGTGAAGGCGAGGCCGTCGATCACGGCGTGGCCCGCGGCGGGGAGCCGCTCGGCCGTCGAGGCGGCGGGCGCGGTCGGCGGCGGCTCCGCCGCGGCGGCCGGAGGCTCGGGCGCAGGCGCGTCCGGCTCCGCCGGTGGCTCGCCGGCGGGCTCGGGGGAGGGGATCGAATCCGGCGTCGGCGGCTCCACCGGCGCCCCCTCGACCATGACCGTCTGCACGTGGAGGGTGTCGAGCACGCGGCTCGCGAGGACCGAGGCGTAGCGCCCGTCGGGCGCCGCCATCGAGAGCTGGGCGAAGTTGCCCGTGTCCATCAGCATCGCCGGCGCCGGCATCAGTTCGACCCCGAAGCGGAAGTCGAAGCCGCCGCACTCGCGGTCGCGGCAGAGGAAGACCGGCTCGAACGCCTTCTCGGCCAGCCGGGTCCGGTAGTCGGCGACGACGTCGACCGGGCTCCGCGCGCTGTCCTCGAGCGTCCACGCCCTGCGGACGACCCGGCCCTCGAGCGGCTGCACCGGCGTCCGGTCGCCGCCGAAGGCTGCCACCGGAAGGTCGTAGCGGTCGCGCGCCGCATCGGTCTCGGCGGTCATCACCGCTCCCTCGGGGCCGCCTGCGTCGAGCGCCGCCGGCACGTCCGCCGGCGCGGGCCCGGCCAGCGCGAAGAGCACCGGCGCCAGGCAGCCAAGGCGGCGCATCGGGCTCAGCCGCGGCCTCGGGCGTGGTAGTCGGGATTGGGCTCCATGCCGACGGCGCTGGCCATGCGGTTCGACATCGCGAAGAAGCCGGCGACGGCCACGAGGTCCCAGATGTCGGCCTCGGTGAGCCCGTGATCGCGCAAGCCGCCGCGGTCGGCCTCGCCGATCTCGGCGCTCGCGCGGCACATCTTCGTGGCGAAGTCGAGCATCGCGCGCTGGCGCGGGGTCAGGTCGGCGAACCGCCAGTTGAACGCGATCGCCTCGCCGAGGCCGGGGTCGCCGGAGAGCTCGCGCACCGCCGCGCCGTGCGCGACCAGGCAGTACCAGCAGCGGTTCTCGGCCGAGACCACGACCGCGATCATCTCGCGCTCGAGCTTCGAGAGCCCGCTCTCGCCCAGCATCAGGTCGTTGTACATGGCGCCGAAGGCCGCGAGCTTCTCCGGCCGGTGCGCATAGGCCACCAGCACGTTCGGGATCAGCCCCAGCTTCTCCTGGCACTTCTCGAACAGGGCCGCGACGTCGTCGGGCAGCGGCTCGGGGGGCGCGAGGTCGAGCGCGGTGGTCTTCGGCAGGTCCATGGGGCTCGCAGGCTCAGTCGTCCAGGATGCGGTAATGGTATCGGCCGGCCTGCGCCATGCCCAGCTTTTCGTAGAGCGCGCGGGCCGGCCGGTTCGCCTCCGTCACCGCCAGCGCCAGCCACGTCGCGCCGTGCTCGGCGGCGAAGGTGGCGGCGGCACGGGTCAGCATCGTCCCGGCCCCGCCGCGACGCTGGCCGGGCAGCACCTCGACCGCGTGCAGCATGGCGACCGCGCCGTCGAGGCCGAGGAACGCGACCCCCGCCGGCGCGTCGCCGAGACGGGCGAGGAGCACGATCTTCGGCTCGGGCGCGCGCGCCATCACCGCGCGGCGCCCCGCGCCGATGCCGCCGGCCTCCCAGATCTCGTCGGCCAGCGCGAGCGGCGTCGAGACGCGGAAGACCCGCGCGGTCTCGTCCGACGGGGCCGCGAGGCTGCAAAGCGGAGCCGCGTAGAAGACTGTCGGGTCGACGATCCGGCAACCGCGGGCGCCGAGCGCCTCGTCCAGCGCCTCCTCGCCCGGGAGGACGCGGAAGAGCGGCGGTTGCCCCCACGCCCGCATCGCGTCCTCGGCGACCGCTATCCCGGCGTCCGGGCCCGCGGGCGAGGCGGCGGAGACCCGCTTGCCGCCGCCGGCGCCGCAGCGCAGCGTCCAGCCCTCGCGCACCGCGCGCCCGGCAGGCGGCCAGGTCGTCTCGAGCGCCGCCACGAGGCGGGACTGACCGGGCGCCGTCACGGCGGGGCGCGGCGCCTCAGCCGTGCTGGCGCATGAGGCGGGCCTTCTGGCGCTGCCAGTCGCGCTTCTTCTCGGTCTCGCGCTTGTCGTGGCTCTTCTTGCCCTTGGCGATCCCGAGCTCGAGCTTCGCGATGCCGCGCGCGTTGAAGTAGAGGCGGAGCGGCACCAGCGTCATGCCCTCGCGCCCCACGCCCTGCGCCAGGCGGTCGAGCTCACGCGCGCGGACCAAGAGCTTGCGGCGCCGGCGCTCGTCGTGGCTGAAGGCGGCGGCTTTCGCCTGGGTGTATTTCGGGATGTGGCTGTTGATGAGCCAGAGCTCGCCACCCTCGACCGAGGCGTAGCTCTCGCCGATGTTCGCCTGGCCCTGGCGCAGCGACTTGACCTCGGAGCCCTCGAGCACGATGCCGGTCTCGAGCGCGTCCTCGATGAAGTAGTTGTGCCGCGCCTTCCGGTTCTCGGCGACGACCTTGCGCGGATCCTTCTCGGCCATTCTCAGGCGTTGACCAGCCCGGCGTGGGCCATCGCGTCGCGCACCAGGGCCTTGGTCGCCTCGGTCACGCCGACCAGCGGCAGGCGCACCTCGTCCGAGCAGCGGTCGAGGACGGAGAGCGCGTATTTCGCCGGCGCCGGGCTCGATTCGGCGAAGAGCGCGGTATGGAGCGGCATCAGCCGGTCCTGGAGCGTGAGCGCCGCCGCGTAGTCGCCCTCGAGCATCGCGTCCTGGAACTCGGCGCAGAGCTTCGGGGCGACATTGGCGGTGACCGAGATGCAGCCCGATCCGCCATGCGCGTTGAAGCCGAGCGCCGAGGCGTCCTCGCCCGAGAGCTGGATGAAATCGGACCCGCAGCAGGCGCGCTGCTTCGAGACGCGCACGAGGTCGCATGTCGCGTCCTTGACGCCGATGATGCGGGGCAGCCGGGCGAGCGCGCCCATCGTCTCGGGCGCCATGTCGACGACCGAGCGGCCGGGGATGTTGTAGATCACGATCGGCAGGCCGCAGCCGTCGTGGAGCGCCGTGTAGTGCGCGATCAGGCCGGCCTGGGTCGGCTTGTTGTAGTACGGGGTCACCACCAGCGCCGCGTCCGCGCCCACCTTCTCGGCATGGCGGACATAGCGCAGCGCCTCGGCCGTGTTGTTGGAGCCGGCGCCGGCCAGCACCGGCACACGCCCGGCCGAGACCTCGACCGTCAGCTCGACGACCCGCATGTGCTCGGCTTCGGTCAGGGTCGGGCTCTCGCCCGTCGTGCCCACGGGGACCAGCGCCTTGGTGCCCTCGGCGATCTGCCACTCGACGATGCCGGCAAACGCGCTCTCGTCGAGCGAGCCGTCGCGGAAGGGCGTGACGAGCGCCGTGATCGAACCCTTGAACATGGGTGGTGGTCCTTGTCTCTGGGGCGGGCGCAAGGGTCGCCTCCACCCCGCGGGGAGGCCGGGACACTAGTGCCAAAGCCCCCGGCAGGCAAGGCGGCGGGCCCAGGTAAACAGGGCTATCGCATTTGGCCGATGACGGTTCTGGCGAAGGCAAGAATGCGGCACTGGGCTGAACGAGCCTTAACTGGACGCTGGCTCCTCTTCGGGTTTCACGATCCGCATCAGCCCAAAGTTTACCCCGAGAGCGTCGTTGACGGTGCCGGGCGTCTCTGGCGGGAGCTTGGTATCGGCCGACCACCGGGTCCAACTCCCTCGAACTCATTCAGCCCAGCTGACCCAGCGCCATGCCGAAAGCGGGTCGATGGCAGCAGATCATCCGAAAATCAGCCAGAGCACGATGACGAGGCCGAGGAGGGTGACGACCAGCCAGATCATCGGCCAGGCGCGGCCTTCCTCGCGCTGGACCGAGGTTGTGTCGGCAGGGGCGCGGCTCGACCGCTCCGTATCGTGGGTCGTCTCCTTGCGGCTCCTGAGAGCGGGGTTGAGCCCCCGCTCGCGCGGCTCTTCAGGCTTGTTCGGCATCGTGCGACTCCTTCCCCGCGTCGGGCGAGCGGCTGCCGGCGGGTCCTGCCGCCGGAAGGCGCCACCGGACCATGGCGAGCAGGCAGGCCGTGCCTGGCTCCTCCGAATCGCGCAGGCGCGACATCAGCGTCGCCCAGTCCTCCTCCGACGCAAGCTCGCTGAACTCGGCGACCGCCCTGCGAACGAACCCGGTCGGCGTCTCTCCCGCCCGCTCCGCGGCCTCGCCGACCCGCTCCGTCAGCTCGGCGTCCGTCGCCGTCAGCCACCGCAGGAAGCCGCCGGAGGACCGTCGCGCCTCCGCCAGGATGTCGCCGAGCATCGGCATCAGAGGACTGCCGGATCGAGCGCAACGCCCTCGAGCTCGGCCCGCTCGGCCAGCGCCGCCACGTAGCGGGTGGCCGCCACCGACCAGCCGCGCGCGGCGAACATCTCGGCGATCTTCTCCTGCACCGCCTCGAAGGGCAGCGTGTGGCCCTCGATCCGCCGGGCGAGGCGGATCACGTGCCAGCCGAAGCGCGAGCGCACCGGCTCGGGCTCCACCGTTCCGGGCTCCAGCCTCTCGATCGCCGCCTGCACCTCGGGCACCAGCTCGCCGCGCCGGACCTGGCCGAGCGAGCCCTCCTGCGCCGCCGACGGGCAGGCGGACAGCTCGCGCGCCACCGCGGCAAAGGCGCGCGGGTCGCAGCCGACCTCCTCGATGATCGTCCGCGCCTGCGCCTCGGCCGCGGCCCAGGCGTCTTCATCCTTCCCCTCGGGCTCGATCAGGACGTGCGCGACCTCGAACAGGTCCGGCGTGCGGAATCGCTCGCGCCGCGCCTCGTAGTAGCGGCGGCACTCCTCGAGCCCCGGCACTTCCGGCTCGACCTCCCGGTCCAGGAGGGCGGCGATCACCGCGTCGTCGTCGGACTCGCTCCGGCCGGCCTCGTCCGGCTCGGACTCGCCTTCGATCCCGAGCCGCTGCGCCTCCTGCAACAGCAGCTCGCGGATGACGAGCGCCCGCGCCGCCTCGGTCCACGCCGCCTGCGCGTCCGGTGCCGGGTGGTGCTGGATCTCCTGCGCGATCGCCTGCCGGTCGATCTCGACGCCGTTGACGCGCACCTCGCTGAAGCTGGGCGGCGGCGGCCTGCGCGGAGCCGGGCCGCCGCAGCCACCGCTCTGGCAGGCGCTCGGCATGACCGGCTCGGGGCGTGGGCGATCCTGCTTCAGGCGGGGGATGTCGGGTCGATCGCTCATGTTCCGGCCTGTCCGCTTTCCGATTGCTGGCGTACCACCGTCGGCCCGCCGTAGCTCGGCGCGCCGGCGCCCGCCGCCCCGCGCGTCGGCGAGGCGGGACCGCGCCCGACCGGCGCGAGCGAGCGGACGATCTGGTAGCCCGGGCGGAACAGGTACCAGACGGGCGCGCTCCAGATGTGCACGAGGCGGGTGAAGGGCGTGATCAGGAACAGCGTCAGCCCGAGCACGATGTGCAGCTTGTAGATCCAGGCGGCCTCGGATAGCAGGCTCGGGGCCGTCGGGTCGAAGGTGATGATCGCGTTCGCCCAGCCCATGAAGCGCACCATCTCCTCGCCGCTCAGGTGCTGCATGGTCCAGAAGACGGTGCCGACGCCGAGCACGAGCTGCAGCCAGATCAGCACCAGCACCGCGATGTCGCCGAAGGACGAGCTCTGCCGGATGCGCGGGTCCACGAGGCGCCGGTGCAGCAGCATCGATGCCCCGACCAGCGCCGCGATCCCGGCGATGCCGCCGATCACCAGCGCGACGAGCTGCTTGAAGCCGTGGCCGATCCCGATGGTGTCGAAGACCCAGATCGGCGTCAGCAGCCCGACGAAGTGACCGACGAACAGCACCAGCACGCCCAGGTGGAACAGGTTCGA
>DATKCY010000003.1:0-7573 GCA_035512995.1 Thermohalobaculum sp.
CACTTCCACTACGTGATGAGCCTCGGCGCGGTCTTCGGCATCTTCGCCGCGTGGTACTACTGGATCGGCAAGATGAGCGGCCGGCAGTATCCGGAGTGGGCGGGCCAGCTGCACTTCTGGATGATGTTCATCGGGTCGAACATCACCTTCTTCCCGATGCACTTCCTTGGCCGGCAGGGCATGCCGCGGCGCTACATCGATTATCCGGACGCGTTCTCGCTCTGGAACGAGGTCGCGTCCTACGGCGCCTTCCTGTCGGGCGCCAGCCTGCTGCTCTGGGTCGGGATCGTCTTCTACACGCTGTTCTACGGCCGTAAGGTCGAGAACCCGAACTACTGGGAGGACGAGCTCGGCACGCTCGAGTGGACGCTGCCGAACCCGCCGCCGGAGCACACCTTCGAGACGCTGCCGACCCGTGCCGACTGGGACCGGGGGCACGCGCACTGAGGCGTGCCATGCTCGACCGCGAGAGCGATGCGTCGGTCGGGGGGCACCCCCCGGCCGCGTCTTTGCCGGTCGGCTGGGTCGACTGGCGCGAGCGCCGCGACGAGCCGGTGCTCCACATCGACATCTGGCCGCACCGATCGCTGACGCCGGGGGTTCGCCTCGCGGTGCTTGGCGCGGTGGCCGCGGGCTTCACCCTGCCGCTGGTCGCGCTCGTCGGCACCATGGCCTTCTGGGGGATGCTGCCCTTCGTGCTCGCGGCCGCGGGGCTGCTCTGGCTCGGCCTCCGGCGGAGCGACCGCGACCGGCTGGGCCTCAGCGAGGAGCTGACGCTCTGGCGCGACGAGCTGCGGGTCGAGCGGCGGGAACCCGGCGGCCGGTGCCTGCGCTGGAGCGCCGAGCCGCTCAAGGTCCGCCTGCGCTTGCGTCCGGGACCGATCGAGAACTACCTGACGCTGACCGGCGGCGGCCGCGAGATCGAGCTCGGCGCGTTCCTGAGCCCGCCCGAGCGGATCGCGCTGATGGACGAGATCGAGGCGGCGCTGACCCGCGCGATCCGCGCCTGAGACCGGCGGCGCGGCGTCTCGACGCGCCCGGCCCGAGGGCCGCGGCGGCACCTGACCGCGCGATTCCTCTACCGACGTGATCGCTGGCTGTTTCCGCTCGCGGGTGGCCGCGCTATGACCTTGCGCAAACCCCCGCCGGAGCCCGCGCGCCATGACCGATCCCCGACCGGACGAGCCCGACACGCCCGCCGCCGCACCTGAGCCGCCGATCGAGCTGCGCGACGACGAATACGCGCTCGACCACGCGCGGGTCGAGCGCATCGTCGCCGGCATCGAGGCGCGCGACCGCCAGGCGATCCTGGCCGAGATCGCGGACCTGCACGTGGCCGACATCGCCGACCTGCTCGAGCAGATCGACGAGGAGGCGCGGCGCGGCTTCATCGAGCTCGTCTGGGGCGACCTCGACCCCGAGCTCCTGGTCGAGGTCGAGGAGGGCGTGCGCGACGACATCCTCGCCTGGCTGCCGCCCGACCAGCTCGCCGAGGCCGCCAGGGAGCTCGAGACCGACGACGTCGTCTACCTCGTCGAGGACCTCGAGGCCGACGCCCGGCAGGCGGTGCTCGACGCGCTCGCCCCCCGCGACCGCGCTGCCGTCACGCAGTCGCTGCGCTACCCGGAATACACCGCCGGCCGCCTGATGCAGTCGGAGTTCGTCAAGGCGCCGCCGTTCTGGACGGTCGGCCAGACGATCGACTTCCTGCGCGCCCACGAAGACCTGCCCGAGCAGTTCTACGACGTCGTCATTGTCGACCCGACGCTGAAGCCGGTGGGCACGGTGGGCCTCGGCAAGATCCTCGCGAACCGCCGGCCCGTGACCCTTGACGCGCTGATGGAGGAGGACCCGCGCACGCTGCACGTCGAGGACGAGCAGGAGAAGGTGGCCTACGCCTTCAACCAGTACCACCTGGTCTCGGCGCCCGTCGTCAACGACGAGGGCCGGGTCGTCGGCGTCATCACCATCGACGACGCGATGGCCGCCCTGCAGGAGGAGGCCGAGGAGGACATCCGCCGCCTCGCCGGCGTCGGCGACGAGGAGATCTCGGACAGCGTGCGCGAGATCACCTGGCAGCGCTTTCCCTGGCTCGCGGTCAACCTGCTGACGGCGATCATCGCCTCGCTCGTGATCTCGATCTTCGAGGACGTGCTGACGCAGGTCGTGGCGCTTGCGATCCTGATGCCGATCGTGGCCTCGATGGGCGGCAATGCCGGGACGCAGACGCTGACGGTCGCGGTGCGCGGCCTCGCGACCCGCGACCTGACCTCGACCAACGCCGCCCGCGTCATCAGCCGCGAGGGGCTCGCGGGGCTGATGAACGGGATCGCCTTCGCGATCATCATGGGCGGGCTCGCCTGGGCATGGTTCGGCAACCCGACGCTCGGCGCCGTGATCGCGGTCGCGATGGTCATCAACATGCTGATCGCGGGGCTGGCCGGCATCCTGATCCCGATGGGGCTCGAGAAGGCGGGCGCCGACCCTGCGCTCGCGTCGGGCACCTTCGTGACGACGGTCACGGATGTGGTCGGCTTCTTCGCCTTTCTCGGGCTCGCCGGGGCCGTTCTGCTCTGACTCTCGGCACTGCGCCGAGTCCCGACCGCCGCGCGGATGCGGCGGGATCGGGGCCTCGGCGATCTGCTGCCCCGCGCAGGCTCGGGCACGGTGCCCGCGCGCGGCAGCCTGCGGCAAGCCCCGGCGGGTTGACATCGAGGGGGCCGGGCACTCCTTCTCGGGCGCGAGCGAGAGGAGAGGCCGATGACCCCGCTGCCCGCCGACATCGACTCGACGAGAACGCTGCTGGAAGGCACCGGCTATGTCGCCGGCCGGGGCCTCTCGACGGTGGTGTTCCTCGCGCTCCGGCTCGGCCGGCCGCTGGTCCTCGAGGGCGAGGCGGGGGTCGGCAAGACCGAGATCGCGAAGGCGCTGGCGGCGGGCCTCGGGCGCAAGCTGCTGCGCCTCCAGTGCTACGAGGGGCTGGACGCCGCGAGCGCGGTCTACGAGTGGAACTACCCCGCGCAGATGATTGAGATCCGGCTGGCCGAGGCGACCGGCACGACCGACCGGGATGCGCTCGCCTCCGAGCTGTTCTCCGAGCGCTTCCTGACCCGCCGGCCGCTGCTCGAGGCGATGGAGCCGCACGTGGAGGGACCGCCGGTGCTGCTGATCGACGAGCTCGACCGCACCGACGAGCCGTTCGAGGCGTTCCTGCTCGAGGCGCTCAGCGATTTCCAGGTGACGATCCCGGAGCTCGGCACGGTGAAGGCCGAGCACCCGCCGATCGTGGTGCTGACCTCGAACCGCACGCGCGAGGTGCACGACGCGCTGAAGCGCCGCTGCCTCTACCACTGGGTCGACTATCCCGACGCCGAGCGCGAGCTCGCGATCCTGCACGCCCGCGCGCCCGAGGTCGCCCACGCCCTCAGCCGCGAGGTCGTGGCCTTCGTCCAGCGCCTGCGGACGGAGGACCTGTTCAAGCGCCCGGGCGTTGCCGAGACGATCGACTGGGCGCGCTGCCTCGTCGCGCTCGACGCGGTCGCGCTCGACCCCGAGACGATCACCTCGACCCTCGGCGCGCTGCTGAAATACCAGGACGACATCGCGCGGCTCCAGGGCTCGGCCGCCGCGAAGATGCTGGACGAGGCGCGGAGCGACCTCGCCGGCGCCGCCTGATGCCGGAGCGGATCGCGCTGCCCGAGGACGGACGGCTCGCCGACAACATCCTGCATTTCGCCCGCGCGCTCCGCGCCGCCGGCCTGCCGGTCGGCTCGGCGCGGATCGTCGATGCGGTCGAGGCGGTGCAGGTCGGCGGCTTCGAGTACCGCGAGGACTTCTACCACACGCTCGCCGCCTGCTTCCTGTCACGCCATGAGCAGCGGCCGGTGTTCGACCAGTGCTTCCAGCTCTTCTGGCGCGACCCGCAGCTGATCGAGAAGATGATGGGCCTGATGCTGCCCGAGGTGCGCAGCGCCCGGCAGGAGCGGCAACGGCGTGCCGGCGAGACGCGGGCGGCCGAGGCGCTGACCGCGGGCGCCGAGGCGCCGCCCCCAGCCGTCGCGGAGGAGCAGGAGCAGATCGAGCTCGACGCCCGCGCGACCTCGGCCCCGACCGAGCGGCTCAAGGCGCGCGACTTCGAGCAGATGAGCGCCGCCGAGATGGCCGAGGCGCGGCGCGCGATCGCGCGGATCCGCCTGCCGGTCCGCCCGATCGCATCCAGGCGCACGCGCGCCGCCGCGCATGGGCCCCTGCCGGACTGGCGCGGCACCATGCGCCGGGCGATGCGCCGCGGCGGCGACCTCGGCGAGCTCGCCCGGCGCGAGCGGCGGGTGCGCTGGCCGGCGCTGGTCGCGCTCTGCGACATCTCGGGCTCGATGTCGAGCTACTCGAGGATGTTGCTCCATTTCCTTCATACGGCCGCGAACGCGCAGGCGCCGGGCTGGTCCGGGGTCCACGTCTTCACCTTCGGCACCCGGCTGACGAACGTGACCCGGCATCTCCGCCACCGCGACGTCGACGAGGCGCTGGCGCGCGCCGGGCGCGAGGCGCTCGACTGGGAGGGCGGCACACGCATCGGCGCCGCGCTCGAGGCGTTCAACAAGCGCTGGTCGCGCCGGGTCCTGGTGCAGGGCGGGGTCGTGCTGCTCATCACCGACGGGCTCGACCGCGAGGACCCGGACCTGCTGGCGCGAGAGGCCGAGCGGCTCCGCCTCTCCAGCCGGAAGCTGATCTGGCTGAACCCGCTGCTCCGCTGGGACGGGTTCGAGGCGCGGGCGCAGGGTGTGCGGGCGCTGCTGCCGCAGGTCGACAGCTTCCGCGCCGCGCACTCGGTCGAGAGCCTCGAGGCGCTGGCCGAGGCGCTGACCCGGCCCGACGACGCGGGCGAGAAGGCGCGCCTCCTGATGACGGCGCGGCAGCCGGAGCAGCCTGTCGGCGCACGGCCATAATTTCACCGCAAATCTCCCTAGGGTTGCTCACCACGTCTGATTGCATGCGGGGGGGTGCTTGCATGTTCATGGCCGAGATCCTCGAGACCCTGATGGTCGTCTGCTTCTCGACGGGTTGGTACGGCTCGATCCGCCGGGTCTGGCAGGCGCAGGACAGCCGCGGCCACTCGTGGACGATGCCGGTGCTCGTGGCCGTCGGCTGCGCCTTCGGCCTCGGCTCGAAGCTCGCGCTCTTCGCCAGCACGGGCTACGGCGGCTTCCTGATCCTTGTCTATGCCTGGAACATCGTGCTGTCGCTCGCGCATCTCTACCTGCTGAGGCAGTTCTCGGACCAGCTCGACAGCCGCCGATTCGCCGGGGTCGATCCCTCGGACGCGGAAAGCGCGCCGGCGGCCGGCTGAGGCCCGGATCGGAGGGCTTGCGCGGCGGCGCCGAGGGCGCCACCTCTTGGTGCATGGTCACCCCGCGCCACGACGCCATTCCGGAGGTCGCGCTCGAGTGGCACCGCAAGGGTGCCGGCGCGGCGCTCGCGACCGTCGTCGGGACGTGGGGCTCGGCGCCGCGCCCCGTCGGCTCGCAGCTCGCGATCTCGGGGGACGGCGACATCATGGGCTCGGTCTCGGGCGGCTGCGTCGAGGGCGCGGTCGTGGTCGAGGCGCTCGAGGCGCTCGATGACGGCACACCGCGCATGCTCGAGTTCGGCGTCAGCGAGGCCGACGCCTTCGCGGTCGGGCTCGCCTGCGGCGGCACGATCCGCGTGATGGTCGAGCCGGTGGGCCGCGGGCAGGGGATCCCGGCCGACCTGCTCGAGGCGCTGGTCGAGGCCCGCGCCGCCCGCCGCGCGGTCGCCGTGGTCACCGACACCGACGACTGGCAGCGCCGCCTGATCGGGCCCGACGAAGCGCCTGCGCGCTTCCGCGCCGACCGTTCGGGCTTCGAGGAGACCGCGCCCGGCGTCTTCGTCGGCGTCCACAACCCGCCGCTCCGACTCGCGATCGTGGGCGCTGCGCACATCGCCCAGCCGCTCGGCGCGATGGCGCGGCTCGCCGGCTACGACGTCACGATCGTCGACCCGCGCGAGGCCTTCGCGAGCGCCGAGCGCTTTCCCGGCGAGCGGCTGGTGCACGACTGGCCGGACGCGGCACTGGCCGCCCACGGGCTCGACGCGCGGACGGCGGTCGTGACGCTCACGCACGACCCGAAGCTCGACGACCCGGCGCTGATCGCGGCGCTGGGGTCGGAGGCGTTCTATATCGGCGCGCTCGGCTCGACCCGCACCCATGCGAAGCGCGTCGACCGGCTGAAGGCCGCGGGGTTCGGCGAGGCCGAGATCGCGCGCATCGACGCGCCGGTCGGCCTCGCGATCGGCGCCCGCTCGCCGGCCGAGATCGCGGCCGCGACGCTCGCCCAGATGACCGAGCGGCTGCGCCGGCCGGAGACGCGCCCGGGAGCCGCCGAGGCCGCGGCCTGATGCGGTTCGGCGCCGTGCCGCTGGCGGAGGCCGAGGGCGCCGTGCTGGCGCACTCGGCGGCGCTGCCGGACGGGAAGCTCGGCAAGGGCCGGGTGCTGAACGGCGCCGACCTCGCGCGGCTCGAGGCCGCGGGCGTCGCGGAGGTCGTCGTCGCCCGGCTCGGGCCCGGCGACGTGCCCGAGGACGAGGCCGCGGCGCGCGTCGCCGCCGCCCTCGCGCCCGACCCGGGCGTGCAGGGGCTGACCGTCACGGCGCCCTTCACCGGGCGGGTCAACCTCTATGCGGCGGGGGCCGGAGTGCTGACGGTCGAGACGGCGCGCATCGACGCGCTGAACGCGCTCGACGAGGCGGTGACGGTCGCGACGCTGGCCGACCGCACGCGGGTCGCCGCGCGCCAGATGCTGGCGACGGTGAAGATCATCCCCTACGCCGCGCCCGCCGCGGCGGTGGAGGCGGCGGAGGCGCTGGCGGCCGGCGGCGGCGCGCCACTGCTCGGCGTTCGCCCGATCGTCCGCCGCTCCGCCGACCTGATCCTGACCCGCACGCCCGGCATGGCCGACAAGGTGATCGACAAGGGGGCGGAGGCGGTGCGCCAGCGGCTCGCGGCGCTCGGCGTCGCCGTCGCCTCCGAGCGCGTCGTCCTGCACGAGACCGGGGCGCTGGCCGGGGCCCTGGCCGCGGGGCGGGGCGCGATGACCCTCGTCCTGACGGCCTCGGCGACGTCCGACCGCGCCGACACCGGCCCCGCCGCGGTCGTCGCTGCCGGCGGCCGGATCGAGCGGTTCGGGATGCCGGTCGATCCCGGCAACTTGCTGTTCCTCGGCCGCATCGGCGCGCGGCCCGTGATCGGCCTGCCGGGCTGCGCCCGCTCGCCCAAGCTCAACGGCGCCGACTTGGTGCTCGAGCGGGTTGCGGCGGGTCTCGACCCGACGGGCGGGGAGATCGCGGGGATGGGCGTCGGCGGCCTCCTGATGGAGATCCCGGCCCGGCCGCTGCCCCGCGCGCAGCAGCATGCGCCGGCGCACCGCCCGCGGGTCGGCGCGGTCATCCTCGCCGCCGGCGGCGCCACCCGCATGCGCGGCCGGGACAAGCTTCTGGAGCCGGTCGGAGACCAGCCGCTGCTCGCCCGCGTCGCGGCGGAGGTCACCGCCGCCGG
>DATKCY010000004.1:0-4754 GCA_035512995.1 Thermohalobaculum sp.
CGCTGATCGGCGGCGGCGGCTGGGACATGGCCGGTCGCCGGCCCGGGCGCGCCGGCGTCGCCGCCTTCGTCGCGGCGGCCGAAGCGGCGGGTATCCCCGTCACCGCCGCCTTCCGCCGGAACGACCTGATCGACAACCTGAGCCCCGCCTGGATCGGCGACGCGGGCCTCGGCAAGATCCCGCCGGTCAGGCGGGCGCTCGCCGAGACCGACTGCCTGCTCGCCGTCAACGAGCGCTTCGGCGAGATCACCACCGACGGCTACACGACGCTCAGCCCGCCGCACATGCGCCCGCCGCTGATCCACGTGCATCCGTCATCCGGCGAGCTCGGCAAGGTCTTCCAGGGTGGGGAGCACATCCAGGCTGCGCCCGACGCCTTCCTGTCGGCGCTCGCGGGCCACGACCTCGGCGGCCCGGGCCGCGGCGACTGGATGGCGGGCCTCCGGCGCGACTACGAGGCGAGCCTCGAGCCGCCGGAGCAGACCGGACCGGTCGACATGCGCGCCGTCATGCGCCACCTGCGCGAGGCGCTGCCGGACGACGCCATCGTCACCAACGGCGCCGGCAACTTCGCGATCTGGCCGGGCAAGCAGCTCCCGTTCCGCCCGGGCCAGCGCTGGCTCGCGCCGCAGGCGGGCGCCATGGGCGCAGGCCTGCCCGCGGCGGTCGCGGCGAAGATCGCGCGGCCGGACGCCGTGGTGGTCTGCTTCGCCGGCGACGGCGACCTGCAGATGACCATGACCGAGCTCGGCACCGCGATGCAGCACGACGCGCGGCCGATCGTTCTGGTGCTCGACAACGCCAGCTACGGCACGATCCGGATGCATCAGGAGCGGGAGTATCCTGGCCGCGTCTCGGCGACCGGGAACGCCAATCCCGATTTCTGCGCCATCGCCCGCGCCTACGGGATGCTCGCCGAGCGCCTCGAGCGCACGGAAGACTTCGCGCCGGCGTTCGAGCGCGCGGTCGCCTCGCCGACCGGCGCACTGATCGCGATCCCGATCCCGGTCGAGCAGATCACGCCGGCGCGCCGTCTGAGCGAGATCCGCGGGGGGTGAACCAAGGGGGAGGCGGACAGCCCCCTTTCCCGGCCCCGATCCGCGGCATCAGAGCCGGTCGGCGTGCCAGTCCACGTGATCGCGGCCGAAGCTCTGCACGAAGTCGTAGGAGTGGTCGTAGCCCGCGTGCAGCCGGTACACGTGCTCGGCCCGGCTCGCGACGAGCGCCGCGACCAGCGCGCCGGGCTTCAGGAGATCGAAGAACTGGTCGTCCGCGCCCTGGTCGATCAGGAGCCCGCGGTCCCAGCCCGTCTCTTGCAGCAGCAGGCTCGCGTCGCAGGCGCGCCACCGGCTCTCGTCTGCGCCCAAATAGGCGGCGAACTGCTTCCGGCCCCAGTCGGACCCGGTCGGGTTGGCGATCGGCGAGAATGCCGAGAGCGAGCGGTAGAGATCGGGCTCGCTCAGCGCCAGCGTGATCGCGCCGTGCCCGCCCATCGAATGGCCGGTCGCTCCCTGCCGCTCCCGCTCGATCGGAAAGCGCGCCAGCACCAGCTTCTGCAATTCCTCGACCAGATAGGAGCGCATGGCGAAATTCGGCGCCCACGGGGCCTCGGTCGCGTCGACGTAGAAGCCCGCGCCCTGGCCCAGGTCGAAGGCCTCGTCGTCGGCGACCTCGCCGCCGCGGGGCGAGGTGTCGGGAAAGACGAGCGCGATCCCCCGCCGCGCCGCATGCGCCTGCAGGCCGGCCTTGGTCATCGCGTTCTCGTGCGTGCAGGTCAGGCCCGAAAGATACCAGAGGCAGGGGACGTTGCCCGCATCCGCCGCCGGCGGAAGGTAGACCGCGAAGGTCATCGGGCAGCCGGTCGTGACCGCGTCGTGGCGGCAGACGACCTGGCGGCCGCCGTGGAGGCGGCTCTCTGACACGGTCTCCATGGGCGATCTCCTCTGCGGCGGGCGGCGGCCGGTCCCGCCTAACGCACGGGGGCGGCGCCGGACAAGCCCGGCGCCGCCCCCCGAAATCCGCTTAATGCCGCGGAGCGGCCGGTCAGCCGCTCACTCGGCCGCGGCCTTCAGCGTCTTCTGCTCGAAGGCGCCGCGATAGTACTCCTGCGCCGCGGCCACACCGGAGCCCGGGGCGACTTTGGCGCCCGCGTCGCGGAGCGCCATCTCGGCCGAGGCGAGCGCCGAGAGGCACATGACCTCGTTCAGGTCGCCCAGGTGGCCGATGCGGAAGACCTTTCCGGCAAGCCGGGCGAGGCCGGTGCCGAAGCTCGTGCGGTAGCGCTTGTAGCCGTGGGAGATGACATCGCGGGCATCGACCTCCTCCGGCACCACGATGGCGGTGACGGTGTCGGAATGCCACTTCGGCTCCCTGGCGCAGAGCTTCAGGCCCCAGGCGTCGACGCCGCGGCGCACGCCCTCGGCCAGCCGGTGGTGGCGGGCGACGACGTTGTCGAGCCCCTCCTCCTCGATCAGCGCGAGCGAGGCCTTGAGGCCGCGGAACATCTGCGTCGGCGGCGTGTAGGGGAAGAAGCCGTCGTCGTTCACCTTCATCATGTCCTCGAAGGCGAAGTAGCAGCGCGGCAGCGTCGCGGTCTTCGACGCCTCGAGCGCCTTGTCGGACACGCCGAGCATCGAGAGGCCCGCGGGCAGCATGAAGCCCTTCTGGCTGCCGGCGACCGCGAGGTCGACGCCCCACTCCTCCATGCGGAACTCGATCGAGGCGATCGACGAGACGCCGTCGACGTAGAGCAGCGCCGGGTGGTCGGCCGCGTCGAGCGCCGCGCGCACGCCCGGGATGTCCGAGGTCACGCCCGTCGCCGTCTCGTTCTGGCAGGCGAAGACGGCCTTGATCTTCTTGTCCTTGTCCGCCTCGAGGATCTTCGCGTACTCTTCGAGCGGCACGCCGGTGCCCCACTCGCAGTCGAGCGCCTCGACGTCGAGGCCGAGCCGCTCGGCCATGTCGACCCAGAGATGGCTGAACTGGCCGAAGCTGCTCATCAGCACCTTGTCGCCGGGGCTCAGCGTGTTCTGGATCGCGGCCTCCCAGGCGCCGGTGCCGGACGAGGGCCATATGAACATGCGCCCCGACTCGGTGCGGAAGACGCGCTTCAGGCCTTCGAACAGCGGCAGCGTCAGGTCGCCGAAATCGGGTGCGCGCATGTCCTCCATCGGCACGTTCATCGCGCGGCGCACAGGCTCCGGGATGTTCGTGGGGCCAGGAATGAAAAGGTGAGAGTGGCCGTTGCGCATCTTGTTTCCTCCTATTCGCACCGCCGGGGGTCGCCGAGGCCGGGTGCATTGGCTTGGTTGAGTGAAAAGATAGGGGTTCGCGGCCGTTCCCGCGAGCGAAAGCGGGTCGCGCCGTTGGCCCGGTCGTTTACAAAGCCCGGTTCTGTTAATACTGTAAACAGGCGGTGGGTCAGGGACGGGAGCCACGCCCTTGAAGAAGAAGAATTTCGTCGGCCCGAGGCTGCGCCAGCTGCGGCGCGAGCACAGGCAGACCCAAGCCGAGATGGCCCGCACTCTGGGCCTCAGCGCGGCTTACGTCAACCTGCTCGAGAACAACCAGCGCTCGATCTCGATCCAGGTTCTGATGCGCCTCTCGGAGGTCTACGGCGTCGAGTGGCGCGACATGGTGCAGGACGACGGAGTGGCCCGCCTCGCCGACCTGCGCGCGACGCTCTCCGACCCCGTCTTCGGGCCGGAGCGGCCGGACCTCGAGGAGCTGCGCGCGGCGCTCGACCACGCGCCGGGGGTGGCCGAGAGCCTGATGCGGCTGCACAAGAGCTACCGAACTCTGACCGAGCGGCTCGTCTCCGCGACCGAGGGGGACCGCGAGACGGCGCGGCGCTTCCTCGGCGCCTCGCCCGAGGCGGTCGTGCACGACCTTTTCCGCAGCCACCGCAACCATTTCGACGTCCTCGAGAAGGCGGCGGACGCCTTCCGCGACGGCGAGGCAGTCGAGACCGGGGGGCTCTACTCGTGGCTCAAGCGCCGGCTCGACCACCGGTTGCGGATCTCGGTCGAGCCCGTGCCGGTCGAGGCCATGCCGAACGCGCTCCGCTACTACGACGAGGGCGAGAAGCGGGTGCTGCTCTCGGACGGGCTCGACTATCCGAACAAGGTCTTCCAGCTCGCGCATATCGCGGGGCTGGTCGAGTTCCGCGCGACCATCGACGCGGTGATCGACGCGGCGAAGGTGACGGCCGACCGCGCCCGCGCGCGCTGCCGGGTCGAGCTCGCGAACTACTTCGCGGCGGCGCTGCTCATGCCCTACGACGCCTTCCTGGCCGAGGCCGAGGGCGGAGGCTACGACCTCGACCGGCTGAGCGCCCGCTTCGGCATCTCGGTCGAGCAGGCGGCGCACCGGCTGACGACGCTGCAGCGCGGCGGCGCGCTCGGCGTGCCCTTCTTCTTCCTGCGCATCGACAAGGCCGGCAACGTCACCAAGCGGTTCAACGCGACGACCTTCCAGCTCGCGCAGTTCGGCGGGGCGTGCCCGCGCTGGGACATCCACCTGTCGTTCCGCACGCCGGGCCGGATCATCCCGCAGATCGTCGAGATGCCGGACGGCAGCCGCTACTTCACGATCAACCGCACGGTCGACCGACCGACGCTCGACTGGCGGAGCCAGGACAACCGCCTCGCGATGACGCTCGGCTGCGCGATCGAGCACGCGGGCAAGACGGTCTACGCCGCGGGCTTCCAGCTCGGCGACCCGGAGCTCGTGACCCCGATCGGCATCAACTGCCG
>DATKCY010000005.1:0-28586 GCA_035512995.1 Thermohalobaculum sp.
CGTCGGCGACACCGTCGCCGAGGGCGACACGGTCGTCATCATCGAGGCGATGAAGACGATGAACCAGATCCCGGCGCCGCGCAGCGGCACGGTCCGCCAGATCCTCGTCGCCAATGCCGAGCCGGTCGAGTTCGGCGCGCCTCTCATGATCATCGACTAAGGCGGCGGGCCTCATGTTCGGAAAGATCCTGATCGCCAATCGCGGCGAGATCGCGCTTCGCATCATCCGGGCGGCGCGCGAGATGGGGATCTCGACCGTCGCGATCCACTCGACCGCCGACGCGACCGCCATGCATGTGCGCATGGCCGACGAGAGCGTCTGCGACGGCCCGCCCGCCGCCACCCTCAGCTACCTGAACCAGCCCGCGATCCTCAGCGCCTGCGAGATCACGGGCACCGAGGCGATCCACCCGGGCTACGGCTTCCTGGCGGAGAACGCGGGCTTCGCGCAGATGGTCGAGGAACACGACCTGACCTTCATCGGCCCGACCTCGGAGCACATCCGGATCATGGGCGACAAGATCGCGGCGAAGGAGCGGATGCGGAAGCTCGGCGTGCCCTGCGTCCCGGGCTCGGAGGGCGGGGTCGCGAGCCTCGACGACGCGCGCGGGATCGCGGCCGACATCGGCTACCCGGTGCTCCTGAAGGCATCGGCCGGCGGCGGCGGGCGCGGCATGAAGCTCGCCCGGTCCGAGAAGGAGCTGGCGCCGGCCTGGTCCCAGGCGCGCGCCGAGGCCAAGGCCGCCTTCGGCAACGACGAGATGTATCTCGAGAAATACCTGACGCTGCCGCGACACATCGAATTCCAGGTGATCGGCGACACCCACGGCAACGCCGTGCATCTGGGCGAGCGCGACTGCTCGCTGCAGCGCCGCCACCAGAAGGTGCTCGAGGAGGCGCCCTCGCCGGCCCTCGACGACGAGCAGCGGGCGCGGATGGGCGAGACCTGCGCCCGCGCGATCGGCGACATGGGCTATCGCGGGCTCGGCACGATCGAGTTCCTCTACGAGGGAGGCGAGTTCTACTTCATCGAGATGAACACCCGCCTGCAGGTCGAGCACCCGGTGACCGAGGCGATCTACCGGCGCGACCTCGTGCGCGAGCAGATCGCGGTCGCCGCCGGCGAGCGGCTGTCCTTCGCCCAGGGCGACCTCAAGCGCTTCGGCCACGCGATCGAGTGCCGGATCAACGCCGAGAAGCTGCCGAACTTCTCCGCGTCCCCGGGGCGCGTCACCG
This sequence comes from Thermohalobaculum sp., assembly GCA_035512995.1. Taxonomy (GTDB): domain Bacteria; phylum Pseudomonadota; class Alphaproteobacteria; order Rhodobacterales; family Rhodobacteraceae; genus Thermohalobaculum. The sequence continues at coordinate 1,237 of DATKCY010000005.1, forward strand.
CCTACCACGCGCCGGGCGGTCTCGGCGTTCGCATGGATTCGGCGCTCTATGCCGGCTACACGGTGCCGCCCTACTACGACAGCCTGATCGGCAAGCTGATCGTGAACGGGCCCGACCGCGAGCTCACGCTCCGCCGGCTGAAGCGCGCGCTCGGCGAGCTGATCGTCGACGGCATCGACACGACCGTGCCGCTGTTCCACGCGCTCCTCGAGGAGCCGGACATCCAGCGCGGCGACTACGACATCCACTGGCTCGAGAACTGGCTGGGGGCGGGGAAGTCGTGAGCGCCGGCCGCGCGGTCCGATGAAGGACGCACCCGACTTCGAGATCGACGCGCCGCTCCTGCTGCGCGCCTACGCCGCCGGCGTCTTCCCGATGGCCGACAGCGCCGAGGCGGAGGAGCTGTTCTGGGTCGATCCGCAGCGCCGCGGCATCCTGCCGCTCGGCGGCTTCCACCTCTCGCGCTCGCTCCGCAGGACGCTGCTGAAGGGGCCGCAGGCGGTGACGGTGGACCGCGCCTTCGATGACGTGGTCGCCGCCTGCGCCGACCGCGAGGAGACGTGGATCAACGGCCCCATCCGCCGGCTCTATGCCGACCTCCACGCCATGGGCCAGGCGCATTCGGTCGAGGTCTGGGTCGACGGCACGCTCGCGGGCGCAATCTACGGGGTGACGCTCGGCTCGGCCTTCTTCGGCGAGAGCATGGTGTCGCGCCGCTCCGACGGCTCGAAGATCGCGCTCGCCTGGCTGGTCGCGCGACTGAAGGCGGGCGGCTTCACCCTCTTCGACACCCAGTTCACGACGGCGCACCTCGAGCGCCTCGGCGCCCGGAGCGTCCCCCGCAGCCGCTACCACGCGCTGCTGCGCGAGGCCGTCGCAACGCGCGCGGACTTCTTCGCACTGCCGGAGGCGAGCCCCCCCGCGCGCATCGTCGAGATGCTGCAGGGGCCCTGAAGCCCGAACGGGCGCGCCAGGCGCGCTGCCTGCGGTGACGCGATCAGCCCTCGCCGGGCTCCTCGCCCTCTTCCGCGTCCGCGGCCTGGTTGGTCATGCAGCCGAGAACCCAGAGGTCGTAGCGCGGGTGGTCGAGGGCCGAGAGCGCCGGGCTCTCCGCGAACATCCAGCCGGAGAAGACCGGCGCCTCGGTGTCGCTGAGGGGGTCCCAGACGCGCAGGAAGGCCCGCGTGCCCTGGGCACCGCCCTCGCGCGGCATGTGGCAGCCCTCGAGCAGCACCCGCAGGCGCCCGATCTGGCGCTCCTCGCCCGCCTTGATCGTCACCGTCCGGGTCGCGCCGGTCATCTTGTCGAGCTCGCGAATCTCGGCGCCCTCGGTCGCCATGGTCGAGGTCTGCGGCAGCGGTCGCGGCCGGTTCGGGCCGAAGAGTCCGCCGCCGGTCGACGGCGCCACCAGGAAGCGCGGCTCGTCGTCCTCGCCACCCTCGATCAGGGCGGCGGTGCCCTCGCCCTCCGCGCCGAAGCCCGCGCCGGGGGCGGGTTCCATCCATCCCGAACCGCTCTGATCCGGCGAGCCGAGGAGCGAATCCTCCTCCTCGATCGCCCAGAGCCCGTCCTCGGTCACCTGGCCCTCCGGAACCGAAGGCGAGGCAGGAGCCGCGGTCTGCTCGCCGCCGGCCCCGGCATCGCCGCCGCCGTCGCTCTCGCCGAAGGCGCCCTCGTCGAAACCCTCGCTGAACAGGTCGCCCTCGTCGCCGCCGGGCGCCGGCAGACGCACGAAGCCGCCCTCCTCCGCCTCGTCGAGCGGATCGAGCGAGCGCACGCTGACCCCGTCGCCGCTCTGGCTCTCGCCGGGATCGAGCGGCTCGAGCGGCTGCACCTCGATCGTGCCCTGCTGCGCCGCGGCGGGGACCGCCAGCGCGCCCGCGAGCAGGAGCAGGCGCATGCGTTTCGCTGTCGTCATCATGACCTCAATCTCGCACAGAATCGCAGCCGCACATAGTCGGCCCACCACTGGCCGGAGGCGTCGCGGAGCGCCGGGGCGAGCAGCTCCGCCACCCGCCGCGCCACGGCCGGCCGCGCATCCTCCGGCACCATCGCCAGCACCGGCGCCGCCAGCGCCGAAAGCCACGCCTCCATCCCCGCCGCCACCGGGGTCGGCCGCGGGATCAGCGCCATCTCTTCCACGGCGAAGCCCGCCCGTTCCAGCCGCGCCGCGTGCTCCCCGGCCGTCGGAAAGTACCAGATATCGCTCAGATCGGTGCAGATATCGTGGTCCTCCGCCAGCACCGCGATCAGGGCCGTGCGGATCGCCGCGACATTGCCCATGCCGCCGAGCTCGGCCACGAACCGCCCGCCGGGCCTCAGCGCCCGGCCGACGCCCTCGATCACCGGGTCCGGCCGGGGCATCCAGTGCAGCGCCGCGTTCGAGAAGACCGCGTCGAAGGCGACCTCGAACGGCAACGCCGCCCCGTCCGCCTGCCGGGCGTCGAGCCCCCGCGCCCGCGCCGCCTCGACCATGTCCGCGGAGGCGTCGACGCCGACCACCCGCGCCCCGGCCTCGACCAGGCGGAGCGTCAGCGCGCCGTCGCCGCAGCCGAGGTCGAGCACGTCCCGCCCCTCGACCGGCCCGAGCAGCGCCAGCAGCGGCGCCCCGAGATCACTGACGAAGCGCGCGTCCTCAGCGTAGGCCGCCGCGGACCAGTGGTCGGCGCTCATGCGCCTCAGTCGCCCAGGCCCACGCCGCCCTGGATCACCTTGCCGATCAGGTCGCCGAGCGACACCGACCCCTGGGTGTAGGGGATCTCGCCCCCCGCCTCGAGCATGAACTCCGACCCGCCGGGCTCGATCGCGACGAAGTTGTCGCCGAGCAGGCTCGCCGAGGTGATCTTGGCGCTCGAGTCCTCCGGCAGCCGCACCTCGTCGCGCAGGCTGATCTCGACGGTCGCGAAATAGGTCTCGGGGTCGAGCGCCATGTCGTTGACCGAGCCGACCTTGACGCCGGCGATGCGCACGTCGGCGCCGGTGCTCAGCCCCTCGGCCTTGCGGAACTTGGCATAGACCGGGTAGCCGCCGCCGGCCCCCGAGACATCGGCGGTGTTCGCGGCATAGACCAGGAACACGCCGCCGATCACGAGCACGGCGGCCCCGACCAGGGTCTCGGTCACGCTGTTCGACATCTTGGCTCTACTCCGGCGTCCAGGCCTCGTAGTCGCTGCCGACCCGCGCGCGCCGCTCGGGCGTCAGCACGCTGCCCGGCGGGTGGTAGGCCGCGGGCGTTCCGGTCAGGTTCGGCAGGTGGTCCTTCTCCCAGGGCTTGCGCTTCGGCGTCTCGCGCGTCGGCACCTCCGCCCAGGTCCCGTGCAGCCATCCATGCCACTCGGGCGGAATGCGGCTCGCCTCGGCCTCGCCGGCGTAGATGACCCAGCGGCGCCTGCCGTCCGCGGACTGGTAGAACGTGTTGCCCTGATCGTCCTCGCCGACCTTCTGGCCGTAGAGCCACGTCCAGACGCGCGTGCCGAGCGTCTGGCCGTTCCACCAGGTGAAGATTTCCGAAAGCAGGCTCATGGACGACTCAGGGGTGGCGTGCGCGGCGGGACTATGGACGAGCGCCGCACGGCCGTCCAGCCCGTGGCTCCGTCCGCTTCTGACGCGCCGGGGTCACGGTCGCGGAGGAACTGCCCGCGGAATAAACGCCGTGGCCATCGGAGCCTTGGATCGGCGCAATCCCGAGTGACAGAAGGGTGACCGGGGACCGACCGGAGACTTGGGGGGATCCATGGCCCACCGCCTGCCGCTTGCAGCCACCGTCTCGCTCCTCGCGCTCGCCGCGGCCCCGGACGACGCCGGGGCGAGCGCGTTCCAGCTCAACGAACGGTCGACCAAGGCGCTCGGCGCCGCGCTCGCCGGCGCCACGTCGGCCGCGACCGACGTCAGCTTCGCCGGCTTCAACCCCGCGGCGCTCGCAACCGTCGAGAAGAGCGAGGTGGCGGCCAGCGTGAGCCCGATCGTTCCCCAGGCGGAGGGCGACGTCGAAGGGTTCGGGCAGCGCGTCCATCCCGACCAGGCGGCGGTCGCGCCTGCCTTCGCCGGCGGCTACCGGCTGCTGGACGACGTCGTGCTCGGCCTCGTCAGCCACGCCCCCTTCGGCCTGACGACCGACTACGAGTCGGACTTCGTCGGCGCGCTCGACGCCGAGACGACCGAGTTCTTCACGCTCCAGGCCTCGCCGATGGCGTCTTGGGAGGCGACCGGGACGCTCTCCTTCGGCGCCGCGCTCAACGTGCTCTACAGCAAGGCCCGGCTCAGCAACGCCGCGGTGGATGCCCGGGGCGATGCGGTCGATGTCGGCTTCTCGGCCGGGCTTCTGTTCGAGCCGGTCCGGGGCACGCGCCTCGGCCTCGCCTACCACCACGGCTACGACCTCGAGCTCGAGGGCGACAACGAGATCGGCGTGCTGCCGGGCGAGCCGACCTTCGACTCCTCGACGGTGGCGCACCTGCCGAACGCCGTGCATGTCGGCCTGACGCAGGAGATCACGCCCGACTTCCGGCTGATGGCGGAGGGCCGCTGGATCGGCTGGAGCCGTTTCGACGAGGTCGACATCGTCAGCCCCGAGGCGCCCGACCTGCGGCCGGTCGGCGGCCCGGACTTCTCCGACCTCACCGAGCTCCAGAACTACGAGGACGCCTTCTTCGTCGGGATCGGCGCCGAGTACGACGCGACCGACCGCCTGACGCTGCGCGGCGGCCTCGCCTTCGACGAGACGCCGACGACCGACGCGGCCCGTAATCCGCGCGTGCCGGACGAGGACCGGACCTGGTTCGCGGTCGGCGGCTCCTACGCGATCAGCGACCGCTTCACCGTCGATGCCGGCTACGCGCTCCTCTACATGTTCGAGGACACGGTGGTCAGGCTGAACAGCGTGCCGGCAGAGGTCGTCTACGAGGGCACCCACCTTCACGTCCTCTCGGTCGGCGGCGTGCTCCGCTTCTGACCGGCAGCGTCGCGGCGCTCGCACGACGCGATCGTCGCGAGGAGCCCGCGGTTGGGCCTCAGACCGGCTCGAGGTCGCCCGCCGCCCAGCCCGCGCGGCAGTCTGCAGCATGGGCGTCCAGCCGGCCCGCGGCGATGGCGGCGCGGAGGCCCGCCATCAGCTCCTGGTAGTAATGCAGGTTGTGCCAGGTCAGCAGCATCGCGGCGATGATCTCGCCCGCGCGGTGGACGTGCGCGAGGTAGGCGCGTGAGTAATCGCGGCACGCCGGGCAGCGGCAGTCGGCGTCGAGCGGGCGCGGGTCCTGCGCATGCCGGGCGTTCCGGATGTTGACGACGCCGCGGCGGGTGAACGCCTGCCCCGTGCGGCCCGAGCGCGTGGGCAGCACGCAGTCGAACATGTCGACCCCCCGCTCGACCGCGCCCAGGATGTCGTCGGGCTTGCCGACCCCCATCAGGTAGCGCGGCCGGTCGTCCGGCAGCATCGCCGGCGCGTGGTCGAGCACCGCGAGCATCGCCGCCTGCCCCTCGCCCACCGCCAGGCCGCCGATCGCGTAGCCGTCGAAGCCGATGGCGCGGAGCGCCTCGGCGCTCTCGGCCCTCAGCCCGAGGTCGAGCCCGCCCTGCTGGATGCCGAAGAGCGCGTGGCCGGGACGGTCGCCGAACGCGTCGCGCGAGCGCCGCGCCCAGCGCATCGAGAGGCGCATCGACGCGGCGGCCGCGGCCCGGTCGATGCCGTGCGGCGGGCACTCGTCGAACGCCATCGCGATGTCGGCGCCGAGCAGGCGCTGGATCTCGATCGAGCGCTCCGGCGTCAGCATGTGGCGCGTGCCGTCGATGTGGCTCGCGAAGCGCACTCCCTCCTCGGTCAGCTTCCTGAGCTTCGCGAGCGACATGACCTGGAAGCCGCCCGAGTCGGTCAGGATCGGCCGCGGCCAGTTCATGAAGCGGTGAAGGCCGCCGAGCGTCGCGATCCGCTCGGGCCCCGGGCGCAGCATCAAGTGATAGGTGTTGCCGAGCAGGATGTCGGCGCCCGTCTCGGCGACGCTCGCGGGCAGCATCGCCTTGACCGTGGCCGCCGTGCCGACCGGCATGAAGGCCGGCGTCCGGATCGTCCCCCGCGCCGTCTCCAGCGTCCCGGTCCTGGCCCTGCCGTCCCGTGCGGCGATCGCGAACTGCATGTCCCCCCGGCCCCTGCCCCGGCGTGCGTCCCCGCGCTCTTAAGGACCCTGCCGCTCCGCGCCAACCCGCGCGTTCCACCGCGGGCAAGCCGAAGGTCGTCCGGCCTCCGCTCTGGACGCTCGGGGTCCCGGATTCTATATGGTCGAGAGAAGCGGTCAGGGAATCCGAGCGATGGAACAGCAGGTGTCGACGCCGGTCGAGGGGGAGCCCCTGATCGGGCCCTCGTCCACCGATCACCCGCTCTACGACGACGTGGTCGAGGCGTGCCGCACGGTCCACGACCCCGAGATCCCGGTCAACATATACGACCTGGGCCTGGTCTACCGGGTTGCGATCAGCGAGGAAAGCCACGTCGAGGTCGACATGACCCTGACGGCGCCGGGCTGCCCCGTGGCCGGCGAGATGCCGGGCTGGGTCGCCGACGCGATCCACTCGGTCCCCGGCGTCAAGACGGTCGACGTGCGCCTCGTCTGGGACCCGCCCTGGGGCATGGAAATGCTGTCCGACGAGGCCCGTCTCGAACTCGGCTTTCTCTGACCGGGTTGTGACCGCGCCCGCCCGCCCTTACCTTTGCTGCGGAGGAGAGATCGCATGTTCGCAGTACCCGGCAAGGACCCCGTGACGCTCACCCCGGCCGCCGTCAGGCGGGTGCGGGCGCTGATGGACGGCGGCGAGGTCAAAGGCTTGCGCATCGGCGTCCGGAAGGGCGGCTGCGCCGGCATGGAATACACGATGGAGCACGCGACCGAGATCGGCGAGCACGACGCCGTGATCGAGTCGGAAGGCGCCCGCGTGATGATCGCGCCGATGGCGCAGATGTTCCTGATCGGCACCGAGATCGACTACAGGACGTCGCTCCTCGAATCGGGCTTCGTCTTCCGCAACCCGAACGTCTCGGACGCCTGCGGCTGCGGCGAATCCGTCAGCTTCGCCGACGCGGACGCCAGCGGCGGCTGAGCTTTAAACCTGCCCGAATTCGGCTAGAGTGGCCGGGTGCATCCGCATCCGGGAGGTCTCGCCATGGCTCGCCGTCCGATCGTCGCCGGGAACTGGAAGATGAACGGCTGGCGCGAGAGCCTGAACGAGATCGGCGCCATCGCGGGCGCCGCCGGCAAAGCCGACTGCGACGTCGTCCTCTGCGTGCCCGCGACCCTGATCACGGACGCCTACACGCTCACGCAGGGAACCTGGCTGAAGATCGGCGGGCAGACCTGCCACGCGCGCGCGAGCGGCGCCTTCACCGGCGAGATTGCGGCCGGCATGCTCTGGGACGCGGGCGCCAGCCACGTGATCCTCGGCCACTCCGAGCGCCGCGCCGGGCACGGGGAGACCGACACCGACGTCCGCGAGAAGGCCGAGGCGGCGCTCCACGCGGGGCTCTTCGCGATCGTCTGCGTCGGCGAGAACGAGGAGGAGCGCGACGCCGGCCGCGCGATCGAGGTCGTGACCGGCCAGCTCGCGCACTCCCTGCCTGGATGGGCGAGCGCCGACCGCGTCGCCATCGCCTACGAGCCCGTCTGGGCGATCGGCTCGGGCCGGACCCCGAAGGACGAGGAGATCGCCGAGGTCGTCGGCGCGATCCGCTCGAGCCTCGAGGAGCGGTTCGGCGCCGAGGCGGCCGAGACGTTCCGCGTGCTCTATGGCGGCTCCGTCGCCGCGACCAATGCCGGGCAGGTGTTCGCGATCGAGGGCGTCGACGGCGCGCTCGTCGGGGGCGCGAGCCTGCGCGCCGAGGACTTCGAGCCGATCATCGCGGCGGCCGGCTGACCGGCCGCCCAGCGGCGCCTCAGTCGAGCTGCGCCTTCGCCTGGCCGACCCAGTCGTCGCGGTAGCAGCGACCCTTGAAGGTCGCGGTCTCGATGTGGTCGTCGACCCAGGCGAGCTCGTCGTCGTCGAGCTTCGCCATCTGCTCGAACGAGTAGATGCCGAGGCCGTTCAGCTGCCGCTCGAGGCTCGGCCCGATGCCCTTGATGAGCTTCAGGTCGTCCGGCTGGGCCGGGGCCTTGGACTTCAGGCCGGACGGCTTGCTCGCCGTCGCCGTCTCCCCGGCGTCGATCTGGGTCTCGACCGCGTCCTCGACGGCCTCGAGCGAGGCCTTCGCCTTGCCGGCCGCCTCCTCCGCCGCCGGCTTCGCCACGGCCGGCGCCTCTGCCGCCGCCATGGCCGCGCGCTCCTGAACCTCGACGCCGGCGCGGGCGAGGTCGGCAGGCCGGGCCGCCATGTTGCCGCACGTCGGCATGGTGATGTCGCCGAAGCACCACTTCACGCCGAAGAGCGGCGCAACCGGCCAGAAGCTGATCCAGTACTTGAACATCGCGGTGGCGGGATCGCTCGCCTTCTCGCCCTTCCGCGGGTGGGGGATGAACATGCGCATACCTCCGTTTTTCCGCACCTGTCGCGTATCAGGACGGTATCTAGTGCGCGCGATTGTGCATTGCAACATGGGCGCCGCCCCCGAAAAGGAAAACCCCCCGAGATATACCAGCCCCGGCACATCCTCGGCCGTTCCCGGCGGCTGGGCGTTCCGCGGCAGAAAACGTGGTGACGCCGGGCTTGACCGGCGCCACGCGGCGCACCACCCCTCGGGCAGCGCGCGCCCGCCCCAGGCGGCCGCGATGACCGACCGGGGAGAGCCTCCATGCCGCGCGACCGCTTCGCGCCCAGCCCGACGGGCGCGCTGCATCTCGGCACCGCCTTCTCGGCGATGCTCGCGCACGACATGGCGCGGGCGGAGGGCGGCGGCTTCGTCCTCCGGATCGAGGACGTCGACCGCGCGCGCTGCCGCCCCGAGCATGCCCGCGCGATCGAGGAGGATCTCCGCTGGCTCGGCATCGACTGGGACGAGCCGCCGCTCTACCAGTCAGGGCGCGCGCCCTCCCACGCCGCGGCGCTCGCCCGCCTGGCGGAGGCGGGACTGACCTATGCGTGCGTCTGCACCCGGCGCGAGATCGCCGAGGCGTCGTCGGCGCCGCAGGAGGGGGCGCCGGCCGACGGGCCCGACGGCACCGTCTATCCCGGCACCTGCCGCGGCGCCGACGTGGACCGCTCCAGGCCTCACGCCCTCCGCCTCGACATGCGCCGCGCGATCGCGGCGCTCGGCGGCGGGGTCGCGGTCCGCCGGCTTGGCTTCGCCGAGACGGGCGCCGGCCCGGGCGGCGAGACCGGCCGGCAGCCGCTCGACCCGGACTGGCTGGTCCGTGCGGCCGGCGACATCGTCGTGCTGCGCAAGGACGGCTCGTTTGCCTACCACCTGGCGGTCGTCGTCGACGACGCCTTCCAGCGGATCACCCGGGTGACGCGCGGACGCGACCTCTTCTCCTCCACCCCGGTCCACGTCGTCCTGCAGGCGCTGCTCGGCCTCCCGACCCCCGCCTATCACCACCACCGCCTGATCCGCGACGACGGGGGACGGCGCCTCGCCAAGCGCGATGACGCCCGCGCCATCGCCGCCCTCCGCGCGCAAGGGTGGACGCCCGCCGACGTGCGCCGCGCCGTCGGCCTCGACTGACCGGCCGCCTTCGCTCAGAAATCCGTCTCGAACAGCTCGCGCAACCGCGCCGCCTGCTCGGCATCGGCCGCCGCCTCCTCGGCCGGGGTGCGCGGCGGCGGAAGGGGCGCGGCCTCCGGGGTCGCCGCGGACTCCGGCTCCGGCCCGGATCGGTCGCGGTTGTCGGCGATCCGCGGTTCGGCCGCGGGAGGGCCGTCCGGCATCGCAGGCGGCGGCCGGGCGCCGGCGAAGCTCCCGCCCTCGAACAGGTTGCGCAGGATGCCCGGCGCCAGCAGCGACAGCGGGTTGACCGCGATCTCCGGCTCCTCGACCGAGCCGCCGACCGAGAAGGTCATCGCGACCACCCCCTCGCCCCTGCCGCCGAGGAGCGCGCCGATCAGCGGGATGTTGTTGAGCGCCCCGGTCAGCGCGTATGCCGGCGAGACGACGCCGCGGAGCGCGAGCCGGCCGCTCGCCTCGTCGACGGTGCCGTCGAGCTTGACCGCGAGCGAGGGGCTGGTCGCGAGCGTCGTGCCGAGCTCGATCCGTTCGCCCTCGACCTCGAAGGGCACCACGACCCGGTCGAAGCGGATCCCGCCCGACCGCGCCTCCTCGGCGGCGTCGGCGAGCTCGCCCTCCTCCAGCACCTGGCCGAAGGCGTGCGCCCCCTGGCGGAGCGTCACGTCGCGGATCACGGCCTCGCCCTCGAAGTCGATTCCGGGCTCGGGCGCGATCGTCGCCTCGAGCACCAGCCGGCCGCCCTCGGCGCTCGAGAAGAGGCCCGCGGCGGCGAGCGCCTGGCCCGCGTCGGCGGCGTGCACCTCCGCCCGGCCGGGCTCGCCCGGCGCGCTGGTGTAGGAGATCGCGACCGGCGCCGTCCCCGCGACCCGACCCGTCAGCTCCGCCTCGACCCGGCCGTCCGCGGGGCGCACGAAGTCACCCTGGACGAGCCCCAGCCGGATCTCCTCGGTCAGCCGCACCTGGTCGACGGCGTAGCTGCCCGAGAGCGGGGTCACCGGCGGCACCGCCGGCCCGTCGCCGCCGCGCTCGAAGAAGGCGACGTCGAACCAGCGTCCGCCGATGCCGAGGTCGAAGCCGCCCTCCCGCGCCACGGCCTCGACGGTCAGGTCCAGCAGGTCGTCGAGCACCAGCCGGTCGATCCGCGCCCGCTCGATCCCGCCGGCCGGGAACAGCCTCAGCGCGCCCTCGGCCTCGAGCCCCGGCCCGGTCAGGCGGAACGCGTCGAGCACCAGCCGCCCGTCGTGCGCGCCGCGGGCGGTCACGCGCGCGGCCGCTCCCGGCGCCTTCGACCAGAGGACCGGGTCGACCGTCACCGCGGCCTCCGTCAGGTCGGCCTCGACGTCGATCCGGGTCGGCGCGCCCGGCGCCTGGGCGAGGTCCAGGTCGACCGCGGCGCTGCCGCCGTCGAAGCCGGGGATCACGAGGTCGATGCCGGCCAGCGCCGCCGGCGTCACCCGGCCCGCGAGGCGGATGTCGCGGCCCTTGTCGTCGCCCGCATAGCGCTCGGCCCAGTCGAGCGCGAGCGGCGTGCCGTCGGCGGTGATGTCGCCGGAAAGCGTCATGCCGCGGGTGTCGGCCGCGATCTCGAGCTGCGGCGACGTGATCCGGAGCGGCCCGGTGAAATTGGTGGAGAACGGCATCGCCACGCCGCGCACCGTCGCCTCGACCTCGGCCCCCACCTGCTCGAGCTTCAGATCGTTCGCCAGCGGCAGGGTCAGCGCGACCTCGACCTCGGCGTTGCCGAAGACCGTCTCGGGCTCGACGCCGACATTGGCAAGGAAGCCGAGCGGCTCCTGATCGATCAGCGCCAGCACCGACGCGGCGGGCCCGCGGGCGCGGATGTCGATCTCGGCCGGCGCGGGCCGGCCGGCCAGGTCCGGCAGCCGCACCGTGGATCCGCCGATATAGATCGGCTTGCCGTCCAGCGGCTCGATCCGCCCCTCCTCGACCTCGAGCGTCAGGTCCTGCCAGGTCAGGTGCCCGCGCCCGGCGGCCTGGCGGATCACGCTCATGTCCTTGAGATAGCTGGTCGCGAGCCCGGAAAAGCGGAAGTCGAGGTTCACCTGCGGCGGGCCCAGGCCGAAGCGCATCTGCGCGAGCAGCGTGTCGACGGTCCCGGTGCGCAGATGCTCCGCCAGCCACGAGCGCGCGCCGTCGGCCGCCGGCAGGGGCCAGAGCGCGACCAGCCGCTCGACCGCCACGTCCTCGCCGGTCACGCGCAGGTCGCTGGTCCAGCCATCGGCCCCCGGCCGCGCCCGGCCCTCGACGCTGAGCGTCAGCGGGCCCTGCGCCAGCCGCGCCTCGGCGACCTCGACCAGCCGGCTCTCGAGGTCGATCCGGGCGACGATCTGGCCGCCGTCGAAGCGCTGCTCCTCGGCGAAGATCCGCGGCAGGTCGAGGCGCAGGTCGGCGATGTCGAGCTGGGCCGCGACCGCGCGCGGCCGGCCGTCCGCGCCCGCGTCGAGGTCCGCGAATCCCGAGACGCCCAGATCGGCCGCCGGCGCCTCGACCGCCAGCCGCTCGACCAGCATCCGCCGCTCGTCGGGGCGGTAGGCGAAGTCGAGCTGGAAGCGGTCGAACGGCATCCCGTCCTCCTCGAGCGCGAGCACCCGCCCGCCTGTCGCCGCGAGCCCGCCCGAGAGCGCGTCCAGCCCGCCCTCGTCGCTGAGGCGCGCCTTCAGCGTCCCGCTGAGCGGCGCGTCGACCATCCGCACCCAGCCGAGCGCCGGCACCTCCTCCGCCAGGTGCTCGGGGCGCAGGTTGCGGAACCCTGCCCGGATGGCGATCCAGGGCTCCAGCCGGCGGCGCTCGGCCGTGATCTCGAGCGCGGCGCCCGCCATCGTGGTGCCCGCCCGGTCGCTGATCAGCGCGAGGTCGAGGTCGAGCGCGCCGCCGTGCGGCGTCTGGCGCAGCACCAGCTCCGCCCGGTCCGAGCGCCAGCTCCGCCCCCCCGCCGCATTGACATAGGTGAGATCCGCCTTCTCGATCGTGATCCGGGTCAGGCGCGCGAGCTCGGGCAGCGGCGGACGCTCGCCGACGAAGCCCGCGATGATCCCGTCCAGGGCGTCGAGGCTGCCGAGGCCCGCCATTGCGTCCGCCCGCGCAGCCCCGGCCGCCGTGCCGCTGAGGGCGAAGCGGAAGCGCCCGCCCTCGGTCCGGACCAGCCGGGCGGCCACGCCGGAGACGGTGATCTCGGTCGGCTTCAGGCGGCCGGTCAGGAGCTCGAAGAGGTCGAGCCGCGCCGCCAGCCGCGGCACCGAGAGCACCGGCACGCCGCTCCCGTCCGACAGCGTCACCCCCGTCAGCGCAAGTCCGCCGCTCTCCTCCCCGGTGCCGGCGGCGAGGACGAGGTTGTCGACGCGGATCGACAGGCCACGCCCGTCGGCGTTGAACTCCTCGGCAATCAGCGCCGCGAGCCACGGCAGCTCGATCGGCCCCTGCGCCAGGCGGAGCGTCAGCACCAGGCCGCCGACCAGCGCGACCAGCGCCAGCATCAGCGACGCGCGGAGCGCCCACGCCGCAAGGCGCGCGCCCGCGCGCGCGGGGCGCAGCACGAGGCCGCCCGCGCCGCCCGTCCGGACGCGCCCGCCCTGATATCGGTCGAAGCCCATGGACCAACCGTCATCTGCCCCGTGCGGCCACGCCGGCAAGAAGCCGGGCGGGCTCCGGGGTCACGCCTGTGCTCGGAGGGTGGCCCCCGGGGCGGCACGATGCAAGGGAGGGGGGAGCGCCGGTGGCGGCGCTGTTGCAGCCGCGATTCCCTCTCCCGCGACCGGAAACGGCCCGCGCCCACCGGCCGGCGCGGGCAGCCGCGGCTCCGGTGCATCGTCGTGCCCGCGGCCGCGGCGCACCGCCGCATCCCGCATCTAGCTCTCCACGCCGGGACGACTACCGGATCTGGGGCGCGACCCCCCGCCCGGCCGGCGGATGGTCGTTGCGCCCCATCTCCCGATCCCGTACAAGTTGCTGAAAGAGCGCACCGGTAAAAATTGCGCCTTGGGCCGCAGAGCCTTGATCAGAGCAGACGTCGAAGGGGGTCCCATGGCAGGTATGATTCCGGGCTCCGGCGCTGGCGCCGGTTTGGAGGAAGAGTCTCGGGAGAGCAGACGATCCGGTCCGCTGCGGGGCTGTGCGGGCGGCTTCCTCGCCCTTCTGCTGGCGGGCTCCGCGCTCGGCGGCGCGCTGATCGGCGGCGGCGTGATCGGCTACCAGTTCGGCCTGAAAGCAGAGGGCCCCGTGCTCTCCGCGCCCGCCCGCGCGGTCGCGGCTGGGTTCGCGGCCCCGGACGCAAGGCTCGCGGCGGAGGCACCCGCGGTCGAGGAGGTCCGGTCCGACTACCAGAGCCGCCTCGCGGCGATGGAGCGCGAGCAGAAGCGGCTGAAGACGGCGCTCGAGAGCGCGCGCTCGCGCCACGAGGAAGCGCAGCGCGAGCTCGGCCGCACCGAGCGCGCCTTCGCCGAGGCCTCGAGCGAGCTGCTCGAGGCGAGCACCAAGCTCGCGGCACTCCGCACCGACGACCGGCGCAAGGGCGCCGAGGCGCTGGGCGACACCGAGGCGCTGGTTGACGCGCAGAGCGCGGTGAACGAGCTGCGCCTCGAGCTCGCTGAGGCCGAGAGCGAGAAGGACGGGCTGGCCGACACGCTCGGCACGCTCGCGAGCACCATGGAGAAGGTGATCGCCGAGCGAGACGACGCGGCCGAGCGGGCCGAGACGCTGGGCGCGCACGTGGCGTCGCTCGCCGAGGAGCAGGACGCGCTGCTCGACCGGATCGAGGACGCCGCGCGCGTGAGCCTCGACGGCATGCGCGGCATGTTCGAGCGCACCGGCCTCGATCTCGACCGTATCCTGGGCGAGACGAAGGACTCCCACACCGGCGCCGGCGGACCGTTCGAGGCGCTGGCCGGCGAGGTCAGCGCCCGCGAGGTCTCGGCCGAGACCGAGGCGCGGCTCGCGGCGCTGATGACCGACCTCGAGCAGGTCAACCTGATGCGCTTCGCAGCGCTGCGGATGCCGATCGGCGCGCCCACCACCGGGCGGTTGACCAGCTCCTTCGGCCCGCGGCGCGACCCGCTCGGCCGCGGCCACGCGCTGCACAAGGGTGTGGACTTCGCGGGCCCGGAGGGCACCCCGATCCACGCCACCGGCGACGGCGAGGTCACCTTCGCCGGCTGGCAGCGCGGCTACGGCCGGATCGTCACGATCCGCCACGCCTTCGGCATCGAGACGCGCTACGCCCACCTGAGCAAGGCGCACGTCAAGGTCGGCGAGCGCGTGACGCGCGGCCAGCGCATCGCCGACATGGGCAACACCGGACGCAGCACCGGCACGCACCTGCACTACGAGGTGCGCATCGACCGCGAGGCCCTCGATCCGGCGAACTTCATCAACGCCGGGGAAGGCTTCCTGATCAAGCGGAGCTGAAGCGTCGTCAGGGGAATGGCCGAGGGCGCAGCGTCCGCCCTCGCAATCTTTCCCCACCTGCCGCTCCTCGGCGACGCGGGTGGTGCCCGGAGCGAGACTCGAACTCGCACGCCTTGCGGCAAGGGTTTTTGAGACCCTCGTGTCTACCGTTCCACCATCCGGGCGCCGGCGGCATCTAAGGGCAAGCGTGCCGGCCGGTCAATCGGCGGCCCGGGATCCGGGTCAGAGCTCCGCGGCCGAGAAGGTGTCGCACGCGGTCGGCTCGCCGCTCTCGTAGCCGCGGCGGAACCAGCGCACCCGCTGCGCGCTCGTGCCATGCGTGAAGCTGTCCGGCACGACTTGGCCCTCGGCCCGGCGCTGCAGGGTATCGTCGCCGATCGCCGCCGCCGCCGTCAGCGCCTCCTCGATGTCGCCGGGCTCGAGCACGCCGAAGCGCTCGTCGGCGCGCACGGCCCATACGCCGGCCAGGCAGTCGGCCTGCAGCTCGAGCCGGACCGACAGCCGGTTCGCCTCGGTCTCGGACGCGCCCGAGCGCGCGGCGTTGACGTCGGACGAGATGCCGAGCTCGTTCTGCACGTGGTGCGCCACCTCGTGCGCGATGACATAGGCCGCCGCGAAGTCGCCCGCGGCGCCGTGGCGGCTCGCGAGCGTCTCGAAGAAGCTCGTGTCGAGATAGGCCTTGTCGTCGCCCGGGCAGTAAAACGGGCCGACGGCCGAGCTGGCCGTGCCGCAGGCCGAGCGGACGGCGCCCGAGAACAGCACCAGCGACGGCGGGTCGTAGTCCTCGCCCATCTCGGCGAAGACGGTCTCCCAAACCTCCTCGGTATCGGCCAGGACCACGGCCACGAACTCCTCGGTCGCGTCGTCGATCGTGTTCGGGCCGCTCTGCGAGGTCTCGGCCGGACCGTAGCCGCCGCCCCCGCCGCCGATCACCCCCATCAGCACCGCCGGATCGATGCCGAGGAACAGCCCGACCACCAGGATCACGATGGCGCCGACGCCGCCGATCCGCATGCCGCGGCCGCGGAGCGCGCCGCCGCCGAGGCCGCCCCGCGACACCCTGCCGCCGAAGCCGCCGCGGCCCCCGCGCCTGTCCTCGACCCTGCTGCTCGTCCGTCGTCCGCGCCAGCGCATCGCACCCTCTCCCTGCCGCCCGCGGCGTGCTTGTAAGCGCACCCGCCCGCTGCTACCGAGCGTCCGCGATGATACGTAGCCTATACGACTGGACTTTCTCGCTCGCCGCGCACCGAAACGCGCTGTGGGTGCTGGCGCTCGTCAGCTTCATCGAGAGCTCGGTCTTCCCGATCCCGCCCGACGTGCTGCTGATCCCGATGGTGCTCGCCGCGCGCGAGAAGGCGTGGCTGATCGCCGGCGTCTGCACGCTCGCCTCGGTCCTCGGCGGCATGGCCGGCTACGCGCTCGGCTATTTCGCGTTCGAGGAGATCGGCCGGCCCATCCTCGAATTCTACGGCAAGGCCGGGCGGTTCGAGGAGTTCCGCCTCTGGTACAACGACTGGGGCGACTGGGCCGTGTTCTTCGCCGGCGTGACGCCGTTCCCCTACAAGGTCATCACGATCCTCTCGGGCGTCACGGGGCTCGACCTCGGCGTCTTCACCCTCTCGTCGATCGCCGCGCGCGCGCTCCGCTTCTTCCTCGTCGCGGCGCTCCTCTGGCGGTTCGGGCCGCCGGTGCGCGACTTCATCGAGAAGCGGCTCGGCCTCTTCTTCACGTTGGGCGTGGTGCTGCTCTTCGGCGGCTTCCTCGCCGCCCGGTACGCGCTGTGACGGCGCGGGCGCTCGCGGGCCCCGCGGGCCTCGCAGGTCTCGCGGGCCTCGGCTCCGCGGCGCTCCTTCTCGGCGCGCTCGCGTTCCAGTTCATCGGCGGGCTCGCCCCCTGCCCGATGTGCATCTGGCAGCGCTGGCCGCACGTCATCGCCGTGGGGCTCGCCGTCGTCGTGGCGACGCTCCCCCGCCAGGCCCGCCGGGTCGCCGCCCTTGGCGTGATCGTCATGCTCGTCGCCGCCGGCCTCGGTCTCTTCCACGCCGGGGTCGAGCAGGGCTGGTGGGAGGGTCCCTCGACCTGCGTCGGCGGGCCGGTCGAGGGCCTCTCGACCGACGAGCTGCTCGACCAGATCATGACCGCGCCGCTGGTGCGCTGCGACGAGATTGTCTGGGACCTTTTCGGCATCACCATGGCCGGCTGGAACGCGATCCTCTCGCTCGTGCTCGCCGCCCTCTGGGCCTCCGCCGCCCGCGCCGGGCGGTAGGGTGCGCATTCAATGCGCACCATTGCCGGAGCCGTGCGCATGAAGGCGCACCCTGCCCCGCCCCGCGGCGCCGGCCTCAGCTCTCGAGCTCGGCGTCCCAGTAGAGGAAGTCGAGCCAGCTCTCGTGCAGGAAGTTCGGCGGGAACTTGCGCCCCTTGTTTTGCAGCTCCATCGCCTCCGGCCGCCGCGGCAGCCGGTTCAGGCTCATGTTCGCCTGGCGCAGCGTCAGGTTCGCCTTCCTCAGATTGCAGCGCCCGCAGGCGGCGACCACGTTCTCCCAGGTCGTGCGCCCGCCGCGCGAGCGCGGGGTCACGTGGTCGAAGGTCAGCTCGCCGCTGCTGGAGCAGTACTGGCAGCGGAACTCGTCGCGCAGGAACAGGTTGAAGCGCGTGAAGGCCGGATAGCGCGCGGGCTTCACGTAGTCGCGCAGCACGACCACCGAGGGCAGCCGCATCGCCATCGAGGGCGAATGCACAAGCGTGTCGTATTCGGCGACGATCTGGACGCGGTCCAGGAACGCGGCCTTGATCGCCTCCTGCCAGGGCCAGAGCGACAGCGGAAAGTAGCTGAGCGGCCGATAATCCGCATTCAGCACCAGCGCCGGATGATCGCGGCAGCCCCCGGGCTGCCTGACGAAGGCCCTGGCGAATGTGCCGTCCATGCGCTCCTGCCCGTACTGCTCCGTCCCGTCGCCCGAGGCCGAAGGCGGTGCCAGGTCGCGCACCCCGGACAAGTCCACTGTATCTCGCGCCGCCGGATCATCAACCGGCTGGATGATGCCCGGATACTACGACCCTTTCGTTGCACTGCAAGTCCCTGCCGCCCATCATTCCGCATAGCCCAGATGCGTCATCAGGAACGCGAGCGCGACCTCGAGGCCGTCCGGCGCGATGCCGTGCGCCATGCCGCGCGAGACGTGGGCAAGGACGTCGAAACCGGCGCCCTCGAGCGCCCGCTTCGCCTCGTCGAGAGACGCGACCGGAACCATCTCGTCCCGGTCGCCGTGGACCAGCAGCACGGGCGGCTTCGAGCGCGCCGTCCGCAGCGCCTCCGGGTCGAGCAGCCGGCCGGAGAAGCCGACGAGGCAGGCGACCGGCTCGGCGCGCGCCGGCAGCACGCTCAGCGCCATCATCGTGCCCTGGCTGAAGCCCACGACGGCGGTCCGGACGGGCGGAATGCCCTCGGCCTCCATCGCCTCCGTCAGCCAGCCGTCGAGGATTCCGACCGAGCGGCGGTAGCTCTCCGCGCGCGCATCCTCGCTGCTGCCGTCGATCCAGGGGATCGGAAACCATTGGCAGCCACCCGGATTGACCGCGTTCCGCTCGGGCGCGTTCGGCGCCAGGAAGGCGGTGTCCGGCAGGTGCGGCGCCAGCGGATCGGCCAGCCCGATCAGGTCGTTGCCGTCGGCGCCGTAGCCGTGGAGGAAGACGACCAGCGATCGTGCGTGGCCCGAGCGGGCGTCGCGACGGGGGCCGGTGAGGCTCATGCAGGTCTCCGTTCAGGCGACGCCCTCGCGACGCTTGGCGACCCTGTAGTAGGACCAGAGCAGGCGCGCGGCAACGGCGCGCCAGGGCGACCAGGCCGCGGCCCGGGCGCGCAGCGCCTTCTCGCGCGGCCGCGCGTCGAGGTCGAACAGCAGGCGGACCGCCTCCTGCAGCGCCAGGTCGCCGGGGGCGAACACGTCGGCGCGCCCGACCGAGAACATCAGGTAGATCTCGGCGGTCCAGACGCCGATGCCGGGCAGCGCGGTCAGGCTCGCGATCGCCTCGTCCTCGGGCATGAGCGCGAGCGCCTCGAAGTCGAGCCCGGCCTCGGCCAGGGCCCTTGCGTAGCGGATCTTCTGGCGCGACAGCCCGCAGGCGCGGAGCACCTCGTCGTCGAGCGCCGCCAGCCGCTCGGGCCCGTCGGCGCCCTCGGCGACCAGCCTGTTCCAGACGCTGTCGGCGGCCGCGACCGAGAGCTGCTGGCCGCAGATCGTCCGCAGCATCGCCGGGAACCCGCCCTCGCGCCGGCGGAGCGGCAGGGGTCCGGTCAGCGCGAGCGCGTCGGCGAAGCGCGGCTCGGCCCCGGCCAGCCACGCCGCGCCCTCGGCGACGTCCTCCTCCGTCTCGATCAGCCGCGCGGTCATGGCGCGCGAGACTGGCGCGGCGACCGGGCGGGGTCAATGCTGCCCGACGCCGATCCTGCCGCGGGGCCGGGCGGGGCTGACGGCGCGGGACGCCCAGGCCTGGGCCCTCCCCCTTGCAGGGGGAAGGGCATCGCGTGCGGCGGGGATGGCTCCCCTTCCCTGAACGGGGGTCCGGGCAGCTACCCTTCTCCGTCCTCTCCTCTCGCCGGCACGAGGCCGTAGTGCTCGGCCAGCCGTTGCAGGGCGATCTTCAGCACGACCTTGCCCGAGCGGGCCGACCAGCCGAAGCGGCGCTCGCTCGCCTCCAGCCCCTCGAGGAAGCAGCAGGTCCGGACGGCGATGTCGGAGAGCCCCGGCCCGAGGCTCGCGAGCGCGGCCGAGACCCGGTCGCGCGCGGCCGACGGCCCCTCCGCCGGGCCGCGGGGGAGCGGCGAGCCGGAGAGCTTGTCGCCCGGCGTCAGGAACTTGCGCCAGTCCTGCGCGACCGATGGGACCATCTGCGCCACCTCGAAGTCGCTCCTCAGCCGCTCCCCCGCCTCGACCTCGGCGGGCGCGAGGAACGGCCGGCCGTCGACCCCCTTCCGCCGGGCGAGCCAGCCGAGCGGGCTCTCGCCCAGATTGACCGCAAGCTGCTCGGGCCGGCCCGAGACCGGGTCCATGGCCTGGCGCGTGCCGGCGAGCCGGTGCTGGGCGGCGAACGGCCCCGCGCCGTCCCGCGCGCGCTTGGCCTCCGCCTCCTCGGCCAGCGTGCGGCGCAGCCAGGCGCGGCCGACATCGGTGATCGCGTAGCGGGTCGTCGCCTGTCCCCGCGCCGAGAGGCCGATCCAGTCGCGGCGCAGGAACTCGGCGGCCATCGCGACCGGCAGCATCGCGATCGGCTTGCGGTGCTGGTTCGCGGCGCAGAAGACGCCGCCCTTCTCGGCGCCGGGCGCGATCACGAGGATCGATCCGGGCTCCGCCAGCCGGCGCAGAAAGCGCTTCGCCTCGCGCCGCACGGTCTCCTCCGACGGGGCCTGCCCCGGGGCGCGCGGCAGGTCGCGGCCGGGATCGGCGGTCTTCGCCTCGAGCGCCGGCAGCGCCGGGTGGCACGCGCCCGCGCTTGCCCGCCCGCACTCGGCCTCGATCCCGCCGAGCACGGTGTCGAGCAGCGGATCGTCGCGCCGGTCCTCGACCCGGCGCACGGTGCGGAGCACCGTGCTCGGATGCGCGCCGGTGGCCCGCGCGAGCGCACGGATGCTCTCGCCCCGGTCCGTATGCGCGAGATAGAGCGCCGCCTCGTGCCGCGATCCCGCCTTCGCATTCGGGAATGCGCGAGCGACGGCCCCCGCGCACGCGGTCAGGATGTCTTTCGTTCCGGACATCTTTGGTTGCCTTGCATGTTCTGATGTTCCCACAACTCCAGAATGCTTCGGCGAAGGTGAACAGAACATTAAACGGTGCATAAATGGTTATTTTTACTTTTCATTAATACTTGGAGCCACGCAGCGACCGCTCCGGCGGCAGCGAAGCGTGCGCTCCACCCCCCGGACGCGCAACGAAGCGCGCCCGCGCCGACCCTGCTCCGCGAACCACGGCAGCAGGGAACACGTGCGATGAAACAGCTGACCCCGCAGGACGCGATGCTGCGCCCGGTGCTGATGGTCCAAGCCGCGGGCGTCGGCGCGCGGCACTACCGCCGCCAGCGCGACCTGCCGGCCGCCGTGCCGGGCCTGTTGGCGGAGCCGCGCGAGGCGCTTTTGCCGCGGCTCGCGCGCGAGGAGGCGGCGCTCGAGGCGCGAAGGCGCGAAGGCGCCGCGGGCTACCGGCCCGGGCGGCATCTCCAGGTGCTGGCGGCTTTCCTCGCCGAATGCCGCGACGCCGGGATCACCCCGGCCGCCGCGGCGCGCGAGGCGGCAGTCGGGCCTCAGGCGAAGGCGTCGGCCTCGCGCTCCTTCCGCTTCGCCACGAAATCGCGGAGGCCCTCCTCGACGCCCGGGTCGATCGGCGGGGCCTGATAGGTCTCGAGCAGCCGCTCGACCCGGCGCGCGGCCAGCTCGAAGCTGTCGCGCCCGCCCTCGTCGGCCCACTGCTCGAACGGCTTGTAGTCGAACACGCCGCTCCGCCAGAACGCGCTCTTGAAGTTCGCCTGGGTGTGGGCGCAGCCCAGATAGTGCGCGCCGGGGCCGACCTCGCGAATCGCGTCCATCGCCTGCCCGTTCTCGTCGATCTCGACGCCGGCCGCGATCGAGTGCAGGACACCCAGCTGGTCGGCGTCGAGCACCAGCTTCTCGGGGCTCGCGCAGAGCCCGCCCTCGAGCCAGCCGGCCGCGTGCAGGCAGAAGTTGACGCCGCCGAGCAGCGCCGCGTTCAGCGTGTTCGCGCTCTCGTAGCCCGCCTGCGCGTCCGGCAGCTTCGAGCCGCAGAGCGCGCCGCCCGAACGGAACGGCAGCCCCATCCGCCTCGCGAGCTGGCCGGCACCGTAGAGGATCTTCGACGCCTCCGGCGTGCCGAAGGTCGGCGCGCCCGAGTTCATGTCGATCGAGGTCACGAACGCGCCGAAGATCACCGGCGCGCCGGGGCGCACGAGCTGCGAGTAGGCGACGCCGGCCAGCACCTCGGCCAGCACCTGCGTCAGGGTTCCCGCGACCGTCACCGGCGCCATCGCGCCGCCGACGATGAAGGGCGAGATGATCGTCCCCTGCCCCGCCGCGGCATAGACCTCGAGCGCGCCCATCATCGTCGAATCGAAGGTCAGCGGCGAGTTGATGTTGATGAGCGAGGTCATCACCGCGTTCCCGGCCACGAAGTCGCGGCCGAACAGCACCTCGCACATCTCGACCGAATCCCGCGCGCGCTCGGGCGCCGTGACCGACCCCATGAACGGCTTGTCGGAGAGCGTCATGTGCGCGTGCAGCATGTCGAGATGGCGCTTGTTCACCGCCACGTCGGTCGGCTCGCAGACCGTGCCGCCCGAGTGGTGCAGCCACTTCGAGACATAGGCGAGCTTCACCAGCTTCTGGAAGTCGGCGATCGTCGCATAGCGCCGCCCGCCGTCGCGGTCGCGAATGAAGGGGGGGCCGTAGACCGGGGCAAGCACCAGGTTGCGCCCGCCGATCTCGACCGAGCGCTCGGGGTTGCGCGCGTGCTGGACGTAGCTCGAGGGCGCCGTCTTGCAGAGCTCGCGCGCGAGGCCGCGGGGGATGCGCACCCGCTCGTCGACGACGTCCGCGCCGGCCTCGCGCCAGCGCTCGAGCGCGGCCGGGTTCTCGACGAAGGCGACGCCGATCTCCTCGAGCACCGTCTCGGCGTTCGCCTCGATGATCTCGATCGCCTCCGGCGTCAGGATGTCGAAGTCGGGCACGTTGCGCGTGATGAAGCGCACGGCCTCGATCACCGGTGCCGTCCGCTCTGCCCGCCTTGCGGCCCCGCCGCCGCCGCGCCGCCGTCCTACGCGATCCTGCTCCATGTTTTCCTCTCCCCGACCGGCCCTTGTGCGCCCGCGGCTCTTATGGCCGGGGCCACGCGCCCACAACCGGATGATTTCGCCCCTCCCTCGCCCGGGAACGACATGCCCGGATGACAGCGGGCGTGCCCGCGCCTATAGAGGCGGCTCGAAAACCGTTTCGTCCCGCGGAGCCTGCGCCATGACCGCCGCGCCCGAGCCCGGAGCTCTTCCCGGCGCCCGAGAGCACGAGGCCTGCCTCGTGGTCGACTTCGGCAGCCAGGTCACCCAGCTGATCGCGCGCCGCCTGCGCGAGAGCCGGATCTACTGCGAGATCCACCCGTTCGACCGCGTCGACGCGGCGCTGGTCCGGCGCCTCGCCCCGAAGGCGATCATCCTCTCCGGCGGCCCGGCCAGCGTGGCGGACCCCGGCAGCCCGCGCGCGGCCGACGCCGTCTTCGAGGCCGGCGTGCCGGTCCTCGGCATCTGCTACGGCCAGCAGGTCATGGTCGAGCAGCTCGGCGGCGCGGTCGAGGGCGGCCACCACCGTGAGTTCGGCCGCGCCTTCATCGAGGAGCAGGCCGCCTCGCCGCTGTTCGAGGGCCTGTTCGCGGCCGAGCGCGAGCAGGTATGGATGAGCCACGGCGACCGCGTGACCCGCCTGCCGGACGGGTTCGAGGTGCTCGCCGCCTCCCCCGGCGCCCCCTGCGCCGTCATCGCCGACGAGCGCCGCCGCCTCTACGCGGTGCAGTTCCACCCGGAGGTCTGGCACACGCCGAACGGCCCGCGGCTGCTCGAGAACTTCACCAGGGCCATCGCCGGCTTCTCCGGCGACTGGACGATGGCCGCCTACCGCGACCAGGCGATCGACGCGATCCGCGCACAGGTCGGGTCGGGAAAGGTCATCTGCGGCCTCTCGGGCGGGGTCGACAGCGCCGTCGCCGCGGTGCTGATCCACGAGGCGATCGGCGACCAGCTCACCTGCGTCTTCGTCGACACCGGCCTGATGCGCGCGGGCGAGGCGGAGGAGGTCGTGACGCTCTTCCGCGACCACTACAACATCCCGCTGATCGCGGCCGACGAGTCCGACCGCTTCCTGACCGCGCTCGCGGGCGTCGAGGACCCGGAGGAGAAGCGCAAGACCATCGGGCGGCTCTTCATCGAGGTGTTCGAGCGCCATGCGCGCGAGGCCGGCGACGCGAAGTTCCTCGCGCAGGGCACCCTCTACCCGGACGTGATCGAGTCGGTCTCCTTCTCCGGCGGCCCCTCGGTCACGATCAAGTCGCACCACAATGTGGGCGGCCTGCCTGCCGCCATGAACATGGCCCTCGTGGAACCCTTGCGCGAGCTCTTCAAGGACGAGGTCCGCGCGCTCGGCCGCGAGCTCGGCCTGCCGCAGGGCTTCGTCGGCCGCCATCCGTTCCCCGGGCCCGGCCTCGCGATCCGCTGCCCCGGCGCGGTCGACCGGGAAAAGCTCGGGATCCTGCGAAAGGCCGACGCGGTCTATCTCGACGAGATCCGCCGCGCCGGGCTCTACGACGAGATCTGGCAGGCCTTCGCCGTCCTGCTGCCGGTGCGCAGCGTCGGCGTCATGGGCGACGGGCGCACCTACGACCACGTCTGCGCGCTCCGCGCCGTCACCTCGGTCGACGGCATGACGGCCGACTACTACCCGTTCAGCCACGAGTTCCTGGGCCGGACGGCGAGCCGGATCATCAACGAGGTCCGCGGCATCAACCGCGTGACCTACGACGTCACCTCGAAACCGCCCGGCACGATCGAATGGGAGTGATTTTTTAAAGCGTTTGCAGGTCATTGGTGCGACGGACGACCGGAAGGTGGTTTGCAAATGGGGAAGAACCGATGATCTTCGACTGGGCGCTAAAAAAAGCGTTGCCGACGCACGTCTTCAGCAAACTCTTGCAATTAAAAGCAAAGCAGTTTGGGATGGAGCGCAAGTACAGGCATCTGACTGCCGAGGAAAGTTTCAACAAAATATATCGTGAAGGCTTGTGGGGCCGGGACCTTCAGGGAAATTCTACGTCCGGCCCTGGCTCGCATGACCAGAGCGTCGTCGAACCGTACATAAAAGAGGTCAAGCGTTTCCTTTCGGCACTGGACCGACCAGTCATCGTGGATCTGGGGTGCGGCGACTTTAACGTCGGAAAAAATCTCGTTGCGGATTCGCGTCAATACGTCGGGTGCGACATATCTCAGGAAGTGATACGTCGGAATATTGCGAACTACCGTGACGATAAACTTGAGTTCAAGCACGTGAATATTGCAGCGGATGAGTTGCCAATGGGAGATGTTGCCCTCGTAAGGCAGGTGTTCCAGCATATGAGCAACAAAGACATCGGCAGATTTGTCGACAAAGTGAACGACAGTACGCCGTATAAATACCTGATAGTTACCGAGCACATCCCGGCTTTTACCTTCAAGGCCAACTTGGATAAACCCGCCGGACCGGGTATCCGCGTGGTAATGGGCAGCGGTGTCGACATCGCGCAGACACCCTTCAACCTGAAATACAAGGAAAGCCGCATTCTGGTTGATGTCCGAAAGGAGCATGCCGGAGTGAATGCGATAATTAGATCCACCGTGTTCGTACTGTGAAAGCATCTGACAGTCGTACCTTGCGAAGCACATGTCGCTGGCTGCTCGGCCTCCTGCTTCTCGGCGTCACCGTCTGGGCCCTGACCGCCGGTGCCGTGCTCTGGGCGGCGGAGCGGACGCTCGACGCGCACCTCGCGGGGCGCTCGATCGGGGCGCCGGTCGACGCCATCGTCGTGCTCGGCGCGGGTATCGACAGGAAAGGCAACCTCGGCAAGGCCAGCAGCGGCCGGGTCGCCGCGGCGGTCGAGGTCTGGGAGGCCGGCAAGGCCGGTGCGCTGATCGTATCGGGCGGGCCCGCGGCCCGCATCGGCACGCCGGTCGCGGTGCTGATGCGCGCGCACGCGGTCCGGCTCGGCGTGCCCCCGGAGCGGGTGCTGCTCGAGGACCGCGCCGACAGCACCTTCGAGAACCTGCGCTTCTCGTTCGGGATCGCCCGGCGCCACGGCATGGAGCGCCTGGCGCTGGCGAGCGACGCCTACCACCTGCCGCGCGCGCGGGCGCTGGCGGCCTTCCTCGGCGAGCGCCGCGTCGGCCTCGTCGCCGCCCGGGGACCGTCGCCCGACGCGTCGTGGGAGGCCGCGAGGCCCCTTCTCCGCGAGGCGCT
Source organism: Thermohalobaculum sp. (assembly GCA_035512995.1). Classification (GTDB taxonomy): domain Bacteria; phylum Pseudomonadota; class Alphaproteobacteria; order Rhodobacterales; family Rhodobacteraceae; genus Thermohalobaculum. The sequence goes on from DATKCY010000005.1 coordinate 27,330, forward strand.
CGCCTGGTGGCACAACCTCGGCAAGGCCGCCGCGTGGACCGGACTCGACGCGCTCGGCTGGCAGCCGGCCGGGGGCGAGGCGCTGGTCGGATGAGCCGCAGCCGCGAGGCCCCGCTCGGGGCGGCGCCTGCACGCGCCCGGCCGGCCGCGGCGGCCGACTCCGCGGGCGCCGCCGCGCTCTGGATGACCGGAGCGGTCGCGTCCTTCTCGCTGATGGCGGTCGCGGGGCGGGAGCTCTCGGGCCGGCTCGATACGTTCGAGATCATGCTCTACCGCTCGGTGCTCGGCTTCGCGCTGGTCGCGGGGTTCGGCTGGGGCACGGGGCGGCTGGCGGCGCTGCGGATGACGGGGCTCGGGCTCCACCTGCTGCGCAACGTGCTGCACTTCATCGGCCAGAACCTCTGGTTCCTGGCGGTCGGCCTGATCCCGCTCGCCCAGGTCTTCGCGTTCGAGTTCACCACGCCGATCTGGGTCGCGGTGCTGGCGCCGCTGGTGCTGGGCGAGGCGATGACGCGAGCCCGGCTGACCGCCGCTGCCGCGGGCTTCGTCGGCATCCTGCTCGTCGCCCGCCCCGGCGTCACGCCGATCGAGCCCGGCCACGCCGCGGCGGCGCTCGCGGCCGTGTTCTTCGCCGGCAGCTTCCTGACGACGAAGAAGCTGTCGCGGAACGTCACGACCTTCATCATCCTGTTCTGGATGACGGGGATGCAGAGCGTCTTCGGCCTCGCGACCGCCGGCTTCGACGGCGACGTCGTCTGGCCCACGGGGGACGCCGCGCTCTGGGTCGCCGTCGCCGGCGTCTGCGGGCTGACCGCCCACCTCTGCATCACCTCGGCGCTGCAACGGGCGCCGGCCGCGGTCGTGGCGCCGATGGACTTCGCGCGCCTGCCGCTGATCGCCGTCGTCGGCATGGTCCTCTACGGCGAGCCGCTGGAGGTCGCGGTGTTCGCGGGGGGCCTCGTGATCCTGGCCGGCAACATGCTGAACATCCGGGCCGAGCGGCGCCGCGCCCGCGGAGGCGCGGCATGAGCGGGCGCGAACGCTCGGACCGGCTGGTCTTCGACCGCGAGGGCGGGATCGAGCGGCTGCTCGAGATCATGGCGCGGCTCCGCGCGCCCGACGGCTGCCCCTGGGACCGCGAGCAGACCTTCCGCTCGATCGCGCCCTACACGGTCGAGGAGGCGCACGAGGTCGCGGAGGCGATCGAGGACGGCGCGCCCGGAAAGATCCGCGACGAGCTCGGCGACCTCCTCCTCC
>DATKCY010000006.1:0-5290 GCA_035512995.1 Thermohalobaculum sp.
GAGGCGTTCCAGGGCACGGGAGGCGAGCGCGCGGGTCACGCGGCCCTCGGTCTCGACCAGCGCGAAGTCGGCGACGCGGCGCAAGAGGCGCATGGCGATCCGCGGCGTGCCGCGGGCGCGGGTCGCGATCTCGCCGATCCCGTCGGGCTCGGCGTCGAGCGCCATCAGCCGGGCGCCGCGGGCGACGATGATCTCGAGCTCGGCGGGGCTGTAGAACTCGAGCCGGGTCGGAATGCCGAAGCGGTCGCGCAAGGGCGTCGTCAGCAGGCCGAGCCGGGTCGTCGCGCCGATCAGCGTGAAGGGGGAGAGGTCGATCCGCACCGTGCGCGCGGCCGGGCCCTCGCCGATCACGAGGTCGAGCTCGAAGTCCTCCATCGCCGGGTAGAGGATTTCCTCGACCACCGGCGACAGGCGGTGGCATTCGTCGATGAAAAGCACGTCGCGCGGCTCGAGATTGGTCAGCACCGCCGCCAGATCGCCGGGCTTCGCCAGCACCGGGCCGGAGGTCATGCGGAAATTCACGCCGAGCTCGCGCGCGACGATCTGCGCCAGCGTCGTCTTGCCGAGGCCCGGCGGCCCGTAGAGCAGCAGGTGGTCCATCGCCTCTGCGCGCCGGCGCGCAGCCTCGATGAACACCCGCAGGTTCGCGCGCGCCTCCGGTTGGCCGGTGAAGTCGTCGAGGGTTTCCGGCCGCAGCGCGCGGGCGTCCTCGGCCGCCTCGGCGGCCCGGTCCTCGGGCTCGGGCTCGGCTCTCACGATCGGGTCGGGATGCGTCATCGCGGCAGCCTAGAGGCGGAGGCGGCCCGAGGGGAAGGGAGCGGCCCCTGCCTCCCCCCTATCCCCCCTCCGAAGCGGAGAAGGGAAGGCCCGGCCGCGCCGCCCGCGCCCCCCTCTCCCGGCGGGAGAGGGGTCGGGGGAGAGGGCATGCGCGCTTTCATCGTCAGGCAGGCGCCAGCGTCTTCAGCGCCGCGCGGATCAGCCCCGGCGCCTCGGCATCGGGCGCCTCCCCGGCCGCGCGGGCGACGGCGGCCGCGGCCTCGCCGCGGTCGTAGCCGAGGTTCATCAGCGCCGAGAGGGCGTCGGCGCTGGCCGCGGCGTTCCCGGGTGGTTCCTCCTCGGTCAGCGGCCCGGGCGAAGCGGCGACCGGGCCCGAGGCCGCCGCCCGCCGCTGACCCGCGGCGCCGAGCGCCATGACGGCGGGGGCCCGGTCCTTGAGCTCGTTCACGATCCGCTGCGCGAGCTTCGGCCCGATCCCCGGCGCCGCCCGGATCGCCCCCGCGTCGCCGAGCGCCAGCGCCCGGCCCACCCCCTCGGGCCCGCAGGTGCCGAGGATCGCGAGCGAGCCGCGCGCGCCGACCCCCTGCACCGAGGTCAGCAGGCGGTGCCATTCGCGCTCGGCCAGCGTGCGGAAGCCGTAGAGCTGCATCAGGTCCTCGCGCACCACCAGCTCGGTGTAGAGCGCCGCGACCTCGCCCGGGCGCGGCAGCCGCGCGAGCGTCGGCGACGCGCAGTAGACGACATAGCCGACGCCGGCCGCCTCGATCAGCACGTGGTCCTCGGCGACATAATCGACCCGGCCGGTGATCTTGCCGATCATGCCTGCGCCCCCGCCGCGGCCTCGCGCCTGCGCGCGGCACCGGCCTGCCAGGCGTGGCAGATGGCGACCGCGAGCGCGTCGGCCGCGTCCTCGCGCTCGAATTGGACCCCCGGCAACAGGCGGCGGACCATGTGCTGCACCTGGCGCTTGTCGGCATGGCCGACACCGACGACCATGCGCTTGACCGCGTTCGGCGCGTATTCGGCGACGGCCAACCCCGCCTGCGCCGGCGCGAGCAGCGAGATGGCGCGCGCCTGGCCGAGCTTCAGCGTGCCCGCCGCGTCCTTGTTGACGAAGGTGTGCTCGACCGCCGCCTCGTCGGGCGCCTGCTCGGCCAGCACGCGCCGGACGCCCTCGTAGAGCCGCGCGAGCCGGACCGCGAGCGGACCCTCGCCCGAGGCCACCGCCCCGTTCGCCACGTGGCTCAGCCGGGAGCCCGCGACCTCGACGACACCCCACCCGGTCCATCGCAGGCCGGGATCGAAGCCGATCACCCGCATGAATTTTCCCCTGCCCCCGCTCCTGCCCGTGCTGCGAATAGCACGAAACAGGAACGAAGACCAGCGCCGAAGACCGCGAGGGGTCGCTTTCGAGCCGCGGGAGGTCGGCTTTTGGTGCACCGCACAAGGCATGCTCGGCGTGCATGACCGGCATGCAATTCAGGCAGTTGTTGCAGGGATTTGCGCCCCCTATCTGCAGACCCTCAGCGGCCAGCGCCGCGCGTCGCAACACGAAAAGCCGGAGTAGCCGTCATGGCCTTGATCGAAACCCCCCGCAGCCTTCCGCTGTCGACCCACGTGGCGCACGGCGTCATCACCCGCGCGAACGACCTGATCGGCCGCTTCACGCGCTGGCGGGAGATGCGCCGCACCGTCCGCATCCTGAGCGCGCTGGATGCCGAGCAGCTCGACGACCTGGGCCTCACCCGCGGCGACATCGAGCTGTTCGCCCGCCGCGGCCAGTTCTAGCCCCCGCGTTTCACCAAGCGCGCGCGGCACGCATGCGGCCGCCCCGTCCGCGGGGCGGCCGCTTCTCGTTCCGGACCAGATGCAGCGAGGTCCACCCGGCGAGGGTGATCGAGCATCGGCGGCCGAAGCCGTGACCGCGATAGACCGCCTCGACCCCCGCCGCCTGCGCGGCCAGCAGCCCCGACAGGATGACTGAGCCGCCCGGAGCCGCATGGGCGGCCATCGACGGCGCGAGCCGCTTCAGCGGGTGCGCCAGGATGTTGGCGAACACCAGGTCGTAGGGCGACCGCTCGCGCAGCAGCGGCGCTTCGAAGCCGACCGCTCGCCCGATCCGGATCCAGGGCGCGAGGCCGTTCGCCGCGACGTTCGCACGGGCGGTCGCCACCGCGACCGGGTCGATGTCGGTCGCGACGCAGGGCAAGTGGAGCGCGCGGGCTGCCGCCATCGCCAGCACGCCTGTGCCGCAGCCGACGTCGGCCGCGCGGGCGGGCCGTGCCCCGCGGCGCAGCCAGCGGTCGAGGAGCGTGAGGCAGCCGAGCGTCGTGCCGTGGTGGCCGGTGCCGAAGGCCATCGCGGCCTCGATGCGCAACCCCAGCCGATGCGGCCCGACCCGGTGCGCATCGTGGGCGCCGTAGACCGTGAAGCGTCCGGCCTCGACGGGAACGAGCTCGCGGCGCACCTGCGAGACCCAGTCGCGCTCCTCGATGCGGCTGACCGCGAACGGCCGGGCGCCCTGAACCGCCGCCAGCAGCGCAAGCCCCGCCTCGTCCGGTCGCGCATCGAAGTAGCCGCCGACCTCCCAGAGGCCGGAGCCGTCCTCGACCTCGAAGACGCCGACCCCGGTGGGGCCGGGCTCGAGCCGGTCCATCGCCTCGCCGAGCGCCTCGGCCGCGGCCTCGCCGGGCACGGTCGCGATGGCGCTCCAGGTCGTCACGCCGGGCGCGGGGCCGCGAGCCTCAGGCTTCCAACCCTGCGGGACAGGCAACTCCCGTGCCGCCGACGCCGCAGTAGCCGCCCGGGTTCCTCGCCAGATACTGCTGGTGATAATCCTCGGCCATGTAGAACGGCGGCGCGGGCTCGATCTCCGTCGTGATCCGGCCATAGCCGGCCTCCGACAGACGCTTCTGGTAGGCGTCGCGGCTCAGCTCGGCCAGGCGGCGCTGCTCCTCGGTCCGGTAGTGGATCGCCGAGCGGTACTGTGTGCCGATGTCGTTGCCCTGGCGCATGCCCTGGGTCGGATCGTGGTTCTGCCAGAATGCCCGCAGCAGGTCCTCGTAGGAGATCTTCTGCGGCTCGTAGATCACGCGCACAACCTCGGTATGCCCGGTGCGGCCACTGCAGACCTCGTGATAGGTCGGGTTCGGGGTCGAGCCGCCGGCATAGCCGACCATCGTGACCCAGACGCCCGGCAGCTTCCAGAAGCCGCGCTCGACGCCCCAGAAGCAGCCCATGCCGAAGACCGCCTCCTCGGCGCCCTCGGGGTAGGGTCCGAGCAGCGGGCGGTCGTTGATGAAGTGGCGCTCGGCGGTTGCGATCGGCTCGCTCCGCCCCGGCAGCGCCTGCTCCGGGCCCGGCATCGCCGTCTTCTTCAGACCGAACATGGGGACGCCCTCGCTCTCCGTTACCGCTTCGGCCCGAAACGATGGGGTCGGCGCGGCGGCTTGCAAGACGGCCGCGCGCGCGCATCGAAACTTTTTGCGCAGCGTCTGGAACATCATGCGAACAAAATCTTTAAAGCGGGCGGCGGCGAGGCTATTGTCGGAGCCATGAGGGAGCAGCAGAGCGAGAGAGACGCGTTCGCCGCGTGGGACGAGCGGCGCCTCTCCGAGCGGGCGGCCGCGGCGGCGCCCTATCTTTCGGGCCTGAACCCGCCGCAACGGGAGGCGGTGGAGGCGATGGACGGGCCGGTGCTCGTGCTCGCCGGCGCCGGCACGGGCAAGACGCGGGCGCTGACGACGCGGCTCGCGCACCTGATCCATCAGCGCCGCGCGTGGCCGAGCCAGGTCCTGGCGGTGACCTTCACCAACAAGGCCGCGCGCGAGATGAAGGCGCGGATCGGCGACCTGCTCGGCGGCGGGGTCGAGGGGATGCCGTGGCTCGGCACCTTCCACTCGATCTGCGTCAAGATCCTGCGCCGGCATGCCGAGCTGGTGGGGCTGAAGTCGAACTTCACCATCCTCGACACCGACGACCAGCTCCGGCTGATAAAGCAGCTGCTGGCGGCCGAGGGGATCGACGACAAGCGCTGGCCGGCGCGGATGTTCGGCGGGCTCCTCGACCGCTGGAAGAACCGCGCCCTCGGGCCAAGCCAGGTGCCGGCGGACGAGGCGGGTTGCGCGCACGGCCGCGCGACGGAGCTCTACGCCGCCTATCAGGAGCGGTTGCGCACGCTGAACGCCGTCGATTTCGGCGACCTGCTGCTCCACGTCGTCCGCATCTTCCAGCACCACGAGGACGTGCTGGCGGACTACCAGCGCCGCTTCCGCTATATCCTCGTCGACGAGTACCAGGACACCAACGTCGCGCAGTACCTGTGGCTGCGCCTGCTGGCGGCGGGCGAGCGGAACATCTGCTGCGTCGGCGACGACGACCAGTCGATCTATGGCTGGCGCGGCGCCGAGGTCGGCAACATCCTGCGCTTCGAGAAGGATTTTCCGGGCGCGCGCGTGATCCGGCTCGAGCAGAACTACCGCTCGACGCCGCACATCCTGGCCGCGGCCTCGGG
>DATKCY010000007.1:0-12141 GCA_035512995.1 Thermohalobaculum sp.
GACCGTCGGGATGATGAAGCTGCCGTAGGTCTCGGCGGGGTCTTTCATTGGGGAGCCTCGCTCATGTAGGCCGACCGCGGCGCGGCCGCCTGCCTCACCAACTGGTGTAAGCATTGCCGGAGGCTGCCGCAAGGACCGGACGCCCCCGCCCGGCGCGGCGCACCCGTGCCGGGACCGGCTCCGCCCCGGCCGGCGATCGGCGGACCGCGCGCCGCGCGGCCCGATCCGGTCAGGACGCGGGCGCCTCTTCCTCGTCGAGCGCCTCGATCTCGCCCTGGAGCTCGTCCTTCGAGACCGGCTTCTCCTCGACCTTGGCCTTTCCGAGGATCAGGTCGACGACCTTGTCCTCGAACAGCGGCGCGCGGATCTGCTCGAGCGCGCCGCGGTTCTGGCGCACGAAGTCGAAGAACTCGCGCTCGCGGCCCGGATACTGCTGCGCCTGCGCCATGATCGCCTGGCCGAGCTCCTGGTCGCTGATCTCGACCTTCTCCTTCTGCCCGACCTCGGCGAGCAGCAGGCCAAGGCGCACGCGGCGCTCGGCGAGCTTGCGGTGCTCGTCGTCGGGCTCGACCTTCTCGTGGTCGTGGCCCTGCACCTCCGGGTGCTCCTCGTGCCAGAGCTGGTGGGCGATCTGCTGCGCTTCCGCCTCGACCAGCGAGGGGGGCAGGTCGAACTGCACCCGCTCGTCGAGCGCGTCGAGCAGCCGGCGCTTGAGCAGCGTGCGGGTCGCGCCCTCGTATTCCTGCTCGATGCGCTCGCGGATCTGGCCCTTGAGACCGTCCAGGTCCTCGGCGCCATAGCGCTGGGCGAGCGCGTCGTCGATCCCGGCCTTCTGCGGCGCGCGCACCTCCTTGACGGTGCAGTCGAAGCTCGCTTCCTTGCCCGCCAGGTGCTCGGCGCCGTAGTTCTCGGGGAAGGTGACCGCGACGCTCTTCTCCTCGCCGGCCTTCGCGCCCGTCAGCTGCTCCTCGAAGCCCGGGATGAAGCTCGACGAGCCGATGACCAGCGGGTAGTCCTCGGCCGAGCCGCCCTCGAACGCCTCGCCGTCGACCTTGCCCACGAAGTCGAGCACGACCTGGTCGCCCTCGGCCGCGGCGCGCCCCTCCTCGGCCTCGTAGTCGACCGAGCTCTCGGCCAGCCGCTCCAGCGCCTCCTCGACCGCGGCGTCGTCGACCTCGACCACCTTCTTCTCGAGCGCGATGCCGGCGAAATCGACCTCGGGCACGTCCGGCAGCATGTCGTAGCGGATCTCGACCGTCAGGTCGTCGCCCTCGTCGAAGGTCCGGTTCTTGACCTCGACGTCGGGCTGCTGCGCCGGGCGGTGGCCGGTGTCCTCGAGGTGCTGCTGCACCGTCTCCTGCACCGTCTCCTGCACGACCTCGCCCATCAGCGACTTGCCGAACATCTTCTTGAGCAGCGGCAGCGGCGCCTTGCCCTTGCGGAAGCCCTTCATCTGGAAGTCGGCGCGCACCCGCTCGAGCTTCTCGTTGGTCTTGGCCGCGAGCGCGTCCGCCCCGACCGTGACCGCGTACTCGCGGTGCAGCCCTTCCGACTTGGTCTCCGTCACCTGCATCGTCGTTCCCTTGATCGCCTGTCCGGGCCGGGACCGGCCCGTCTCCGCCGCCGTGCGGGAGCGTCGTCCTGGTGCGGGCGGAGGGACTCGAACCCCCAAGCCCATGAGGCACGAGAACCTAAATCTCGCGTGTCTACCAATTCCACCACGCCCGCGCCGGGGCAGCGGCCCCCGAAGTCGCCGCTCCTATAACAAGCGGGTTCCGGGGACGATAGGGTAAAATTCGGGACCCGGATTCAGAGCCCGAGCTGGCGGAACACGCCCGGAACCTGCTCCGGCAGGTCCTCGGCGATCAGCCCCGGCCCGAAGCGCCGGGCGCACTCGACGTGCAGCCAGGCGGCGGTCCCGGCGGCGCGCACGGGGGCGAAGCCGCGCGCGAGCAGCCCCGCGACGAAGCCCGCCAGCACGTCGCCCGCCCCTGCGGTGGCGAGCCAGGGCGCCGCGCGCTCGTAGACCGCGGCGCTGACCGAGGCGCGGCCGTCCGGATGTGCGATCACGGTGTCCGCACCCTTGAGCAGCACCACGGCGCCCGCCCGCGCCGCCGCCTCGCGCGCCGCATCGACCTTCGAGAAGGCCGGCCCGCGCTCCGCCGGCTCGGCCAGGCGCGCGTGCAGGTCGGGAAAGACCCGGCCGAACTCGCCCAGATGCGGGGTGATGACGCAGCGCTCGTGCAGCAAGGCGAAGAGCGCCCCGGGCTCGTCCTCGAAGCTCGTCAGCGCGTCCGCGTCGAGCACCACCGCGCGCCCCGACCCGCAGGCCGCCGCGACGGCCGCGCGCGTCGGCGCTCCGCCGCCGTGCCCGGGCCCGAGGCAGACCGCGTTCATCTTCGCCCCCGGCCCCTCCAGGAACGCGCCCAGGTCCTCGACCGGCCGCAGCATGATCGCGTCGAGCCGCGCCGCGTTCTCGGGGATCGCGGCGGGCGGCACGCCCACCGTCACGGCCCCGGCCCCGACCCGGAGCGCGCCGCGCGCGGCCAGCCGCCCCGCCCCCCCGGTCCCGGGCCCGCCGGCGAGGACCAGCGCGTGGCCATGGTCGTACTTGTGCCGCGCGCCCGCCTTCGCGAGGTCCTGCAGAGGGCCGCGAACCTCGCGCGCCACGCCGCGGACGCGAGGCTTGCCGAGCCCGATATCGACCACCCTGACCTCGCCGCAGGCGCGCGGCCCCTCCGCCAGGACATGGCCGAGCTTCCTGCGGTGGAAGGTCACCGTCAGGTCGGCCCGCATGGGTTCCCCGCGTTCGCCGGCGTCCGGGCGCAGGTGCTTGCCGGAGTCCGCGCAGAGCCCGCTCGGGACGTCGACGGCCACCACCGGTGCTTGCCGAGAAGCCGGGGCCGCAGTGACCGATCCGCCGCGGACCGCGCCCCTCCGCTGCGTCGCCCGGCGAAGCTCGGCGACGCCCTCGACCGGCCGCGTCAAGCCGGTGCCGAAGAGCGCGTCCACGATCAGGCAGCCGGAGCGCCGGCCCTCGGGAGAGGGACGGAAGCACTCGTCGGCATAGGGCGCGACGTCGCCGCCGATCTCGCGCCACCGCCGCGCGTTCGCCGCCGCATCCGGCGGCAGCTTCGCCTCGTCGCCATAGAGAAGGACCTCGACCTCCCACCCCCGCTCCTTCAGCAGCCGCGCGACGACGAAGCCGTCGCCGCCGTTGTTGCCGGGGCCGCAGAGGACGACCGCGCGGTGCGGCGCGGTCGCGAGTGCCGGCCATTTCTCGAGCGCAGCCTCGACGACCCCGCGCCCCGCGCGCTCCATCAGCTCGAGGCCGGAGACCCGGCCGCTCTCGATCGCGGCGCCTTCGAGCGCCCGCATCCCGGCGGCGGTCAGAAGCTCGGTCATGGTCCACCCGTGGCTGCCGGCTGCGGCCGCAGAGCTTCCGGGTCGAGGCGCCGGCGGTCAAGCGACGGCGGCTGCCTCGCCACGCGCCACGTCTGCACAGTTTCTGTGCAGCGCCGCGCGGACCTCGCGGTCGGCCGCGCCCCGCCCGCACCTCGGCGCCCGCGGCTCCGCAGTTGGCACGCATCCTGCATGAAGCCAGCCGACACCGCGCCGGGACGCTTCCCGGCCGAGGCGAGAGGAGTGGAGATGAAAAAGGTCGAGGCGGTCATCAAGCCGTTCAAGCTGGACGAGGTGAAGGAGGCGCTGCAGGAGATCGGGATCCAGGGGCTCAGCGTGCTCGAGGCCAAGGGCTTCGGGCGGCAGAAGGGCCACACCGAGCTCTACCGCGGCGCCGAGTACGTCGTCGACTTCCTGCCCAAGGTGAAGATCGAGGTCGTCGTCCCGGACGACCTGCTCGACCAGACGATCCAGGCGATCGTCTCGGCCGCCAAGACCGGCAAGATCGGCGACGGCAAGATCTTCGTCTCCACCGTCGAACAGGCCGTGCGCATCCGCACCGGCGAGGAGGGGGCCGAGGCGCTCTGACGCCCGCCCCGCCGCACCCCACAACCCCACGACACGACCCAGCGAGGACACGCGAGAGATGGCAACCCCTTCGGAACTTCTGAAGCGCATCAAGGACGAGGAGATCGCCTACGTCGACATCCGCTTCTCCGACCCGCGCGGCAAGATGCAGCACGTGACCGCGATCAGCGACATCGTCGACGAGGACTGGTTCGACGACGGCTGGATGTTCGACGGCTCCTCGATCCAGGGCTGGAAGGGGATCGAGAAGTCCGACATGAAGCTGAAGGTGGACCCGACCTCGGCCCATATCGACCCGTTCTACGCCGAGAAGACGATGGCGGTCTTCTGCACCGTGCACGAGCCCGACACCGGCGAGTTCTACGAGCGCGACCCGCGCTCGACCGCGCTCAAGGCCGAGCAGTACCTGAAGGACTCCGGCATCGGCGACGAGTCGTTCTGGGGCCCCGAGGCCGAGTTCTTCATCTTCGACGACGTGCGCTACAAGGTCTCGATCAACAAGGTGTCCTACGAGATCGACGCCATCGACGGCTCGTGGAACACCGACACCGAGTACGAGATGGGCAACATGGGCCACCGCCCGGGCGTCAAGGGCGGCTACTTCCCCGTGAACCCGACCGACGCCGGCCAGGACATCCGCTCCGAGATGCTGTCCACCATGAAGCGGATGGGCATGAAGGTCGACAAGCACCACCACGAGGTCGCGTCCTGCCAGCACGAGCTCGGCATGGTCTTCGACACGCTGGTCCGCCAGGCCGACGCGCTGCAGAAGTACAAGTACGTGATCCACAACGTCGCGCACGCCTACGGCAAGACGGCGACCTTCATGCCGAAGCCGATCGTGGGCGACAACGGCACCGGCATGCACGTCAACCAGTCGATCTGGAAGGACGGCAAGCCGCTCTTCGCCGGCGACCAGTACGCCGACCTCTCCGAGGAGGCGCTGTTCTACATCGGCGGCATCCTGAAGCACGCGCCGGCGCTGAACGCGTTCACGAACCCGGGCACGAACAGCTACAAGCGGCTGATCCCGGGCTTCGAGGCGCCGGTGCTGCTCGCCTACTCGGCGCGCAACCGCTCGGCCAGCGTCCGCATCCCGTGGACCGAGAGCCCGAAGGGCAAGCGGATCGAGACCCGCTTCCCGGACCCGTCCTGCAACCCGTATCTCGCCTTCTCGGCGCTGCTGATGGCGGGGCTCGACGGCATCAGGAACAAGATCCACCCGGGCGAGGCGGCGGACAAGGACCTCTACGACCTGCCGCCCGAGGAGCTGGCCGGCATCCCGACCGTCTGCGGGTCCCTGCGCGAGGCGATCGGGGCGCTCGAGGCCGACCACGAGTTCCTGCTCGCGGGCAACGTCTTCACCCGCGACCAGCTCGACGGCTATATCGGGCTCAAGTGGGACGAGGTCCACGCCTACGAGCACACGCCGCACCCGATCGAGTTCCAGCTGTACTACTCCTGCTGACGCGGAGCGCGCGTCTGGGGCGCGCCCTCTCGCGGGGCGTCCCGGACCGGCGCCACGGGCGCGCGCCCGCGCGCGTCCATCTTTATCCGGACCGGCGTGGAACCTCCCGGCGCCTCCCGGCGTTGTTGACGGGGTATGTCTTAACAGGAGGCTTCATGCGCACTCTCGTCACCATCATCGTCATAGTCGCGGTCGTCGTTCTCGGCGCCTGGGCGATCGGCCTTGTCGACTTCGGCATGAGCGGCGGAGAAGCGCCCCAGGTCGAGGTCGAGGGCGGCGAGGCGCCGGATGTCGCGGCCACGACCGGCGATATCGACGTCGACATCGAGGAAGCCCCCGACGCGCAGCCGGAGGCCGAGGCCGAGGCGGCCGAGCAGAACTGAGGCCCCGCCTCGCACGACGGAAACGCGCCGCCGGCACCCGGCCCCGGGCGCCGGCGGCTTGGCTTTTCCGGAGCATCCCGGCTGTCTCCTTGCATGACCCGCTCGCAGCGGACCCACGGACACAGGGGGGTGACGATGGCTGAGCCGGAAAGCGGCGGCGCCCGCGACATTCTCTCCGTCCCCGCTCCGTCGCTCGCCGACTTCGAGGCGCTGGCCGACCGTGCCCGCGCCGCCCTGCCCGACGTCTTTCGCGAGATGACCGGCGCGCTGCTGGTCCGGGTCGACGACTTCGCCGACGAGGAGACGCTGGCGGAGCTCGACATCGAGGACCCGTTCGAGCTGACCGGCCTCTACCAGGGCGTCGCGCTGACCGAGAAGTCGGTGCTCGACGTGCCCGTCGAGCCGGACGTGGTCTGGCTCTACCGCCGGCCAATCCTGGACGAGTGGGTCGAGCGCGGCGACGTGCCCCTCGACCGGCTGGTCGCCCACGTCCTCGTGCACGAGATCGCGCACCATTTCGGCTGGTCCGACGAGCGCATCGCCGAGATCGACGACTGGCGCCTCTGAGCCCCTCGCCGTCCCGGGCCCGCGCCCCTGGACCGCTCGGCCACGAGGCGGGCCCCCGGCGTCAGCGGACGTCGATCTCCCCGCCCAGGTCCGCAGGCTCGACGGTGCGCATATAGGCGACGATCGCGTCGACCTCGTCCTGCGTCAGCATGACCGGATGGATGGGCGACGGCCGGTCGGGCGCGAACGGCGGCGTCACGCCCTCGATCTGGGTGAAGGCCGGGTGCGGGTTCAGCGTCCAGAAGGCGGTCGCCTTGTCCTCCCAGCCCTCCCAGCTCCGGATGACCATGAAGGAGGGGGTGGAGCTGATGCCGCCCATGCGGTTGCGCTCGCCGATCACGTGGCAGCGCCCGCAGTTGACGAAGGTGAGCTTCTCGCCCGGCGCCCAGTCCTCCTCGCCGGCCGCGGGACCCGCGAGCGCGGCGAGCGCGGCGAGCGCGAGCGCGGCGGAGAGGCAGCGCGCAGGTCTCGGCTCGGCAGTCGCGGTCATGGCAGAGCGAGCCTAAGCCCCGGCCGCGGAGACTGGCAAGAGCGCGACCGCCCTCAGTCCCCGTCGGCGACGCCCCAGCGGGCGAGCAACGCGTCGCGGTCGGCGTCGGGGCGCGTGTCGACGGGCGGCGCGGCCTTCCCGTGCCGCGACAGGCGCGGTCCGGGCGCAGGCTGCACCGGCGGGCCGACAAAGGTGCCGCGGGCGCGGTTGTGCGGGTGGTTCGGCGCCTCCCACGGCATCAGCACGGGGCTCACGCAGGCCTCCGTTCCCTCGAACCGCGTGGCCCAGTCGTCCCGCGGGCGCGTCGCGAAGACCGCGGCCATGCGCTCGGCCAGCGCCGGCCAGCGGGCGCGGTCGCCCTGGTCCAGCCCCTCGGCCGCCGGGTCGATGCCGAGGCCCGCCATCAGCGCCGCGAAGAAGCGGGGCTCGAGCGCGCCGACCGCGACGAAGCCGCCGTCGGCGCATTCGTAGGTCCGGTAGAAGGGCGCGCTGCCGTCGAGCAGGTTGCCGCCGCGGCTGCGCTCCCACCGCCCGCTCGCGAGCCAGGCGTAGAGCATCGCGAGCTGCGAGGCGGCGCCGTCGACCATCGCCGCGTCGACCACCTGCCCGCGGCCGGTCCGCCCGGCCTCGATCAGCGCCGCCAGCATCCCGAAGGCGAGCCAGAGCCCGCCGCCCCCGAAGTCGCCGACCAGGTTCAAGGGCGGCACGGGCGGCCCGTCCGCCGGCCCCATGGCGCCCAGCACGCCCACGAGCGCGATGTAGTTGATGTCGTGGCCCGGCGCGCGCGCCAACGGCCCCTCCTGCCCCCAGCCGGTCACGCGGCCGTAGACGAGCCGCGGGTTCGCCTCGAGGCACGGCCCGGGCCCGAGCCCCAGCCGCTCCATCACGCCCGGGCGCAGCCCCTCGATCAGCCCGTCGGCGGCAGCGATCAGGCGGCGGGCGAGCGCCACGTCGGCCTCGGCCTTCAGGTCGAGCGTGATCGCGGCGCGCCCGCGGTGCAGCACCGCGCCCCCGGTGTCGGCCAGGAGCGCCCCGCGCTCGGCCGACGGGCGCACGATCCGCACGACCTCCGCCCCCTGGTCCGCCAGCAGCATGCCGGCATGAGGAGCGGGCCCGATCCCCTCGAACTCGACGATCCGGATATGCGCGAGCGGTCCCGCCACGCGCGGCTCCCCGATGGACTTGGACCGGGCGAAGCCTAGATGCCGATCCGGCGGACGACAAGCGCCGAGGCAGGCTCCGCGCCCTTCCGCCGGCATCGAAGCGGGAGGCGAGACATGCCCGGACCCGGACCCCTGAACGCGATCACCGACGTCCCCGGCATCCTGGTCGGGCAGGCGCAGGACCTGGACCTCATGACCGGCGTGACCGTCGTCGTGCCGGAGGCGCCCACCGTCGCGGCGCTCGACGTGCGCGGCGGCGCCCCCGGCACCCGCGAGACCGACTTCCTGCGTCCCGAGAGCACGCTCGAGCACATCCACGCGGTCGCGCTCTCGGGCGGCTCCGCCTTCGGGCTCGACGCCGCCGGGGGCGCGGCCGACTGGCTGCGCCGGCAGGGGCGCGGCCTGCCGTTCGGCGGGCACCTCGTGCCGATCGTGCCGTCGGCGATCCTGTTCGACCTCGGCCGCGGCGCGGTCTGGGACACGCCCCCCTGGTGGCGCATGGGGGCGGAGGCCGCCGCGAGCGCCGCGCGCACGTTCGGCCTCGGCTGCGTCGGCGCGGGCACCGGCGCCCACTCCGGCGGGCTGAAGGGCGGCGTCGGCACCGCCTCGATCGTCTCCGACGGCTTTGTCGTCGGGGCCATCGCGGTCGCCAACTCGCTGGGGTCGGTGGTCATGCCCGGCACCCGCAGCTTCTGGGCCTGGTGGCTCGAGGAGGCGGGCGAGTTCGGCGGACAGCTGCCGCCGGCCGCGGCCCCGGACACCTCGGTGCCGCTGCTGCCGCGCGAGGTCTTCGGCAACACGACCCTCGTCGTCGTCGCGACCGACGCGGCGCTCAACAAGGGCGACGCCGGGCGCATCGCCATGATGGCGCAGGACGGGCTCGCGCGCGCGATCCGGCCGGTGCACACGCCGCTCGACGGCGACATCGTCTTCGCTCTCGCGACCGGGCAGACGCCGCTCCGCGACCGGGTCCCCGACCTCGCGCGGATCGGCTCCCACGCCGCCGACTGCGTCGCGCGCGCGATCACCCGCGGCGTGGTCGAGGCGGTGAGCCTCGGCGGCACGCCCGCCTGGCGGGACGGGTGACGGCACGGCCGGCGGCTCTGGATCACACGCACTCCCCCCGATCGGAAGGAGCGGCCATGCGCACCATCCCCGCCCGCGGCGCCGAGATCCCCGTCCTCGGCCTCGGCACCTGGCAGCTTTCGGGCAGAGAGGCGCGCGAGGTCGTGGCCGAGGGGCTCCGCCTCGGCTACACCCATGTCGACACCGCCCGCATGTACGGCAACGAGGCGGAGGTCGGCGACGGCATCCGCGCGAGCGGCATCGACCACGACCGCGTGTTCCTGACGACGAAGATCTGGCCCGACGACTTCCGCGGCGAGGACCTGCGCCGGGCGGCGGAGGACTCGCTCCGCACGCTCGGCCTCGACCGCGTCGACCTCCTGCTGCTGCACTGGCCGGCGCCGGACGTGCCGCTGGCCGAGACGATGGACGCGCTCTCCGGCGTGGTCGAGGACGGGCTCGCGCGCTTTGCCGGCGTCTCGAACTTCACCATCCGGCTGATCGAGGAGGCCGAGGCCGCGGCCCGCGTGCCGCTCGTCTGCAACCAGGTCGAGTTCCACCCCTTCCTCGACCAGCGGAAGCTGCAGGGCTGGCTCGCGGAGCGGGACATGGCGCTCGTCGCCTACGCCCCGCTCGGCAAGGGGCAGGCCGCCGGCAACGACGTGCTCGGGCGGATCGGGGAGAGCCACGGCGCCAGCGCGGCGCAGGTGGCGCTGGCCTGGGAGCTCTCGCACCCGAACGTCGCCGCGATCCCGAAGAGCGCCAATCCCGGACGGCTGGCCGAGAACCTCCGCACCCTCGAGATCCGGCTCACGGACGAGGAGAAGGCCGAAATCGCCGCCCTCCGCTCGCCAGAGGGCCGCATGATCGAGGTCGAGGGCTACGCGCCGGACTGGGACTGAAGCCGATCCTCCCATCGTGGGCTTCAGCCCACCAGCATTGACCCCGCGCGCGCCGAATCCTACTCCGCCGCGTCGAGCCCGATCAGGCCGCCGGACTGGCGCTGCCAGAAGCGCGCATAGATCCCGCCGCGGGCGAGCAGCGTCTCGTGCGTGCCCTCCTCGACGATCCGGCCCTCGTCGAGGACCACGATCCGGTCCATCGCCCTCAGCGTCGACAGCCGGTGCGCGATCGCGATCACCGTCTTGCCCTGCATGAGCTCGGCCAGCTCCTCCTGGATCGCCGCCTCGACCTCCGAGTCGAGCGCCGAGGTCGCCTCGTCGAGGATCAGGATCGGCGCGTCCTTCAGGATCGCGCGCGCGAGCGCGATCCGCTGGCGCTGCCCGCCCGAAAGCCGGACGCCGCGCTCGCCCACATGCGCGTCCATGCCGGTCCGCCCGTCGGCGTCGACGAGGCCCGGGATGAACTCGTCGGCGCGCACCGCCCGCGCCGCCGCCGCCACCGCCTCGTCGGGCGCGTGCGGCAGGCCATAGCGGATGTTGTCGCGGATCGACCGGTGCAGCAGCGCCGGGTCCTGCGTGACCATCGAGATCCGGCTCCGCACGCTCTCCTGCTGCACCTCCGCCAGGTCCTGGCCATCGATCAGCACGCGGCCCCGGTCGGGATCGAAGAAGCGGAGCACGAGGTTCACCAGAGTCGACTTGCCCGCGCCCGAGCGGCCGACGAGGCCGACCTTCTCGCCGCTGCCGATCTCGAGCCGGATGCCGCGAACGCCGCCCGCGCGCCCGCCGTACTGGTGGGTCACGCCGTCGAACACCACCCGGCCTTGCGTCAGCGCGAGCGGCCGCGCGCCGTGCCGGTCCTTGAGGCGGAGCGGCTGGCTCACCGTATCCATCCCCTCCTGCACCGTGCCGATGTTCTGGAACAGCGTCGACATCGACCACATGATCCAGTCGACCATGCCGTTGAGGCGCAGCACCAGCGCCGCCGCCGCCGCGATCGGCCCGACCGTGATCGCGCCGAGGCTCCAGAGCCAGAGCGCATAGCCGATGACGCCGCCGATCAAGAGCGTCGAGAGCCCCGCGAGCGCGACCGTGAGCCAGGTGTAGAGCCGGGTCTGCCGCGCGAAGGTCCAGCGGAAGTCCTCCATCGCCTCCCGCGCGTACTCCTCCTCGCGCTCGGCATGGGCGAACAGCTTGACCGTCTGGATGTTGGCGTAGCTGTCGACGATGCGGCCCGCGAGCGTCGAGCGCGCCTCCGCCACCTCCTTGCCCCGCCGGGTGATCCTCGGCACGAAGGTGCACGCGATCCCGATGAAGCCCGCGAACCAGATGCCGAGCGGGATCAGCAGCCGCACGTCCGTCTCCGCCAGCACGGCGGCGGCGCCGAGGAAGAAGACCAGCGCGTGCCACATCTCGGCCGTCAACTGGTGGATCGAGTCGTTCAGCGCCGGCGCGAGCTGGATCTGCTTGTTGGCGATCCGCCCGGAAAAATCGTCGGAGAAGAAGGCGAGCGACTGGCGCAGCATCTTGCGGTGCGTGCGCCAGCGGATCAGCGCCCCCATCGGCGCGTAGAACCCCTGCCCCGAGACCAACGACTCGAGGATCAGCGAGGCCGGGCGCACGAGGAAGACGATCGCGACCATCGTCAGGAACGCGCCCCGGTGCTCGGTCCAGACCGTCGCCGGATCGGCGTCCGCCAGGAGGTCGACGAGCTGCCCCGCGAAGCGCACCAGCGCCGCCTCGGCCAGCGCGAAGACGAGGCCGAGCGCCATCGACGCGAGCAGCACCCGCCGCGCCGGCCACAGGAAATAGAGGTAGAACGAGACCAGCCGGGTCGGAAGCTCGGCGTCCTCGTCGTAGTCCTGGTAGGGATCGATGAGGGTTTCGAAGTAACGGAACATGGCAAGCCTCGGCGCGCGGGGGAGGGCATCGGCGCGGCGGGTGGCGGAGCCCGCGCGGGCCTGCGGCCCCTCGGGCGCGCCAGCGCCGGAAGGACCGCTCGCTAGCGGGTCACGCCCGCGATGGGGATGCAGAGCGTCATGGGCTATTCCCGGTTCCGTTCTGGCAGGGATACACTGCCCGGAAGGCAGGGTCGAGCGCGCGCCACCGCAAC
>DATKCY010000008.1:0-4508 GCA_035512995.1 Thermohalobaculum sp.
CCGCGCCGCCGGCGCTTCCCCCTCCGCGCCGGCGGGGGGTCGGGGGGGAGGCGGAGGAGGTCAGGGGGAGACGGGGCCGAGGCCGGTTGGCGCGGCTACTCCTCGATGTCGGTGAACTCGAAGTCGAGGCCCTTGAGGACGCGCTCGTAGTTCCAGAGCAGCGAGGACTGGGTGTTCGCGCCCATCCAGATGCAGGCGACGGCGAAGCTGTAGGCATCCTGCTCGGGCAGGTCCGAGAGCCGCATGCCCTCCCTCACCTGCGGGATGATGGTGGTTCCGGGGACGCGGGCGGCGGCCGCCTCGATCTCCTCGGGCGGCGGCACGCGGGCGACCGTCGCGTCGCCGAAGAACACGCGGTAGAAGAACTCCGCCCCGACGCCGTAGCCGCCCTCGCCCTTCGGCATCCGCGGCCGCACTCCGAGACCGAGATCGACCGCCACCTGCTGATGGCTGCGCCCGTCGACCTTCTCGAACAGGTCGCAGTGCGACTGCGCGATGCGGGTGTTGATCTCCAGGAGCCAGATCCGGTCCTGCACCTCGTCCCAGAAGTACTCGACGTTGAACGCCGAGTTGTCGTAGCCGATGTGGGACATCACCGTCCTGGTGATCTCGCCCATCTTCTCCTGCACGCGCCGGGGCAGCTTCGAGGGGTACATGTAGTAGAAGAAGCTGAGCACCTGAGGGTAGCGGATCGAGTCGACCACGCCGTAGGGCACCACCTCGCCGTCGTGGACGTAGCCCTCGAGCGTGCACTGGCGCCCGCCGATCACCTGCTCGGCCATGCAGAACCCGCCCTGCACGGCGCGGACGTCGTCCGGCAGGTCGGCCATGTCGAGGATGTGCTGGAACGGCTCGCCATAGGCGCCGATCTCGGCGCGGAACCGCCCGATCGCGTAGTCGAAGTCCTCCGGGTTGTCGACGCGGAAGCCGAGCCGCGAGCCCGACGACTTGATCGGCTTGACGAAGAACGGGAAGGCGAGGCCCGCCTGCCCGATCTTGGAGAGCGCCTCGTCGTCGAAGGGATCGAAGGCGGTGAAGGCGGGGACGTGATCCGGGATCGCCTCGGCCTGCACCTGGCGCGACCAGAACTTGTGCTCGCACTTCAGCAGGCTCTCGAGCGAGGTGTTCCGCGTCCCGTACTTCCTCGCGAGGATCGGCAGCATGGTCGAGACCGGGAAGTCGGCGTAGCCGATGATGGCGTCGATCGTGCCGCCGGCCGCGCGGTGCTCGTCGAGCTGGCGCTCGGCCACCTCGATCAGCGCCGGCATGTTGAAGTCCTCGGTCTCGTAGATGCTCGAATAGTCGAGCAGCGGCTGGAACTCGATGTCCTCGGCGCCGAGCAGCCGGCCCATGCGCTCGCGGTTGAGATCGTTCATGCCGATGACGAAGACGTTCTGGGTCATCCGTTTCCTCCTTGGGGCCGGGGGTCCGGTCGTCAGGCAGGGATCGGCGCGGGCGTGCGGAAGCTCCGGCCCTTGAGGCGCTGGATCGTGCCCCCGATGTCGTCGACCAGCAGCACGAGCAGGTCGCCCTCCGAGGCCGCGTCCATCGCCCGGCCGATCGCCTCGTACTCGTCCATGACGATCTCGGTCCGGCAGGTGTCGGCCGCCTCGGCGGCGCCCCGGTGCATGAGCTCCGCCGCCTCGCCGGGCGTCCGCCCGCGCGGGTCGTTCTCGCAGACGAAGAGCATGTCGACCATCTTCGCGACCTGGGCGCCGACCCCCGAGAGGTCCTCGTCGCGGCGGTTGCCGGGGGCGCTGGCGACGGCGATGCGCTTCTTGCCGTGGAGGCCGCGCACCAGCGGCTCGAGCGCCGTCAGCGCCGGCACGTTGTGGCCGTAGTCGATCAGGCAGCGCACGCCGTCGGCCTCGATCAGGTTGACCCGGCCCGGCAGCTGGGCCGGCGTCGGGTGGAAGGTCTGCAGCCCCATCGAGATGTCGCCGAGCGTCAACCCCTGGGCGTATCCCGCCGCCGCCGCCGCCATCGCGTTCTGCACGTTGAAGGGCGCGTGCCCCTCGAACGCGATCGGAACGTCGACGACCTGGACGACCTGGGCCTCGACGGCGCCCTGGCGCATGACGATCCAGCCGTCCTTGACCGTGAAGGCGGTGCCGTGGTTCGCGACATGGGCGGCGACGCCCGGGTTGTCGGGGTCCATCGTGAAGTAGACGATCTTGCCGCGCGACCAGTAGGCGCCATGGTCCATGACGCGCGGGTCGTCGGCGTTCAGCACGCAGGTGCCGTCGGGCTTGACCGCGTCGACGACGACGGTCTTGCAGCGGGCGAGCTCGTCGAGGGTGTGGATGTCGCGCTCGCCCAGGTGGTCGCTCGCGATGTTGAGCAGGACGCCGACGTCGCACTCGTCGAAGCCCAGGCCCCGGCGCATGATGCCGCCGCGCGCGACCTCGAGCACGGCGCAGTCGACGGTCGGCTCCTTCAGCACGACCTGGGCCGCGCCGGGGCCGGAATAGTCGCCGCGCAGGACGACGTGGTTGTCGATCTCGATCGTGCCGGTGCAGCCCATGCCGACCTTGCGGCCCGCGTGGCGCAGCAGGTGCGAGATCAGCCGCGTGGTCGTCGTCTTGCCGTTCGTGCCGGTGATCGCGGTGATCGGGATGCGGCCGTTGTCGGTCGGGTCGGGGAACAGCATGTCGACGACCGCCTCGCCGACGGCGCGCGGCGTGCCGTGGGTCGGCGACATGTGCATGCGGAAGCCGGGGCCGGCGTTCACCTCGACGACGCCGGCCGACTGCTGGTCGAGCGGCCTCGTCAGGGTCTCGGCGAGCAGGTCGATGCCGATGATGTCGAGCCCCATGAGCCGGCCCATGCGCTCGGCCGTGTAGCGGACCTCGGGGTGCACGTCGTCGGTCAGGTCGGTCGCGGTGCCGCCGGTCGAGATGTTGGCGGTCGACTTCAGGTAGACGATCTCGCCTTTCGGGATGACGCTCTCGAAGGTGAGCCCCGCCTGCTCGACCAGGCGCTCGGTCTGCTGGTCGATGTGGATCTGGGTCAGCAGGTTCTCGTGGCCGACGCCGCGGCGCGGGTCCTCGTTCTCGCGGTCGATGAGCTGGCGCAGGGTGGACGTGCCGTCGCCGGTCACGTGCGCGGGGCGGCGGCGGGCGGCGGCGATGAGCTTGCCGTCGATCACCAGCAGGCGGTGGTCCTCGCCCTCGATGTAGCGCTCGACGACGACCGTCTCGTGGCGCGCCTGGGCGGCGTCGTAGCCTTCGCGCAGCTCGGCCTCGTTGGTGAGGTTGGTGGTGATGCCGCGGCCGTGGTTGCCCTCGAGCGGCTTGGTCACGACCGGGTAGCCGAGCGCGTCCGCCGCCGCGAGCGCGTCCTCGAAGCTGTGGCAGACGTGCCCCTCCGGCACCGGGATGCCGGCGTCGCCGAGGATCTGCTTGGTCCAGTCCTTGTCCGCGGCGATCGTGTGGCCGATGATCCCGGTCTTGCCGGTCACCGTCGCCTGGAAGCGCTGCTGCTTCGCGCCGTGGCCGAGCTGGATGTAGCTCGTGCCCTCGGTCAGGCGGTAGTGCGGGATGCCGCGCTTTCTCGCGGCCGCGACGATCGAGCCGGTCGAGGGGCCGAGCATGTTGGCGTCGCGCACCGCCTTCAGCCGCGCGATGATCGGCCCCAGATCGACGTCCCGGCCGGCGAATAGCGTCTCGACGATGCCGACCGCCTCGCGCCCCGCCGCGAGCCCGCTCTCCTCGTCGCGGTAGCGGTAGACGACGTGGTAGACGCCGCGGTCGTAGGAATCGACGGTCTTGCCGTAGCCGACCGAGAAGCCGACCAGGTTCTGCAGCTCGATCGCCACGTGCTCGACCACGTGGCCGGCATAGGTGCCGTTCTCGACCCGGCTCAGGAAGCCGCCCGGCTCGCCGACCGAGCAGCGGTGCTCGTAGATCCCGGGCATCAGCGTGCGCAGGCGATCCGCCAGCCCGGGCAACCGGTCGCTGGGCTTCTGCTCCAGCTCGCCGATGTCGAGGCGCATGTAGATCGACTGATAGCGGCTCCAGTAGTTCGGGCCGCGCAACGCGCGATGCTCAAGTATCTTCAATTGCTTCTCCCTTCAGGACTCTTTCCAGCGCCTGCTCGGTCAGGAACCGGCGGCGGCCGATGTCGTAGCCGAAGCCGTGCGTGAGCGCGTGCATCACGACATGGGCGGTGGCGACGGGCATGCCGTCGCTGAGTTCGGCCACGTTCGAGTAGCTCATCTCGGTCGAGTCGACGACGACCACGTGGCCGCTGCCGACGGCCTCGAGGATGTTGCCTTCGTGGACGATGACCCCCGCGTCCTCGCCGAGGCCGAGGCCGGTGTATTCGGGATTGGTGGCGCCGACCTCCATCAGCCGCGTGAAGCGCCCCCGCTCGAGGAAGTGGCTGTCTATCACGACGTCCTCCATGAAGGCGAGGCCCCCCGCCATCTTCACCGCGCCCTTGCGCAGGGCGTCGGCCGCCGAGCCGTCGTAGATCATGGTCCGCGACATCGCCGCCGCCCCGGCGCT
>DATKCY010000009.1:0-5725 GCA_035512995.1 Thermohalobaculum sp.
GTCATCGGCTCCTGGAAGATGAAGCTGATGTCGTTGCCGCGCACGTTCATCAGCGTGCGCGGCGACGCCGTCGTCATCTCCTCGCCGCGGTAGCGGACCGAGCCGGAGACCCTGGCGGAGTCGGGCAGGAGCCGCACGGTCGAGAGCGCCGTGATCGACTTGCCGGATCCGGATTCGCCGACCAGCGCCAGCGTCTCGCCGCGGTCGATGCTGAACGAGACGCCCTTGACCGCCTCGACCGTGCCGTCCTCGGCGCCGAACGCGATCGCCAGGTCCTCGACCTCGAGCAGCGTCTCGCTCACGGCGCTCACCGGAAGGTCTTGCGCGGGTCGAAGGCGTCGCGCACGCCCTCGAAGACGAAGACCATCAGCGACAGCATGATCGCGAAGGTGAAGAAGGCCGTCAGCGCCAGCCAGATGTCGGTCAGGTGCTTCTTGCCTTGGAGCGCGAGCTCGCCGAGCGAGGGGTAGCCCTGCTCGAGCCCGAAGCCGAGGAAGTCGAGGCCCGCGAGCAGCCCGATCGAGCCGGTCAGCAGGAACGGCATCAGCGTGATGGTGGCGACCATGGCGTTCGGCAGCACGTGGCGGAACATGATGGTCCAGTCGCGGACGCCGAGCGCGCGCGCCGCCTGCACGTATTCGAAGTTCCGCGCGCGCAGGAACTCGGCGCGAACGACGCCGATCAGCTGGGTCCAGGAGAAGGCGACGAAGATCGCGAACATGACCCAGATGTTGGGTGCGAGCACCGAGGAGAGGATCAGGATCACGTAGAGCATGTTCATCGACGACCACACCTCCTCGACCCGCTGGAAGGTGAGATCCACCCAGCCGCCGAAGAAGCCCTGCGCCGCGCCCGCGACGATGCCGATGACGGTCGACGCGATCGTGACCCCGAAGCCGAACAGCACGCTGAGGCGAAAGCCGTAGATCACGCGGGCCACGACGTCCCGCGCCTGGTCGTCGGTGCCGAGCCAGTGGCGGCTGTCGGGCGGGCTCGGCGCCGTCGCGACCTCGTAGTCGATCGTGTCGTAGCTGAACGGGATGATCGGCCAGAGGATCCAGCCGGGCTCCTCGCTCTCGTCCAGCACCTCGTCGCCGCCGGTCACGATCAGGTCCTGCACGAAGGGGTCGGTGTAGTCGGCCGCGGTCGCGAAGTCGCCGCCGAACTCGGTCTCGGCGTACTCGTTGAACAGCGGCGAGTAGTACTCGCCCTGGTACTTCAGCAGCAGCGGCTGATCGTTGGCGACGAGTTCGGCGAACAGGCTGATGACGAACAGCGTGCCGAAGATCCAGAAGGACCAGACGGCGCGCCTGTTGGCCTTGAAGTTGTTCAGGCGCCGGCGGTTGAGGGGACTGAGCCGCATCAGCCCTCGCGCCGCTCGAAGTCGATGCGCGGGTCGATCCAGACATAGGTGAGATCGGAGATGAGCTTCACGAGCAGCCCCATCAGCCCGACGATCCAGAGGGTCGCGAGCACGACCGGGTAGTCGCGGCTGACCACGGATTCGAACCCGAGCAGCCCGAGGCCGTCGAGCGAGAACACGGTCTCGACGAACAGCGCGCCGGTGAAGAAGACCGCGAGGAAGGCGCCCGGGAAGCCCGCGATCACGATCAGCATGGCGTTGCGGAACACGTGGCCGTAGAGCACGCGCCGCTCGCTCAGCCCCTTCGCCCGCGCCGTCATCACGTACTGCTTCCGGATCTCGTCCATGAACGAGTTCTTCGTCAGCAGCGTCAGCGTCGCGAAGCCCGCGATCATCATCGAGAGCAACGGCAGCGTCAGGTGCCAGAAGTAGTCGATGATCTTGCCGAACAGCGACAGCTGCTCCCAGTTGTCCGAGGTGAGGCCGCGGAGCGGGAACCACTGCACGAAGCTGCCGCCCGCGAACAGCACGAGCAGCAGGATGGCGAACAGGAAGCCCGGGATCGCGTAGGCCGAGATCACCACCGCCGAGGTCGCGGCATCGAAGCGCGAGCCGTCGCGCACCGCCTTGGCGACGCCGAGCGGGATCGAGATCAGGTAGCTGAACAGCGTCGTCCAGAGGCCGAGCGAGATCGAGACCGGCATCTTCTCGAGGATCAGGTCGAACACGCTGATCGAGCGGAAGAAGCTGTCGCCGAAGTCGAAGGTCATGTAGTTCCAGAGCATCAGCCCGAAGCGCTCGAGCGGCGGGCGGTCGAGCCCGAACTGCTCTTCCAGCTCGGCGATGAAGTCGGGGTC
This sequence comes from Thermohalobaculum sp., assembly GCA_035512995.1. Classification (GTDB taxonomy): domain Bacteria; phylum Pseudomonadota; class Alphaproteobacteria; order Rhodobacterales; family Rhodobacteraceae; genus Thermohalobaculum. The sequence continues at coordinate 2,221 of DATKCY010000009.1, forward strand.
GAGCCCCTGGGCGCCGCGATAGGCCGAGCCCTCGCCGCCGCTCTGCCCCCCGCCGCCCGCGTCGCCGCCGCCGGTGAAGCGGTCGGTGGCGCCGGCCGCACCGTCCTCGACCTCGGCCAGGATCTGCTCGATCGGGCCGCCGGGGGTGAACTGGATGATCAGGAAGTTGAGCGCCATGATCCCGATCAGCGTCGGGACGATCAGCAGCAGACGCCGCAGGATGTAGGTCCCCAACGGCTCAGCCCCCGATGTGCGGCTTCAGCTTCTCGTACTTCTCCTGGTCGATCCACCAGAGGTCGATGACGCCGCGGGCGAACTTGGGCTTGATGTCCGGCCGGCCGAAGATGTCCCAGTAGGCGAGGTGGTGCGAGGCCTTCGACCACTGCGGCACCCAGATGTGCATCGAGCGGAGCACGCGGTCGAGCGCCTTGACCGCGTCCGTCAGCGTCTCGCGGTCCTCGGTGCGCTCGATGATGTCGATCAGCTTGTCGACGGCCGGGCTCTGGAGCCCCGTGATGTTCTCCGACCCCGGCTCGTTCGCGGTCGAGGAGTGGAACAGGTCCCGCAGCTCGACCCCCGGCGTCAGCGACATCGCCTCGCGCTCGACGGTCATGTCGAAGTCGAACTCGTCCATCCGGAGCTTGTACTGGGCGGGGTCGACCGTGCGCGCGACCGCCTGGATGCCCAGCGTCTCGAGGTTCTGGATGTAGGGGTTGGTGATGCGCTCGAAGCCCTCGCCGACCAGCAGGAACTCGATGGTCAGCGGCTCGCCCTCGGCGTTGCGGCGGACGCCGTTCTGCAGCGTCCAGCCGGCCTCGTCGAGCAGCTGCGCGGCGCGGCGGAGCTCCCGGCGGTTGCGGCCGCTTCCGTCGGTCGCGGGGGGCACGTAGGCCACCTCGTCCAGCACCCCCTTGGGCAAATCCTCGCCCAGCCGCTCGAGCAACGCGGCCTCGCCCGGCGTCGGCGGGCCCTCGGCCTGCATCGGCCCCCCCTCGAACAGGCTGTCGGTGCGCTCGTAGAGGTTGTAGAACAGCGTGCTGTTCGACCACTCGAAGTCGAATACCTCGGCGATCGCCTGGCGCACGCGCGGGTCCTCGAACTTGTCGCGGCGCAGGTTGAACCAGTAGCCCTGCGTGCCGGCGGGGCGGTTGTCGGGAATGACCTCGGTCACGACCCAGCCCCGCTCGACCGCCGGGAAGTTGTAGGCGGTGGCCCAGAGCTTCGACCAGAACTCCTCGTAGAAGGTGAAGACGCCGGACTTGAAGGCCTCGAAGGCGGCGGAGCGGTCGCGGAAGTACTCCCAGCTGATCTCGCCGAAGTTCCAGCGGCCGACGTTCACGGGCAGGCCCCAGCCCCAGTAGTCGTCGCGGCGCGAGTAGGTGATCGAGCGGCCGGCCTTCACGTCCGTGACCTCGTAGGGGCCCGAGCCCATCGGCGCCTCGAGGGTGGACTCGGAGAAGTCGCGCCCCTCCCACCAGGCCCTGGACAGGACCGGCAGGCCGGCGACGGCCATCGGCATGTCGCGGACCGGGCGCGAGGTGTCGAAGTCGAAGCGGATGGTGCGCTCGTCCAGCACCTCGGCCCCGGTCACCGCGGCATAGCCGATGCGATAGCTCGGGTGGCCCTCGCTGATCAGCGCCTCGAAGGTCCACTTCACGTCCTCGGCCGTGACCGGGCTGGCGTCGCGGAAGCGCGCGTTCCCGTTCAGCCGGAAGGTGACGGAGGAGCCGTCGGGCGCGACCTTGGCGGCCTCGGCGAGCAGCGGGTACATCGAGCCCGGCTCGTCGTCGGCCGAGGCCATCAGCGTGTCGTAGGTCAGGACCATGCCGGTGACCGGATTGCCCTTCAGCACGAAGGTGTTGAGGCTGTCGAAGGTGACGCCGCCGATGCCGGTCGACCACGGGCCGCCGACGGGGGCGTCGGGGTCGACGTAGTCGAAATGCTCGAAGTCCTCCGGGTACTTCAACTCCTCGGGGCCGAACACGGCGAGGCCGTGGCTCCACCCGTCCTCGTCCCCCTGCGCCGGCACGGGCAGGGCGAGGAGCGCGGTGAGGCCGGCCGCGAGGACGGAGGTGCGCGTGGCGCGCGTGAAGATGGGCATGGCCTGTTCCCTGTTCTCCCTAATGCATATGCGTGGTGCCGCGCCATTCAAGCCGCGGCTCTCCGGCTGGAACGAAAAAGGGCCGCGCCGCCGGCGCAGCCCGCGAGCGCCCGGCCGGCCCGGCGGCTACTCCGCGTCGGCGGGCGGCCGGGCCGCGGCGGTGCCGTCGGGGTCCTCGACCGCCCCAAACTGCATCGGCTCGTCCGACGCCTGGTTCAGGTACGCGATCAGGTCGGCTCGGCCCTGCGGGTCGTCGAGGCCGGCGTAGCCCATCTTGGTGCCGGGAGCCCAGCCCAGCGGGTCGGCCAGGAAGGTGTCGAGCGTCTCGGGCTCCCAACGCCCCTCCTTGCCCGCCAGCGCCGGCGAGTAGCTGTAGCTCTCGACCGACGCGATCCCGCGCCCCACGATGCCGTAGAGATGGGGGCCGATCAGGTTCTGGCCGTCCTCGAGGCGGTGGCACGCCTGGCACTGCCGATACACCTGCTCGCCCGCCGCGGGATCGGCGGAAGCGAGCAGCGCGGCGAACTGGTCGTCGCCCTCGTCCCCTTCGGCAGCGGCGGTCTCGCCCTCGGCTTCGGGCAGGGGATCGACGCGCTCCTCGTCCAGGATCTCGGTGAGCGCGGTGGTCGGATTCGCCTCCACCTCGGCCGACGTCTCGACCTCGGGGTCGACGATCTCCTCGGGCTCGGCGGGGGCGGCGGACCCGGGTTCGGGGGCCGCGGCCGCTTCGCCCTCGGCGGCGGCACCGTCCGCTGCGGCCTCGTCGCTCTCGGCCTCGAAGCCGGGCTCGAGCTCGTCGGTCCCGGACTGCTGTTCGCTGTAGCGTTCGTCGTCGCCGTCCCCGCCCTCGGCGGCGGCATCGAGCTTCGCCTCGGCATCCTCGGCCGCGGCCGCGGCCTCGCCCTCGGCGGCGGGCGCGGCGGCCGCGTCCTCCTCGGCCGCCGGCTCCTCGGCGGCAGTGTCCTCCTCGGCCGCCGGCTCCTCGGCGGCATCCGGGGCCTCGCCCCCGTCGGCCGCCGCGGCGCCGCCCAGCTCGACCGGCGCGTCGCTCTGCTCGTTCATGTAGGCGATCACGTCGGCCTTGTCCTGGTCGTCCTCGAGGCCTGCGAAGCCCATGATCGTGCCGGGCGCCCAGCCCTGGGGGTCGTGCAGGAAGTCGAACAGGCTGTCGAACTCCCACGCGCCCTCCTTCGAGGCGAGCGCGTCCGAATACCCGAAGCCCTCGACGCTGGCGATCTCGCGCCCGACGACGCCGTAGAGGTACGGGCCGACAAGGTTCTGGCCCTCCTCGAGCCGGTGGCAGGCCTGGCACTTCCTGAAGACGGTCTCGCCCGCGGCCGGGTCGGCGGCGGCGATCAGCTCGGCGTGGGGGTCGTCCCCCGCCTCGGCCGTTGCCTCGCCCTC
>DATKCY010000010.1:0-6303 GCA_035512995.1 Thermohalobaculum sp.
ACCTACACCTTCTCGGTGCTGGGCGCGGGGCGCCAGCAGATGCCGATGGCCGCGATCTCGGCGGCGCTCGGCGGCAATGTCCGCGTCGGGCTCGAGGACAGCATCTGGATCGAGCGGGGCGTGCTCGCGACCTCGAACGCCGAGCAGGTCGCCCGCGTCCGCGGCATCGTCGAGGGCATCGGACGGCGCATCGCCACCCCGGACGAGGCGCGGGAGATGCTCGCGCTCAAGGGCCGCGAGGAGGTCGCGGCGCTCGCATGACGGCGCCCCCCGTGATCCGCATCGCGGGGCCCGAGGACGCGCCCGCGCTCCACGCCGCGATCGCCCGCCTCGCCGAGCATCTGGGGATGCCGGAGAAGCACGTGGCGACGCCTGGCGACTACGCGCGCCACGGGCTCGGCGACGGCACGCTCTTCCGCGCGCTCCTGGCCGAGGCCGGAGGCGCGACCTGCGGGGCCGCGACCTTCCTGCCCGAGTTCTCGACGCTGCGCGGGAAGCCGGGCGTCTTCCTCCAGGACCTCTGGGTCGCGCCGGAGCACCGCGGCAGCGGCCTCGGCCGGCGCCTGCTCGCCGCCGTCGCGCGCGAGGCGGCGGCCTGGCAGGCGGCCTATCTGACGGTGTCGGCGCACACCGGCAACCCCGGGGCCATCGCGTTCTACCGCAGCCTCGGCTTCACGACCGACGAGAACGAGCTGAGCTTCGTCGCCGAGGGCGACGCCTACACCCGCCTCGGGGAGACGCCATGAAGACCTTTTTCGACCGCGCGCAGGCCGCGCACGACCCGAAGCACTTCCTGTCGAGCGGCGCGCCGAAACCGAACCCCGAACAGCCGGCGCGGCTCGATGCGCTGGCCGACGCGGTCGGGCGCCTCGGCTTCGAGACGGCGGCGCCGGAGGATCACGGCATCGGGCCGCTCGCCGCCGTCCACAGCGCCGAGTACCTGCACTTCCTGCAGACCATCTTCGCGCGCTGGCAGCGGATCGAGGACGCCTCGGAGGAGGTCATCCCGAACGTCCACCCGACCGCGCGGCCGGCGAGCTACCCGCGCTCGGCGGTCGGGCAGGCGGGCTGGCACCAGGCGGACACCGCCTGCCCGATCTCGGCCGAGACCTGGGGCGCGGCGTACGCGAGCGCCCAGTCCGCCGTCTCCGCCGCCCGGGCCGTGGCGGGGGGCATGCGCGCGGCCTACGCTCTCTGTCGTCCGCCCGGTCACCATGCTTTCCGCGACCTCGCTGGCGGCTTCTGCTTTCTCAACAACGGCGCGATCGCGGCCGAGGATTTACGGACTGCCGGCCTCCGCCCCGCCATCGTCGACGTCGACCTGCACCACGGCAACGGCACGCAGGGCATTTTCTATGCCCGCGGCGACGTGCTGACCGTCTCGGTCCACGCCGACCCCGCGCGCTACTATCCCTTCTTCTGGGGCCATGCGCACGAGCGCGGCGAGGGGGCGGGCGAGGGCGCGAACCTCAACCTGCCGATCCCGCGCGGCACCGGCGACGACGGCTTCCTCGACGCGCTCGACGCCGGGCTCGCGCGAGTGCGCGCCTTCGGGCCGGACGTGCTGATCGTCGCGCTCGGGCTCGACGCGTTCGAGGGCGACCCGTTCGGCGGCCTCGCCGTCACCACCCCGGGCTTCGCGCGGATCGGCGAGCGGCTGGCGGGCCTGGCCCTCCCCACCGTCGTCGTGCAGGAAGGCGGCTATCTCTGCCCCGGGCTCGGGCCCAACCTCGAGAGCTTCATGACCGGATTCGAGGCCGCGCACGGCGGCTGAGCAAAAGGAGAGCACGCATGACCGACATCACCCGCATCGACCCCGGCCCGCGCATGAGCCAGGCCGTCGTCCACGGCGACCTCGTCTGGCTCGCGGGCCAGGTCGGCGCGCCGGGCGAGAGCGTGACGGCGCAGACGCAGGCGATCCTCGGCAGGATCGAGGCGCTGCTCGAGCAGGCCGGCTCGTCGAAGGCGCGGCTCCTCCAGGCGACGATCTGGCTCGCCTCGATGGACGACTTCGCGGAGATGAACGCCGTCTGGGACGCCTGGCTCGACCCGGAGAACCCGCCGACACGCGCCTGCGGCGAGTCCCGCCTCGCGACGCCCGACTACCGCGTCGAGATCATCGTCGTCGCCGCCCGCTGAGGCTCCGGCGTCAGGCGGCGGTGCGTTCCGCCGCCAGCCGCCGCGCGACCGGCAGGAAGCCGGCCGAGACGGCAAGGCACCAGAAGGCCATGGCCACCCCCTGCTCCGGGAACGCCACGCCGGCGTCGATCAGGAGCCCGGTGATCCCCGGGCCGATGGCGGTCGAGAACACCATCAGCGCCACCGTCATCGCGCGCACGGCGCCGATGTGGCGCGTGCCGTAGACCTCGGCCCAGAGCGCGCCGTTCAGCGCGTGGCTGAGCCCCTGGCCGATGCCCAGCGCCGCGAGCACCGCGTACCACGTCCAAATCGTCGCGCCGCCGCCGATCAGCGCGATCCCGAGCCCGAGCGGCAGCAGGTAGACCGGCAGCAGCCGCGCGGCGCCGAGCCGGTCGATCAGCTGGCCGGCGGCGAACAGCGCCAGCACCGTCGTTCCGGCATAGACGGGATAGCCGACCGCCATCTCGGCGATCGGCCAGCCCTTCACCTCGGAGATGTGGACCTGGTGGAAGAAGATCACGGTCCCGATGAAGGAGGGCGTCAGGACCCCGGGCAGCAGCGCCCAGAACAGCCAGTGGCGGAGCGCGTCCGACCGCGTCCAGTGCCGCCCGCCGAGGCCGGCCGAGACGTCGCGCTCGGCCTCCGTTCCCTTCGGCTGGCGCCGGCGCGAGAAGAGGACGGCGAGGAGCGGGGCGAAGCCGGCGAGGAGCACCGCCGCCACGGCCCACCACGCGCCCCGCCAGCCGATCAGGGCGACGAGGGCCACGAGCGTCGCCGGCAGCACCGCCTCGCCGAGCGAGTGGCCGAGCCCCGCGACCGCAAGCGCCCGCCCGCGATGCGCGCGGAACCAGCGCGCGGTCGCGGTGACGCCGATGTGGCTCATCATCCCCTGGCCGCAGAAGCGGAGCGCGGCGACCAGGACGAACAGCACCGGGACCGACGTGTTGAGCGCCATGCCGACGGCCGCCGCCGCGTAGAGGGCGAGCACGCCGAGCACGAGCCGGTCGAGCGGCCAGGTGTCGGCGAGCCGCCCGGCCTGCACGAGGAGCGCCGCCGAGACGAGCGTCGCCCCGGTGTAGAGCGTGCCCCACTGGCCGTCGCTGAGCCCGTGCAGCGCCATGATCTCGCCCGCGAAGAGCGAGATGAAGAAGGTCTGCCCGAACGACGACCCGAGCGTGCAGAGAAGCCCCGCGCCGAGCCACCGGGCGTTCGCGACATAGAAGTTTCGGGAGGGCGGGTTCGTCACCGGCGCATCTGGACCGGGCGGGGCGGGCGGGTCAAGTCGGGCGCCCGACGTCGCGATCCGTCCGCCCCCGGCGCGCGGCCTCAGCCTATCCGGAGGCCGTCGGGGCCGAATCGGTGCAGGCGCGCGCGGCACGGTGGCGGTCAGGTGGGTCCCGGGCTCGACGCTCTCCTTGCCGGGAAGGCGCAGGATCAGCGTCTCCTCGTCGACCGGGGGGGCCGAGCTGTCGTCCTGCCAGCCGGCCTTGGCGTGGAGATAGGTGTCGGACCCGATCGGCTCGGCCAGCACGGCGGTCACGGGCATCGAGAAGACCGCGTCGCCGGGCTCGGCCCCGGTCAGCCGCGCGTCCTCGGGCCGGAAGCCGAGCCGTGCGCCGTCGCCCGCGCGGCCGCCGAACGCCGCCGCTTCGGGCGAGCCCGGCTCGGGCGCCACGAAATTCATCGGCGGCGAGCCGATGAAGCCCGCGACGAAGATCGAGCGGGGCTGCTCGTAGACGTCGATCGGGGTGCCGATCTGCTCGATCCGGCCGCCGTTCATCACCACCAGCCGGTCGGCCATGGTCATCGCCTCGAGCTGGTCGTGGGTGACGTAGATGCTGGTCGTCGCGACCCGGCGCTGTTGCCGAAGCGGAGCCCCCGCGAGTTCTCGGTCGGCTCGTTCAGCGACAGCTGCTTGATCGCGGTGTCGGTGCCGGGCTCCTCCTCGTAGTAGCCTTGGCTCTGCGACAGCTCGTAGGCCGCGGCCGTGATCGGCACGTAGCCGGTCGCCTGGTGCCAGTCGGCCTGGACCTCGGGCGAGGACAGGTACTGGAAGAAGTGCGCGACGCCGTCATAGACCGCGTCCTCATGGCCCAGCACCCAGAGGGTCGCGCCGCCGATGATCGAGTTCTGCGCGAAGCCTCAGGACCGCCGCGGAGCGGCGGCGTCGGGCGCGCCTGGCCCCGAGTGCCGGCGCTGGAGGGGCACGACGAACTCCGCCACGAGCCCGGTGTCGGCCAGCTCGACGGAGCTCGCGCTGCCCTTCAGCCGCGCGAGCATCAGCTTGATGAGCTCGCTGCCGAAGCCGGTGCGCCCGCCCTCGCCGACCGGCGGGCCGCCTTCCTCCCGCCAGCGGAGAGTGAGCGTCGGCGGCTCGGCCTCGGCGACCGTCCAGTCGACGCTGACGCGGCCGTCGGGCGAGGACAGGGCGCCGTGCTTCGCCGCGTTGGTGCAGAGCTCGTGCAGCACCAGCGAAAGAGTCATCGTCTCCTGGGCCGAGAGCGAGAGGGGCGGGCCCGACATGCGGTAGGGCGCAGCGCTCCCGTCGCCATAGGGCGCGAAAGTGTCGCTCACCAGCCGCTCGAGCGAGGCCGAGCTCCAGTCCGACTCGCCGAGCAGCCGCTGCGCCGACGCGATCGCGGCCAGCCGCGCCTCGAACTGCCGGGCGAGCTCGTCCTTCGTCTCCGTGCCCGCGACCGTGCGCCGGAAGATCGCTCCGGTGATCGCCAGCATGTTGCCGATCCGGTGGTTCAGCTCGCGCATCAGGATCTTCTGCTGCTCGAGCGCCTGCCGGCGCTCGAGCACGCGGCCGAGCTGCTCGGAGAGGTTCCGCACCGTCAGGATCAGCTCGGGCTCCGGCTCGCGCACCGAGAGCGAGAAGAACTCGAGCACGACCGCGAGCCGGCCGTCGACGAAGACCGGGAAGGCGAAGGCCGAGGAGATGCCGATGCGCCTGAACAGCGCGTGCCGCGGTAAGGCGGGGTCGGCCGCGATGTCGATGATCCAGCGCGGCTCGGCCGCCTCCCACACCCTCCCGGGCAGTCCCTCGCCGCGGCGGAAGACGAAGCACTCGCTCGCCTCCACCAGCGCCCCCAGCCGGTCGTCCGCGACGTGCCAGATCCGCGACGGGAAGAGACGGTCGTCGTCATCCTCGCCGGGGCGGTAGAGGTGGCCGGCCGACCAGCCCGCGAGCTCGCAGACCTTCTGCAGGCAGATCCGGAGCGAGTCGTCCGTCGTGCCCCCGTGCGCCACGTGCCCGGTCACCTCGTAGAGCACCTGCGCCTCGAGCATCCGGCGCGAGAGCTTCCGCTCGGCCTCCTTCCGCCGGCTGATGTCGCGCACGAAGCCGCAGAACCGCGTGCCGCCGGCGCTCCGCAGCGGCAGGATCGTCAGCTCGACCGGGAACTCGCGGCCGTCGCGGTGCAGCGCCACGATCTCGATCCGGTTGTTGATGACGACGCCCTCGCCGGTCGCGAGATAGCGCCGGACGCCCGCGGAATGGGCCTCGCGCAGCGCGTGCGGGATGATCATCTCGCTCATGTCCCGGCCCATCGCCTCGTCGCGGCTGTAGCCGAACATCTGCTCGGCCGAGCGGTTCCAGCCGAGGACGACGCTGTCGCTGTCCGCAATGACGATGGCGTCGAGCGCGCCGTCGAAGAGGCTCAGGAGGTCGGCCTCCGCCAGTTCCCCCGCGACCTCTTCCTGCAGCATTGCCCTAGTCGGCATCCGCTCTCCTACGTCGGCCGCCGCGAATGGCGGTGCGGCCTGCTCCACGAGATAAGGGAAAAAGGCAGCCCCGTCACTCGCCGCTTGAAGTCGTGCGCTCAGGGCAAGGCCGGGCCGGCCGACGCGGCCGCGGACGCTCCGGACACACCGCCCCGAGAGGGGTTCCGCGGCCGCCCGGGCCTTCCCGGCTCAGCCATACCCGCAGCCCAGGGCGAACAGGCGATCCGGCGCAATGGCGTTCACGACCGCTCCGACCCGCACGTTCAGTCGACGGGGAAGGCGATGGTGGACAGCAGCGCAAGCTCCGCCTGCCGGCTGTCGAGGCGCGTGTGCTGCACGACGATCGGCCGGTCGGCGGTGATGACGCTGGCATAGTCGGTGTCGCGCGGCACCGGCTCGGGGTCCTCGAGGTCGTTGAACCGCAGATGCAGCGTCCGT
>DATKCY010000011.1:0-9878 GCA_035512995.1 Thermohalobaculum sp.
CGCCCCAGCTCGAGACCGGCGTCTCGGTCTCGATCGACGGCGCGATCTACAACGGCTCGTGGTTCAAGCGCATCTCGCCCGCGCAGGAGATCGTCCTCCTGCCCCGCATCCGCGGCGGCTGACCGGCGCCCGTCGACCGGAACAGGTCGGCACGGACTGCGCTGCCCCGGCCGCCGGGCCGGCGGGCTGAAGCACGCCCGGGCTTGACCCGCGGCCGCCGGGCTGCAAGCTCGCAGGAGCCGGGCCCAGCCGGACAGGGCCCGAACGGGCAGGGGAAACGACCATGAAGATCCGCACCGCGACCGACCGGCCGACCCGGGCGGGGCCCGCCGACTATTTCACCGGCACCGTCTGGATGGAGCCCGTGATCGAGGCGCCGGACCCCGCGCGCGCGAACGCCGTGATCGTCACCTTCGCCGCGGGCGCGCGCACGTTCTGGCACACCCATCCGCTCGGCCAGGCGCTGCACGTCCTCTCCGGCACGGGGCGCGTGCAGACCGAGGGCGGACCGGTGCGCGCGATCCGCGCCGGCGACACCGTCTGGATCCCGCCGGGCGAGAAGCACTGGCACGGGGCCGCGCCCGAGCACGCGATGACCCACCTCGCGATCCACGAGCGCCACGAGACGCAAGGCCACGTCGCCTGGCTCGAGGAGGTCGGGGAGAGCGACTACATGACGAACCCGCGCTGAGCGGCCGGGGCCGGATCGGGCGCCGACCCGAACTTCCTGTCCTTAACCGAAAAAAGTTCGGGCGCGATCCGGATACCGAAAACCGGGCCGGTTCGGGCCGGATCGGCCCGGTTCAGAAGTCGAGCATCCCGATCTCGGCGCCCGAGGCGGCCCAGACCTCGTGGCCGCCGCGCCAGATCATCTCGATCGCCACGAACAGGATGATCGCGAGGCCGATATAGGCGATCCAGCGGTGGCGCTCGAGCAGGCGCGCGATCCAGGTCGCGGCGAGGCCCATCAGCACGATCGAGAGCGCGAGCCCGAAGACGAGGATGACGACGTTCTCGCGCGCCGCGCCCGCGACAGCGAGCACGTTGTCGAGCGACATCGAGACGTCGGCGATGATGATGTTGACGATCGCGCCCCGCAGCGTCTTCGGCGGCGCCCCGCCGCCCGCCTCCGCCGCGCCGCCGGCCTCGATCGCGCGCAGTTTCGCGGCGTGGCGCAGCTCGCGCCACATCTTCCAGCACACCCAGAGCAGCAGGATCCCGCCCGCGAGCAAGAGGCCCACGATCGCGAGGAGCTGCACCGTCACGGTCGCGAAGGCGATGCGGAGCACGGTGGCGCCGAGGATGCCGATCATGATCGCGCGCTTGCGCTGCTCGAGCGGCAGGCCGGCGGCGGCGAGGCCGATGACGACGGCGTTGTCGCCGGCGAGCGTCAGGTCGATCATCACGACCTGGAGGAAGGCCGTGAGGCTCTCGCCCGTCAGCAGCTCGTCGAAGCCTTCCATGAAGCGCCTCTCTCGGATGGGTGCGCCGGGCGGCCGCCCGGACTTCGTCTCGGCGGGAAATGGGAGCTGGAGCCCACGGCGTCCAGAGCAACCGCTGCCCGGGCCCGGCCCCTCAGAGCCGGTCGCGCAGGCTCGCCCAGGTCATCGCGGCGGCCAGCAGCGGCGCGCGGAACCAGTCGCCGCCCGGGAACGGCGGGGTCGGCAGCCGGGCCATCAGGTCCCAGTCCTCGGACGGACCCTGTAGCGCCTCGGCCGCGATCCGCCCGCCCATCGTCGCCATGTGGATGCCCGACCCCGACCAGCCCGCGATCGACAGCGTCTCGGGGCCGAGCCGCCGGAAGCTCGGGAACCGGGTCGCGGTGATCGCGAGCGTGCCCCCCCAGACATGGCTGAAGCGCACGTCCTCGAGCTGCGGGAACACCTCGAGCATTTTTCGGCGCACGAGCCCGTCGATGTCGCGCGGGAAGCGCGCGCGGTAGCTCTCGCCCCCGCCCCAGATCAGCCGGTGGTCGGGCGAGAGGCGGTAGTAGTTGAGCACGAACTTGGTGTCGGAGACGCAGACGTCGTCGCGGATGATCTCCCGCGCCCGCGCCTCTCCCAGCGGCTCGGTCGCCCCGACGAAGTTGTTGAGCGGCATGACCCGGCGCGCGGCCTCGGCGTTCAGCCCGTCCAGATAGCCGTTGCAGGCCAGAAGCACCTGCCGGGCCTCGACGGCGCCCCGCGCGCAGCCGACGCGGCCGCCGTCGAGGGCCGTCACGGGCGAGCGCTCGAAGATGCGCGCCCCGGCCGCCGCGGCCGTGCGGCCGAGGCCGAGGGCCAGGCGGAGCGGCTGCAGATGCGCCGCCTCCTCGTCCAGGAACCCGCCCCAGTAGCGGCCGGTCCCCAGCATCTCGGCCATCTCCTCGCGGCCGACCGCGCGGGCGCGGGTATAGCCGTAGCGCTCCGCCATCCGCTCGGGCCAGGCCATCAGCCCCTTGGCATGGCCGCGCTTCCAGGCGGCGCTCAGGTGCCCCGGCTTCAGGTCGCAGTCGATGCGATGGCGGGCGATCAGATCCTTGACCAGCCGGTTGGCGGCGAGCGCGATCTCCCAGACCCGCCGCGCGTCGTCCCGCCCGACGAGCGTCTCGTAGCGCGCCATGTCGGCGCGGGGGCCCACGCCGAGCTGGCCGCCGTTCCGCCCCGAGGCGCCCCAGCCGATGCGGTTCGCCTCCACCAGCACGACGTCGACCCCGGCCTCGGCCAGGTGCAGCGCCGCCGAGAGCCCGGCGAAGCCGCCGCCCACGACACAGACCTCGGCCTCGACCGTCTCCTCGAGGCGGGCATGGTCGGGCACCTCGCCCGCGGTCAGCGCGTACCAGCTCGGCGGATGCCGCCCCGGCTCGTCGTTCGCCGTGAGGTAGCCCACCTCTCAGCCGAGGTCGGGCTCGGTCGCCTTGAAGCTCTCGATCCCCCCCACGCGCTGCCACCACTCGCTGAGCGCGCCCTGGATCAGCGTGTCCTTGTCGGGGGTCAGCGAGACGTAGAACAGGATCGGCGCGACGTGGATGTCGGCGAGCGAGACCTCCTGCCCCGCGAGCCACGGGTCGTTGCCCTTCTTCTCCACCAGCAGGTCGAGCAGCGCCTTCGACTTCTCCAGCGTCTCCTTGTGCTGCTCCTCGGTCGGATTGCCGATGACCTCGGGGAACAGGTGATAGCCGACGCTCGGCAGCAGGTTGGGATAGCCGAAGCTGTCGAAGAGCCCGATCGCCATGCGCATCCGCGCCCGGACCTTCGCGTCCCTCGGCGTGAACGACGGACCATCCCGCGTCTCGTCCAGGTAGGCGTTGATGGCGTAGGTCTCGTAGAGCCGCATCCCGTCGATGTCGAGCACCGGCACCTTGCCGAACGGGTGGCGCTTCAGGTGCTCGGGCTGGCGCGGCTCGCCCTCGAGCACGTTCACCGGCACCTGCTCGTAGTCGATGCCCTTCGCGTGCATCAGGGTGCGCACGCTGCGGACATAGGTCGAGCCGTCGAAGCCGTAGAGGACCGGTTTGTCGGCCATGGTCTTCCTCCCTTCGGGGTTGCTCACGCGCCGGCCGCGGACCGGCGGCGTCAGGAGAGATAGCCCGCCTTCGCCATTTCGTCCGCCAGATCGTCGAGCGACGCGCGGGCGCGGGCCACGAGCTGGTCGCACTCGTCGCGGCTGATGACCAGCGGCGGCGCGATCACCATGGTCTCGCCGCAGCTCCGCATCACCAGGCCGTGGCGCCCGACCGCGATGTCGCGGCAGGTGAGCCCGGCCCTGGCCTCTTCGGGGAAACGCTCGGCCGCGTCCTTCCGGCGGACGAGCTCGAGCGCGCCGATCAGGCCGACCATGCGCGTCTCGCCGACCAGCGGGTGGTCGGCAAGCCGGCTCCACGCCGCCTGGAGGTAGGGGCCGATGTCGTCGCGGACGCGCTCGACCAGCCGCTCCTCCTCGAGGATCGCGAGGTTCGCGAGCCCCGCGGCGCAAGCCGCGGGGTGGCCGGAATAGGTGTAGCCGTGGACGAACTCACCCCCCTTCTCCATCACCGGCCCGGCGACGCGGTCCGAGATCAGGAGCCCGCCCATCGGCACGTAGCCCGAGGTCAGCCCCTTCGCGACCGGCATCAGGTCTGCCTCGATCGCGAAGGTGTCCGAGCCCCACCACGCGCCGGTCCGCCCGAAGCCGCAGATCACCTCGTCGGCGACCAGCAGGATGTCGCGCTCGCGGCAGATGCGCTGGATCTCGGGCCAGTAGCTGTCGGGCGGGACGATGACGCCGCCCGCGCCCTGGATCGGCTCGGCGATGAAGGCGCAGACATTGTCCTGCCCCAGCTCGTCGATCCTCGCCTCGAGCTCGCGCGCGCGGGCGAGGCCGAACGCCTGCGGGTCCTGCCCCTGCCCCTCGCCGAAGACATAAGGTTGCCCGATGTGGTGGATGCCCTCGATCGGCAGGCCCGACTGCGCGTGCATCGGCCCCATCCCGCCCATCGAGGCCGAGGCGACGGTGGAGCCGTGGTAGCCGTTCCGCCGCGCGATGAACGCCTTCTTCGTCGGCTTGCCCATCGCATCCCAGTAGACGCGGGCCAGCCGGAAGACCGTGTCGTTCGCCTCCGACCCCGAATTCGTGAAGAACACGCGGTTCATCTGCGGCGGCGCCACGCTGCAGACGCGCTCGGCGAATTCCGCGACCGTGGGGTGCGTGCACTGGAAGAAGGTGTTGTAGTACGGCAGCTCCTTCATCTGGCGGTAGACCGCCTCGGCGATCTCGTCCCGCCCGTAGCCGACCGCGACGCACCAGAGCCCGGCCATGCCGTCGAGGATGCGGTTGCCCTCGCTGTCGGTGAGCCAGACGCCTGCCGCCCCCGTGATGACCCGCGCGCCGCGCCGGTTGAGGTCCGCCGTGTCGGTGAACGGGTGCCAGTGATGCGCGGCGTCGATGCGGCGGTAGTCGTCGGTCGTGCGCAGGGTCGTCTTCAGCATGAGGGGCTCCGGAGCCGGGCGGACGGAGCTTCATCCTCCCGCGCCGCGCTCCGCGTCAAGCCGCTTGCCCGCGGGCATGTTCGCGTGGAGGTATGACGGACCGAGACGGGGAAAGGCCGACCGTGACGAGAGACTTCCGCAAGGACTACGCCTTCCGCGCCGACGACCCGCGCACCGTCAGCCATGACGAGGCGATGTATTCGGGCGCGCTCAGCTTCTGCCGCCGCCCCTACGCGCGCGAGGCCGCGGGCGCCGACCTCGCCGTCATCGGCGTGCCGTTCGACACGGCGACCACCAACCGCCCCGGCTGCCGCTTCGGGCCGCGCGCGGTCCGCGCCGCCTCGGCCCAGCTTTCGTGGTCGCGCTCCTGGCCCTCGCCGTTCGACCCGTTCGAGCGGCTGGCCGTCGTCGACTGGGGCGACATCGCCTGGGACCCCGGCTACCCGCAGGCGGTGCCGGAGATCATCGAGGCCGCGATAGGCCAGGTCCACGCGGCGGGCGCCGCGACGCTTCTCATCGGCGGTGACCACTTCATCAGCTACCCGAGCCTCCGCGCCCACGCCGCGCGGCACGGGGACGGCCTCAGCCTGATCCAGTTCGACGCCCACTCCGACACCTGGGGCTCGGACGAGGCGGGGCGGATCGACCACGGCACGATGTTCCGCCGGGCGGTCGAGGACGGCGTCCTCGACCCCGCGCGCTCGATCCAGATCGGGCTGCGGACGACCAACGACGCGCCCATGGGCTTCGCGATCCACGACGCCATCGCCGTCCACGAGCAGGGGATCGACGCCGCCGTCGCCCGCATCCGCGAGGTCGTCGGGAGCAACCGCGCCTATGTCACCTTCGACATCGACTGCCTCGACCCGGCCTTCGCGCCGGGCACCGGCACGCCGGTCTGCGGCGGGCTCGCCACCTACCAGGCGCGCGAGATCATCCGCCGGCTCGACGGCGTGAACGTGATCGGCATGGACGTGGTCGAGGTCGCGCCGGCCTACGACCAGGCGGAGATCACGGCGCTCGCCGCCGCCACCATCGCGCTCGAGCTGATCTGCCTCTTCGCCCGGACCCGCGCATGAGTTTTGTCGATACCCTCGCCGGATTCCGCGAACTCCACCCGGATGCACAGGCGGCCGAGGTTTTCGTGACCGACCTCAACGGCATTGCGCGCGGCAAGCTCGTGCCGGTCGCGATGCTCGACAAGCTGGCCGACGGGGCGATGCGCCTGCCGCTCTCGACCCTCGGCCTCGACGTGTTCGGGGCCGACGTGCCGGAGAACGCGCTGGCGCTCGAGCGCGGCGACCCGGACGGGCCGCTGGTGGCGCTGCCTGCGACGCTCGGCCCGATGCTCTGGGCGGCGCGGCCAACGGCGCAGGTCCAGTGCTCGATCGAGGAGCCGGACGGCGCCCCCTGCGCCTACGACCCGCGCGCCGTCCTCGCCCGGGTCGTCGAGGACGCGGAGCAGCGCGGGCTGACGCCGGTGGTCGCCCTCGAGCTCGAGTTCTACCTGATCGACGCCGAGCGGACCGGGCCGCCGGCGAACCCGCTGGCCGGCGGCCGGCTCGCCCGCGCCCAGCTATACGACCTCGAGGTCATGCGCGCGTTCGAGCCGGTGATCTCCGCCATCGCCGCCGCCGCCCAGGCGCTCGGGGCGCCGGCCGAGACGACGATCTGCGAGTTCGGCGAGGGCCAGTTCGAGATGAATCTCGGCCACGAGGCCGACGCGCTGGCCGCCGCCGACCACATGGTGGCCTTGAAGCGGGCGATTCGCGGCACCGCCCGCGCCCACGGCCTCGACGCCAGCTTCATGCCGAAGCCCTATGGCGAGAGCGCGGGGTCCGGCCAGCACATCCACGTCAGCCTCCTCGACCGCGAGGGCCGCAACGTCTTCGACGCCGGCGCCGGCGGGGACGCGAACGAGGCGGTGCGCGCGGCCGTCGCCGGCCTCCGCCGCACGATGGCCGACGCGATGCTGATCTTCGCGCCGCACGCCAACAGCTACCGCCGCCTGACGCCCGGCAGCTATGCGCCCGTGGTCGCCGCCTGGGGCCTCGACAACCGCGGCACCGCGCTCCGCGTGCCCGAGGCCGCCGGCCCCGGCGCGCGGATCGAGCACCGGGTCGCGGGCTCGGACGCGAACCCCTACCTGCTGACCGCCGCGGTGCTGGCGGGCGTGCTCGGCGGCCTCGACGACCGGCAGGACCCGGGGCCGCCGGTCGCGGCCGAGGCGGGCCCGGAGGACGGGCCGGCGCTCCCGCTCTCCTGGGCGATGGCCGAGCAGGCCTTCGCGGCCTCGGACTTCGTCGCGGAGTGGCTGGGCCCGGAGTTCCGCCGCGTGTTCGCCGGCATGAAGCGGCAGGAGCGCGCAACCCTGCTCGCCCGCGTGCCCGACGTCGAGTACGACGCCTACCTGCGCACCCTCTGACCGCACCCGAACTTTTCGCGTCCGCGGCTGGACAACCGGCCCGGGGCGCGCATCATCGGGACTCGGCCGGAGACGGTTTGCGTCGCGCTGATATGTGGTATACCACGGACCAGCGCGGGGCCGTACGCCCGCGACGGAAGGGAACGCCATGACTGCGAAGTCTGCCGCGAAGATCACGTTCACGCTCGACGGCCGCGAGGTCGAGGCCGAGCCCGGCGAGACCATCTGGCAGGTCGCCAAGCGCGAAGGCACGACGATCCCGCATCTCTGCCACAAGGACGCGCCGGGCTACCGCCCCGACGGCAACTGCCGCGCCTGCATGGTCGAGGTCGACGGCGAGCGCGTGCTGGTCGCCTCGTGCATCCGGACGCCGACCGACGGCATGGTCGTGAAGTCGCAGTCCGAGCGTGCGGAGAAGTCGCGCAGGATGGTCATGGAGCTCCTGCTCGCCGACCAGCCGGCGCAGGAGACCGCGCACGACAAGTCCGCGCATATCTGGGACATGGCGGAGCTCCAGGGCGTGCGCGACAGCCGCTTCCCGGCGATCGAGCGCGACCGGGTGCCGCTGCTCGACGACAGCCACCTCGCGATGCGCGTCAATCTGGATGCCTGCATCCACTGCAATCTCTGCGTCCGCGCCTGCCGCGAGGTGCAGGTCAACGACGTGATCGGCATGGCCGGCCGCGGCCATGACGAGAAGGTCGTGTTCGACTTCGACGACCCGATGGGCCGCTCGACCTGCGTCGCCTGCGGCGAGTGCGTGCAGGCGTGCCCGACCGGCGCGCTGATCGAGGCGACGGTCGTCGACGACGCCCAGGTCGGCGATTCGAAGGACTACGACCGGGAGGTCGCATCCGTCTGCCCCTATTGCGGCGTCGGCTGCCAGCTGTCGTTCAAGATCAAGGACGACAGCATCAAGTACGTGGACGGCATCGACGGCCCCTCGAACGAGAACCGGCTCTGCGTCAAGGGCCGCTTCGGCTTCGACTACGTTTCGCACCCGCACCGGCTGACCAAGCCGCTGATCCGGCGCGACGACGCGCCGGCCAAGGGCCTGAACGTCGACCCCGCCGACTGGCAGAAGCACTTCCGCGAGGCGGACTGGGACGAGGCGCTCGACGCCGCCGCGAACGGTCTCGCGAAGCTCCGCGAGGAGCGCGGCGGAAAATCGGTCGCCGGCTTCGGCTCGGCCAAGGGCTCGAACGAGGAGGCCTATCTGGTCCAGAAGCTGATCCGCCAGGGCTTCGGGCACAACAACCTCGACCACTGCACCCGGCTCTGCCACGCCTCCTCGGTGGCGGCGCTGATGGAGAACGTCGGCTCGGGCGCGGTGACGGCCACGTTCAACGAGATCGAGAACGCCGACGTCGCCATCGTGATCGGCGCCAACCCGACCGAGAACCACCCCGTCGCGGCGACCTACTTCAAGCAGTTCACCCAGCGCGGCGGCAAGCTGATCGTCATCGACCCGCGCGGGCAGGGGCTCCGCCGCCACGCCTGGAAGATGCTGCAGTTCCGGCCCGGCACCGACGTCTCGCTCTTGAACTCGATCATGCACGTGATCGTCGAGGAGGGGCTCTACGACCGGAACTACGTCGCCGGCTTCACCGAGAACTTCGAGGCGCAGGCCGAGCACGTGAAGGGGTTTTCCCCCGAGAAGATGGCCGAGATGACCGGCATCGACCCGGGCACGATCCGCGAGGTCGCGCGCGAGTTCGCGAACGCCAAGGCGGGGATGATCTTCTGGGGCATGGGCATCAGCCAGCACATCCACGGCACCGACAACTCGCGCTGCCTGATCAGCCTGGCGCTGATGACCGGCCATGTCGGGCGGCCCGGCACCGGGCTGCACCCGCTCCGCGGCCAGAACAACGTGCAGGGCGCCTCGGACGTCGGCCTGATCCCGATGATGTTGCCGGACTACCTGGGTGTCGGCGACGACAAGGCGCGCGCGCATTTCGAGGAGCTCTGGGGCACGAAGATCGACCCCAAGCCGGGCCTGACCGTCGTCGAGATCATGGACGCGGTGCACGCGGGCGACATCCGCGGCATGTACGTCATGGGCGAGAACCCGGCGATGTCCGACCCCGACGTCGAGCACGCCCGCGACGCGCTGGCCAAGCTCGAGCACCTGGTCGTGCAGGACATCTTCCTGACCGAGACCGCGAACTACGCCGACGTGATCCTGCCCGCGTCCGCCTGGCCCGAGAAGGACGGCACGGTCACGAACACCAACCGGCAGGTGCAGATGGGCCGCAAGGCGCTGAACCCGCCGGGCGAGGCGCGCGAGGACTGGTGGATCGTGGTCGAGCTCGCGAAGCGCCTCGGCCTCGGCTGG
Organism: Thermohalobaculum sp.; assembly: GCA_035512995.1. Lineage (GTDB taxonomy): Bacteria > Pseudomonadota > Alphaproteobacteria > Rhodobacterales > Rhodobacteraceae > Thermohalobaculum. The sequence goes on from DATKCY010000011.1 coordinate 9,710, forward strand.
ACCTACACCCACCCGCGCGAGATCTTCGCCGAGATGAAGCAGGGGATGCCGTCGCTCGACAACATCACCTGGGACCGGCTCGAGCGTGAGAGCTCGGTGATCTATCCCTCGCTCAGCCCGGACGACCCGGGCCAGCCGGTCGTCTTCGGCGACGGCTTCCCGCGGCCGA
>DATKCY010000012.1:0-8088 GCA_035512995.1 Thermohalobaculum sp.
TGGCGGACGCGCCTTGCCGCCCTCGGCGCCGACGACCTCGAAGGCGCACTCCGCCTCAGCCGCGCCGAGGCGCGCTTCCTCGACGACGTCCGCGCGCTCCGCGCCGAGCCGCATCCCCCGGCCGTTGGGGCCTATCTGCGCGGGCCCGAGGCGGCCCTCGCCGCCGCCCTCCTCCGCTCCGCCGCCGGAGGCCCGCCGCCCGGACCCGAGCTCGAGCGGGCGGTGCGGCGCGGCGCCGCCGCCGAGTTGCCCCTCCGCGCCGCCGACCTGATCGAGGCCGGGCTCGCCGAGGGCCCCGCGCTCGGCCGCGCGCTCAAGGCCGCCGAGGCCGCGTGGCTCGCCTCGGAATTCTCGCTGGACAGGGACGCGCTTCTGCGCGAGGCTCTGGCGAAAGGTCATAGTCGCTGACCTAACGCGGAGACGCACCCATGGAGGCGGAGACCCTGCTGGCGCTCACGGCGTTCGCGCTCGCGACCGTCTGGACGCCGGGTCCGAACAACGTGATGCTGGCCGCCTCGGGCGCGACCTTCGGGTGGCGGCGGTCGCTCGGGCACGCGATGGGCGTGGCGCTCGGCTTCCCGCTGATGCTGTTCCTGATTGCGCTCGGCCTCGGCGAGGTCTTCCAGCGTTCCGCCGCGCTCCGGCTCGCGCTCTCCTGGATCGGCTTCGGGGTGATGCTCTGGCTCGCCTGGCGGATCGCGACCGCGGGCCCCGCGAGGTCCGGCAGCCGCTCGCGGCCGCTCAACTTCCTCGAGGCCTCGGGCTTCCAGTGGGTGAACCCGAAGGCCTGGGTGATGGCGATCGGCGCCGGCGCCACCTTCGTCCGCGGCGCCAACCCGATCGTCGAGGCTGCCATCGCCGCGGCCGTCTTCGTCGCCGCCGGCCTGACGTCGAGCCAGGGCTGGCTGCTCTTCGGCACCGCCATCGGCCGCCTGCTCGGCACCGGCACCGGGCTCCGCGCCTTCAACGCGGTCATGGGCGCCCTCCTCGCCCTCTCGGCCCTCTGGCTGGTCCTCGGCAGCGGCGCCTGACCCGCCCCTCCCGGTGCTCTCACCCTCCGTCCAGCACCTCGTCGAGCAGCGGCCCGCCCCGCCCCAGCGCATCGATCACGTCGAAGTGGTGGCGCCCCGGCTCGACCACCAGCCGCGCGCCCCAGCGCTCGCGCAAGAGCGCGGACTGGCGCAGGAACTCCGGCCGCTCGTCGCCGCCGACCCAGGCCGTCACCGGGGCGCCGGTCTCGCGCGCGAGCCGCGCCGGGCTTTCGGCGCGGGCGATCGGCTCGCCCAGCCGCAGGTCGTCGTTGATCGACGTGCCGACGAGCGGCACGAGGTCGTGGATGCCGCTGATCGAGACCACGCGCGCGATCCGGCGCATGAGGCTCGGCACCAGCGGCGAGTGCTCCGCCACCAGGCGCGCCACCACCTGGCCGCCGGCGGAGTGCCCGACGAGCCGGATCGGCCCCCTGACCAGCGCCGCCACGTGCTCGACCGCGCGCGCCACCTGCCGCCCGATCGCGGGCACCGAGCCCTCGGGGCAGAGCACGTACCCCGGCACCGCGACCGCCCAGCCGCGCCCGAGCGCCCCCGCGGCGAGATGCGAGAAGTCCGTGCGGTCGAACGCGCGCCAGTAGCCGCCGTGGACGAAGACGACGAGGCCCCGTGGCGCGCCCCGCGGGCGGAACAGGTCGACCCGCTCGCGCAGATGCGCGCCGTAGGGCAGCCCCAGCACCGCCTGGCCGTCGTGCATCTGCCGCTCCCGGAACGCCTCCGCCGCGGCGGCCCAGCGCGGCGGCACCTCCTCCCAGCCGGCGACGTAGCCGCGGTTGTCGAAGGCGTCGTCCCAGTCGATCGGCTCCATCGCGCGCGCTCCTGTTTTTCCCGTCGACCGCCGGTCCGGGCTGGAAAAATGGGCCGATCCGCGTTCAAGTCTGCCGGGACCGGGACGAAAAGCGTCACCGGCCCCGAAGAACACCGGAGGGATCACATGAAAAGGCTCATCGGCGCCGCGCTCGCGGCGCTCCTCGCCGGCCCGGCGCTCGCGGAGACGAAGATCGGCATGATCACCACGCTGTCGGGCGGCGGCTCGCATCTCGGCATCGACGTGCGCGACGGCTTCGAGCTGGCGCTCGAGCAGGCCGGCCGCGACGACGTCGAGCTGATCGTGCGCGACGACGCCAGAAAGCCCGACCTCGCCAACCAGCTCGCGACCGAGCTGACCCAGAAGGACGAGGTCGACATCCTGACCGGGATCATCTGGTCGAACCTGGCGATGGCGGTGGTGCCGCCGGTCACGCGCGGCGGCACGATCTACATCTCGCCGAACGCGGGCCCGAGCCAGCTCGCCGGGGAAATGTGCCACGAAAACTATTTCAACGTCGCCTGGCAGAACAACGACCTGCACGCGGCGATGGGCAAGTATATGAAGGAGGAGGGGCTCGAGAAGCCCTTCATCCTGGCGCCGAACTACCCGGCCGGCACCGACGCGCTGACCGGCTTCAAGTCGACCTACGGCGAGGACGTGGCGGGCGAGGTCTACACCAAGCTCGGCCAGACCGACTATGCGGTCGAGATCGCCCAGATCCGCGAGTCGGATGCCGACAGCGTCTTCTTCTTCCTGCCCGGAGGCATGGGCATCGCCTTCATGAAGCAGTACGCGGGCGCGGGCGTCGACCTGCCCGTCTACGGCCCCGCCTTCTCGTTCGACGAGATCATCCTCGGCGCCGTCGGCGACGCGGCGCTCGGGGTCAAGAACACCTCGCAGTGGGCCCACGACCTCGACAACGAGGCCAACCGCCAGTTCGTCGAGGCCTTCCGCGCGAAGCACGACCGCACGCCCACGCTCTACGCGAGCCAGGGCTACGACGCGGCGCGCCTGATCCTATCGGCGCTCGACAAGGCCGACGTCGACGACACGCAAGCCTTCCGCGAGGCGTTGCGCGCGGCCGACTTCGACAGCGTCCGCGGCGACTTCGCGTTCGGCCCGAACCAGCACCCGATCCAGGACATCTATGTCCGCGAGGTCGTGGCCGGCGAGGAGAAGCCGACGAACAGGCTGGTCGGCGTCGCCATCGAGGACCGGCAGGATGATTTCGCGGACGAGTGTGCGATGTAGCGACCCCCGGTCCGGCGGGCATCCCTCGCCGGACCGCTCCACCTACAGCGCGGTGTCCGATGTGCTCACCGACGGGTCCGTCGCACCGGCCCGGCTTCAGCGCGCCCGCCCCTCCGCGATCAGCATGACGGAGACGGGGACGATCCAGGCGATCACGATCAGCACCAGCACGCGCTCGTAGAGCCCGTCGAAGCCGGTCGGCATCAGGAAGAAGGGCGGCGCCAGCACGATCCAGAGGATCGCCGCGGCCAGCGTGAACCGCCGCCACCCGGGCCCGACGCGCGCGAGCCCGCCCGAGAGGAGCAGGAGCGCGAGTGGGAACAGCCCGCCGAGCGCCCAGACGGCCTGCGAGTGCACGACGACCCCCTCCGGCGTCCGCTCGCCGTATTGCTCGTAGAGCGAGATCAGCACGACGTCGCACGCCATCAGCAGCAGGCAGAGCGCGCCGATCTTCCACGCGAGCCCGCCGAGGTCGAGCAGCCATAGCCCGACCGCCAGCGCCGCGATGCCGAGGGCGAAGAGCAGCAGGCCCGTGTCCTGGATCCAGCCGTTCCGCCCCTGCGCCAGATAGCTGACCGTGTCCCGGACCCAGTCGTGCCGGTCGACGACGATGCTGCCGACGATGTTCGCAACCACCACCGCGACGCAGCCGAGCAGCGCCAGTGCCCCCGCCACGCGCATCGCCTCGCCCGACCTCGAGCCTGTCGTCGCCGCCATCGCTCTCTCCCTGTCGCGGTCCTCCGCCGCAGCCCCAGCTAGCGCATCCGCCCGCCGCGTCAGCCCTGCCCGGCCACGGCAGTTGCGCGCCGCCCGCGCGGCCCCTAAACCCCCTGCCCCATGAGCCTCGCCTTCCTGATCGAGCAGAGCCTGAACGGCCTGCAGCTCGGCGTCATGCTGTTCCTGATGGCGGCGGGGCTGACGCTCGTCTTCGGCGTCATGGGGCTCATCAACCTCGCGCACGGCTCGCTCTACATGACCGGCGCCTTCGTGACCGCCTGGACCGCGGGCGCGACCGGCTCGTTCTGGATCGGCCTCGGCGCCGGCGTGCTCGCCGCGGCCGTCATGGGCGCGCTGGTCGAGGTCGGCGTGATGCGCCGGCTCTACGCTCGCGACCACCTCGACCAGGTGCTCGCGACCTTCGCGCTGATCCTGATCTTCTCCGAGGGCGCGCGCTGGATCTTCGGGGCCCGCCCGCTCTGGCTCGACATGCCGGACGCGCTGGCAGGGTCGGTCCCGCTTCCGGGCGGCGGCGCCTACCCGGTCTACCGGCTCGCGATCATCGGCGTCGGGCTCGGCGTCGCGGCGCTTCTGTGGCTCCTGATCCGGCGGACGCGGCTCGGCATGCGCATCCGGGCCGGACAGTCCGACCGCGAGATGATCGGGGCGCTCGGCGTCGACATCGCGCTTCTCTACACCCTCGTCTTCGCGCTCGGCGCCGGTCTCGCCGGCCTCGCCGGCGGGCTGGTCGGCGTGCTCCAGTCCGTCGAGGTCGGGATGGGCGAGCCGGTGCTGATCCTCGCCTTCGTGATCGTCGTCATCGGCGGCATCGGCTCGGTCCGGGGCGCGCTGGTCGGCGCGGTCCTCGTCGGCGTGGTCGACACGCTCGGCCGCGCCTTCCTGCCCGCCTTCTTCGGGCTCTTCACCGACCCGTCCTCGGCGACGTCGATCGGGGCGGCGCTCGCCTCCATGCTCATCTACCTGATGATGGCCGCAATCCTGGCGATCCGGCCGAGCGGCCTGTTCCCCGCCGATGGCTGAGAGCGCGCTCGAGGCCCGCGCCGCGCCGCGCCCGGGCAGCCGTCGCCTCGGGCGCGAGGGCTGGCTCAACCTCGTGATCGCCCTCGCGCTCCTCGCCTGGCCGCTCGGCGCCCTCGTGGTCGGCGAGCCCTACTACGTCACCCTCGCGACCCGGGCCGCGATCCTGGCGCTCGCGGGCGTGGGCCTCAACCTGGCGCTCGGCGCGGGCGGCATGATCTCGCTCGGCCACGCCGCCTTCTTCGGCATCGGCGGCTATGTCGCCGGCATCTCGGCCGACGCAGCCTTCGACGGCACGACCGTGCTGGGGCTGCCGGGCTCGAGCTCGATGCCCGTGATCTGGCTCGCGGCCATGCTCGCCGCCGCGCTCGTCGCGCTGCCGATGGGGGCGATCTCGCTCCGCACCTCGGGCGTCTACTTCATCATGATCACGCTCGCCTTCGCGCAGATGATCTACTACTTCGCAATCTCCTGGCCCGCCTATGGCGGCGAGGACGGGCTGTCGATCTATGTCCGCAATTCGTTTCCGGGGCTCGACACCTACGATTCGCTGAACTTCTTCCTGCTCTCCTACGTCCTGCTGCTGCTGGCGCTCGCCTTCTCGCGCACGGTCCTTGCGGCCCGCTTCGGTGCTGCCCTGAACGCGGCGCGGATGAACCCCGGCCGGCTGGCCACGACGGGCATCGAGCCGGTGCCGGTCAAGCTGACCGGCTTCGTGCTTTCGGCCGCGATCACGGCGCTCGCGGGCGCCCTCTTCGCCGACCTCAACGGCTTCGTGAGCCCTGCGATGCTCTCCTGGCACCTGTCGGGCGAGCTGATCGTCTTCTGCATCCTCGGCGGCGTCGGGCGGCTGTTCGGCCCGGTCGCGGGCGCCGTCCTCTATGTCGTCATGGAGACCGTGCTCGGCGGCTGGACCGAGCACTGGCAGCTCTTCCTCGGCCTCGTGCTGCTCGGCGTCGTCCTCTTCGCGCGCGGCGGGCTGATCGGCCTTGTCGCAGGACCTCCGCGCCATGGTTGAGCCGGTGCTCGAGGTGCGCGGCCTGACCAGGCGCTTCGGCGCGCTCGTCGCCAGCGACGGCGTCTCCCTCGCGCTCCGCCACGGCGAGATCCACGCCCTGATCGGGCCGAACGGCGCCGGGAAATCGACGCTGGTCGCGCAGATCGCGGGCCAGCTCCGCCAGGACGCGGGCGAGATATGGCTGGACGGCCGGGAGATCACGGGGCTCTCGGTCGCGGGGCGCGCGCGCCTCGGCCTCGGGCGCACCTTCCAGGTCTCCTCGCTCTGCCTCGAATACACCGCGCTCCGCAACGTCATGCTGGCGGTGCAGGCGCACCGCTCCGGCCCCTGGGGCTTCTGGCGCGACGTCCGCCGCGACCCCGCGCTCGTCGGCCCGGCCCGCGCCGTGCTGGCCGAGTTCGACCTGGCGGAGCAGGCGGACCGCCCGGCAGCGGCCCTCAGCCACGGCGAGCACCGCCAGCTCGAGCTCGCGATGGCCTTCGCGCAGGAGCCGCGCGTGCTCCTGCTCGACGAGCCGATGGCCGGCCTCGGCGCCGGCGGCGTGCCGCCGCTCTCCGCGATCCTGCGCCGGCTCTCGGCGCGCTGCCCGATGCTGCTGATCGAGCACGACATGGATGCGGTCTTCGCGCTGGCCGACCGGATCAGCGTGCTGGCCGAGGGCCGGGTGATCTTTTCCGGCACCGCGGCCGAGGTGCAGGCGAGCCCCCTCGTGCGCGAGGTCTATCTGGGCGAGGCCGCCTGATGCTGAGGGTCGAGGGCCTCGAGGCCGGCTACGGGCCGATCCAGGTGCTGTTCGGCATCGACCTGGAGCTGGAGGCCGGCCGGGTGCTGGCGCTCATGGGCCGGAACGGCACCGGCAAGACGACGACGATCCGCGCGATCTGCCAGCTGACGCCGCCCACCGCCGGCACGGTCGTCTTCGACGGCCAGCGGCTCGACGGCATGGCGCCCCACCGGGCGGCGCGCCTCGGCCTCGGCCTCGTGCCCGAGGGGCGGCGCTGCTTTCCGAACCTGACGGTGGCCGAGAACCTGGCCGCCACCCGGCGGCCCGGCCCGTGGGACCGCGCGGCCGTCGAGCGGCTGTTCCCGCGCCTCGCCGAGCGCCGCTCCCAGATGGCCGCGACCCTCTCGGGCGGCGAGCAGCAGATGCTGGCGATCGGGAGGGCGCTGATGACGAACCCGCGCCTGCTGATCCTCGACGAGGCGACCGAAGGTCTGGCCCCGACGATCCGCACCGAGATCTGGACGGCGCTGGCCCGCCTCAAGCGCGACGGCGAGTCCATCCTGATCGTCGACAAGACGCTGAAGGAGCTCCTGCCCCTGGCCGACGCCTGCGTCGTCCTCGAGCGCGGCCGCAGCGTCTGGTCAGGCCCGCCGGCCGGCCTGACCCGCGACCTCTCGCACCGCCTGCTGGGGGTCTGAGCCCGCGGGCTCGGGGGCCGGCGCCCCCGTTCCTCAGCGGTACGAGCCGAGGGACCACCAGCCGCGGCGCTTCGGTCGATCCGGGTCGTCGGGCGAGCCTTCTGCCGCCTCGCCCGGCTCCTCCCGCTCCGCAAGCTCGGCCGCAGCCTCGGCGCGGCCATCGCCGTCGCCCGCGGCTGCGGCGGGCGCGGGCGTGGCCGCCGGCTCCTCGGGCCGGGCGGCCTTGACCTCCGGCGCGGCCTCGGCCGTCTCCCCCGTCTGCTCCTCGGGGCCCGGGATGATCTCGGCGCCGGGCCGCTCCTCGGGGCTGGAGGCCGGGGCGGCATGTTCGGGGCCGGACGCCTCCGGCGTCTCTTCGACCGCCGGCTCCGCCGGCACCTCGCCTTCGGGAACGCTCGCAGCCTCGGCCGCCGGCTCCGCCGGCACCTCGCCGGCAGGGGCCTCCGCAGCCTCGCCCGCCGGCGTGGTGCCCTCGGCCGCGGCGCGGACCTCGCTCAGCGGCTGGTCCTCGCCCCCACCGGCGGTCTCCCCGGTCCGCTCGACCTGCTCCGACTGCTCGGGGTCGCGGCCGCCGCGCTTGCCCCGCCGGCGCCGTCCGCGGGCCTTGCCGGCCTCGCCGTCATCCTCGGCGCTCTCCTCTTCGCCGGACGAGCCCCGGGCGTCGGCGGCCTCCTGCTCCTGGCCCTGCTGGTCCTGCTGCTCCTGGTCGGCGCCAGCGCCGCGCCCGCGCCGGCGCCGACGACGACGCCGTCCGCACCGCCCTCGTCGTCGTCGTCGCCGAC
>DATKCY010000013.1:0-3230 GCA_035512995.1 Thermohalobaculum sp.
GCTTCCTCCGCCGGCCCCCCGGCAGTGGCTCCGGGCCCGAGCCTTCCCGCGCCGGGTCCCGCCGGTCCGCTGGCCGAGGCCGCGCCGGCGCCTGGCCCCCCGCGGGTCCTGCCCGACCCGCCTGCCGAGGCGCCCGCCGCCGTCTCCGCCGGCCGCTGATCCGGCCGCCGAGTCGGCTGCCTGAAGAATGTTCGTTATCCGTTCGCACCACCCGTGGGGCACTCCCCCATTTCTTCCACAAGATTGTGTGGCCGGTGGCGAAAAAAGGTTTGACGACCCCCGGCCGCTCCCACACGATGGGGACACAGACGGCGACGACACAACATCTAGTGGTCGCCGCGAAATCTGGGGCTAGGCGCCCTGCAAGACGAACGAACCAACACCGCCGGGGGCTCGATCCTCCGGACCGGCGGGGTCAACCCGCCGACGGGAACACTGTGCCGAAAACGGCGCGACTGGGGGACGAAGACCATGAAGATCGAGCGTGAGTTCACCGAGGCCGGCCAGTCGCCCTACGCGACGATCGCGTTCCGCCAGACCTCGAGCGAGATCCGCAACCCGGACGGCTCGGTCGTCTTCCGCCTCGAGGCCGTGGACGTGCCGGCCTCGTGGAGCCAGGTCGCCGCCGACGTGCTGGCGCAGAAGTATTTCCGCAAGGCCGGCGTGCCGGCGCGGCTGAAGACGGTGCGCGAGAAGGGGGTGCCGTCGTTCCTGTGGCGCTCGGTGGCGGACGAGGGTGCGCTGGCCGGGCTGCCCGAGGACGAGCGCTACGGCGGCGAGACCAGCGCCGCCCAGGTCTTCGACCGCATGGCCGGCGCCTGGACCTACTGGGGCTGGAAGGGCGGCTACTTCTCGACCGAGGACGACGCCCGCGCCTATCTCGACGAGATGCGCTTCATGCTGGCCCGCCAGATGGCGGCGCCGAACTCGCCGCAGTGGTTCAACACCGGCCTCTACTGGGCCTACGGCATCGACGGCCCCGGCCAGGGCCACTACTACGTCGACTTCGAGACCGGCAAGCTGGTGCGCTCGACCTCGGCCTACGAGCACCCGCAGCCGCACGCCTGCTTCATCCAGGGCGTCCGCGACGACCTCGTCAACGACGGCGGGATCATGGACCTCTGGACCCGCGAGGCGCGGCTCTTCAAGTACGGCTCGGGCACCGGCACGAATTTTTCCGGGCTCCGCGGCGAGAACGAGCCGCTGGCCGGCGGCGGCCGTTCCTCCGGCCTCATGAGCTTTCTCAAGATAGGCGATCGCGCCGCCGGTGCGATCAAATCAGGCGGGACAACCCGTCGGGCAGCGAAGATGGTGATCTGCGACATGGATCACCCGGACATCGAATCCTTCATCAACTGGAAGGTTCGCGAAGAGCAGAAGGTCGCGTCCCTGGTCGCCGGCTCGAAGATGCACGAGCAGAAGCTCAACGCCATCTTCGCCGCCGTCCGGTCGTGGGACGGGGAAGAAAAAGCTGCCTTCGATCCCAAGAAGAACATGGCGCTGAAGGCAGCCATCAGGGAGGCGAAGTCCGGCTTTATCCCGGAAGCTTACGTGAAGCGTGTCCTCCAGTACGCGGCACAGGGCTTCGCCTCCATCGAATTCCCGACCTACGACACCGACTGGGACTCGGAGGCGTATCTGACCGCCTCGGGCCAGAACTCGAACAACAGTGTCCGGGTCACCAACGCCTTCCTGAAGGCGGTCGAGGACGATGCCGACTGGGAGCTGATCCGCCGCACCGACGGCCAGGTCGCAAGGACGGTCAAGGCGCGCGAGCTGTGGGATCAGGTGGCCCACGCCGCCTGGTCCTGCGCCGACCCCGGCATCCAGTACCACGACACGATCAACGACTGGCACACCTGCCCGGGCAGCGGGCCGATCCGCGCCTCGAACCCGTGCTCGGAGTACATGTTCCTCGACGACACGGCCTGCAACCTGGCCTCGCTGAACCTGCTGGCGTTCCTGCGCGACGGCGTCTTCGAGGTCGACGCCTACGAGCACGCCGTCCGGCTCTGGACGCTGACGCTCGAGATCTCGGTCACGATGGCGCAGTTCCCGAGCCCGGAGATCGCGCGGCGCTCCTACGAGTACCGCACCCTCGGCCTCGGCTACGCCAATCTCGGCGGCCTCCTGATGACGCTCGGCCTCGGCTACGACACCGACGGCGGGCGCGCGCTCTGCGGCGCACTCAGCGCCATCATGACCGGCACGGCCTATGCGACCTCGGCCGAGATGGCGGCCGAGCGCGGGCCCTTCGCCGGCTACGAAAAGAACGCGGAGGCCATGCTCCGCGTGATCCGCAACCACCGCCGCGCCGCCCACGGCCACGGCGACTACGAGACCCTGTCGGTCATCCCTGTCGCGCTTGACGCGGCCAACTGCCCGGACGCGCGCCTCGTGGCGCGTGCCCGGGCCTCGTGGGACCGGGCGCTCGAGCTCGGGCAGGCACACGGCTACCGCAACGCCCAGGCGAGCGTGATCGCGCCGACCGGCACCATCGGCCTCGTCATGGACTGCGACACGACCGGCATCGAGCCCGACTTCGCGCTGGTCAAGTTCAAGAAGCTGGCCGGCGGCGGCTACTTCAAGATCATCAACCGTGCCGTGCCCCGCGCGCTCGAGGCGCTCGGCTACGACGACGACACGGTCCGCGGCATCGTCGACTACGCGGTCGGCCACGGATCGTTGAGCTCCGCGCCCGGCGTCAGCCACGAGCGGCTGATCGCGCTCGGGTTCGGACCGGACGAGATCGAGAAGCTGGAGCAGTCCCTCGGCTCCGCCTTCGACATCCGCTTCGTGTTCAACCAGTGGACGCTGGGCGCGGAGTTCTGCACCGACGTGCTGGGCGTGCCGGAGGCGAAGCTCTCCGACCCCGCCTTCGACCTGCTCTCCTTCCTCGGCTTCACCCCGCGCGAGATCGAGGCCGCGAACACCCATGTCTGCGGGACCATGACGCTCGAGGGCGCGCCGGGGCTGCGCTACGAGCACCTCGCCGTGTTCGACTGCGCGAGCCCGTGCGGCAGGCGGGGGCGCCGCTCGCTGGGGACGCAAGCCCACATCCGCATGATGGCGGCGGCGCAGAGCTTCGTCTCGGGCGCGATCTCGAAGACGATCAACATGCCGAACACGGCGAGCGTCGAGGACGTGAGCGCGGCCTACCGGCTCTCCTGGCAGCTCGGCATCAAGGCGAACGCCATCTACCGCGACGGCTCCAAGCTCAGCCAGCCGCT
>DATKCY010000014.1:0-16126 GCA_035512995.1 Thermohalobaculum sp.
GCTGACCGACGTGCTGCTCTGCAGCCCGCAGAATTTCCGCTGGCTGCCGACGAGCGCGATCTCGAAGGACACGCTGCGCCGCGGCTTCACGTTCGACCGGCAGGAGTCGATGCGCCAGCACCGCGAGATGGTGCAGGCCTACGAGGACGCCGGCGTGACCTGCCACTACCTCGAGCCGGACGAGAACCTGCCCTACCAGGTCTTCGCGCGCGACTCGAGCTTCATGACCCCTTGGGGCGCCGTCGTCACCCAGATGGCTCAATGGTGGCGCCGCGGCGAGTATGCGCCGGTGATCCGCTTCTATCAGCAGGCCGGCATCCCGATCTTCAACATGGTGACCGCCGGCGCCTTCGAGGGCGGCGACTTCGACATCGTCGAGCCGGGCTCCGTCCTGATCGGCTACTGCGGCGAGCGCACGCAGGAACAGTCGGCCGCACAGGTCGCCCGCTGGGTGGAGGACAAGGGCTGGGAGGCCCGGCTCGCGCCCATCGCGGAACACTACGTCCACATCGACCTGATGGTCTGCATGCTGGCCGAGAAGCTGGCCGCCGTCTGCCTCGACACGACCGACCCCGAAATCGTGGACTGGCTGAAGTCGAAGAAGATCGAGATCGTGCCTGTCAGCTATCGCGACACCATGGCGCTCGGCTGCAATGTGGTCGCACTGGGCAACGACCGCGTGATCTCGACGGCTCGCTCCCAGGACCTCAACGCGCGGCTCCGCGCCCAGGGGCTCGAGGTTTACGCCCCCGAGGTCAGCATGTTCACGCTCGGAGGTGGTGGTGTCCACTGCATGTGCGCCCCCTTGTGCCGCCACTGAGAGCGGCCGCTGGGGCGGCGCCCGTCTGCCCGTCGAATGCTTTGGATCGTCGAAGCACGGACCGCGCTTCGAAGGCGCGATCATACACCATCTTTTTGCCCGGGCTGCGCGCTGGAGCGCCGTGTGGAGGCCTGTTTCCTGAGCCGCCATGTTTGCCGAGCGCTGTATCGATACGACACGAGCAAGTGGTGCGTAGCTCTGGGCCAAACTCGGACGAATTGCGAGAGAGAACATTTGCCCTGGTAAGAACCGCCCCTGAGCGGGAAAGTTTTCCCGCCTGAGCGAGGGCCGCTGGTGCAGCATGCTTGCGCCATGCAGGCGGAAAGAGCGGCCTTCCCCGGCTGGCCTTCGGGTGAATAGGATCGCCGGAGCGGACGCGAGAGAATCGTGACACGAGGGGAAGCCGGCGAGCTCGGAACGGCCGGATGCCGCTTCTGCGGAGCGCCGATCCCGCGCCCGCAGGCCGTCATCCGCCTGCCGGAGCGGTCGCCTGCCCCCGGTGGAAAGCGAAGGACCGGATGACCTCCCGCCTCTTTACCGAAGACTTCAAGGCCGAGCCCTACTGGTGGGAGGCGGCGCCGCCCCGGGAACCCGAGGGCGCATGGCCACCCGACTCGGCCGACGTTGCCGTGGTCGGCTCGGGCTACACCGGGCTCAATGCCGCGCTGCAGCTCGCGCGGGGCGGGCGCGACGTGGTCGTGCTCGAGGCCGAAACGCCCGGCTGGGGCTGCAGCACGCGGAACGGCGGGCAGGTCAGCACGAGCACGAAGCCCGAGTACGACGCGCTCGCCCGAAAGCACGGGCCCGAGATCGCGCGGGCCGTCGTCGACAACGGTCACGAGGCGCTGGCCTGGATCGGCGACTTCGTCCGGGCCGAGGGGATCGACTGCGACTTCCGCGTCTGCGGCCGCTTCCACGCCGCACACTCGGCCGCGGCCTTCGAGCGGCTTCGGCGATCGGTCGCGAAGGAGACGCCGGCGCTCAAGGCCGAGGCGGAGCTGGTGCCGCGGGCCGAGCAGCGCCGCGAGATCGGCACCGACGCCTATCACGGCGGTGTGGTCTATCCGCGGCACGCGGCGCTGCACCCCGGCCGCTACCACGCAGGCCTGCTCGACCGCGTGCTGGAGGCCGGGGCCGCCGTGCACGGGCGCTGCCCGGTCGAGGCGCTCGAGCGGGAGGCCGAGGGCTTCGTCGTGAAGACGCCGCGGGGCACGATCCGGGCCCGGAACGTCGTCCTCGCTACCAACGGCTACACCGGCCGCTACGCACCCTGGCTGCGCCGGCGCGTCATCCCGATCGGCAGCTATGTGATCGCGACCGAGCCGCTCGAGCCGGCGGTCGTCGACCGGGTGATTCCGCAGCACCGGGTCGTCAGCGACACCCGGCGGATCGTCTACTACTACCGCGCGTCGCCGGACCGGCGGCGGATTCTGTTCGGCGGCCGCGTCAGCTCGGGCGAGACCGATCCGCTGAAGAGCGGGCCGAAGCTGCACGCCGAGATGGTGCGCCTGTTCCCCGAGCTGGGCGGGAGCCGCATCAGCCACTCCTGGCTCGGCTTCGTCGCCTACACCTTCGACACGATGGCGCATCTGGGCGAGCGGGACGGGCTGTTCTACTCGGCCGGCTACTGCGGCTCCGGCGTCTCGATGGCGAGCTTTCTGGGCATGCGGCTCGGCCAGAAGGTGCTGGGGCTGGAGGAGGGGAGGACTGGTCTCGACGGCGTGCCGTTCCCGACCAGGCCCTACTATTTCGGCAGGCCGTGGTTCCTGGCGCCGGCGGTCATGGCATATCGCCTGCGCGACCGTCTGGGCGTCTGACGTTCCGGGCGCCTTTCCCGCGGGCCTCCGAATTTGCATCCCGTCCGTAAGCAGAGGAATGTCCGGGACCGTAAAGTCGGCGCCGCCGGCAACACGCGCCCACAGCACCGCGCCGGATCAGGATCAGTCCATCCGAACAAGGGGTTCCTCTTCTTCTCTGAGAGGCGCTCGCCGCGTCTCGCCCGGCGCTCAGACGCAGCGGGTTCATGGCTCCACGCATTGACGGAACAATGAAATCCCGGCATCATCTTCTATCGATTGTCTCGCCCATGAATTTGCAGTGGACGAGTGCGCGAGAGAGGGTTTTTCAAGCCATGTCGTTCGCCAGGTGCCTCGGACCTGCCGCCGCCGTCTGCGGTCCCTCCCTCGGCGCGGCTCCACCGACTTCGGCCGCCGAGACCACGGATCTCACGAAAAGGGGTAGGGCGGCATGATCCTGCGCAAGGGCGACCGCATCCTGGTCCAGGGGCTGACCGGCCGGCAGGGCAGCTTCTGGGCGCAGGCGATGATCGACTACGGCGCCAACGTCGTCGGCGGCGTGAACCCGAAGAAGGCGGGCACCGAGCACCTAGGGCTGCCGGTCCACGCCGCCGCGCGCGACGTCGCGGGCACCTTCGACGTGGCGCTGATGTTCATCCCGCCGATGGCCGCGAAGGCCGCCTGCATCGACGCCTGCGAGGCCGGGGCGAAGACGGTGATCTGCCTGACCGAGCACATTCCGCAGCAGGACGTGATGGAGATGCACGCGGCCGCGCGCGCCAGCGGAACCCGCATCGTCGGCCCGAACACCGCGGGGCTCGTGACCCCCGGCGAGACCTTCGCCGGCATCATGCCGGCGTTCAACGGCCGCGTGTTCCAGCCGGGCGACGTCGGCGTGATCTCGCGCTCGGGCAGCCTCGGCACGCTCCTCGCGCTCAACCTCGTGCAGGCCGGCAAGGGCGTCTCCGCCTTCCTCGGCGTCGGCGGCGACCCACTGATCGGCACGACGACGCGCGAGGCGCTCGAGGCGCTCGACGCCGACGGGAAGACCAAGGCCGTCGTCATCTGCGGCGAGATCGGGGGCTCGGCCGAGGAGGAGGCGGCGGACTACGCCAGGACGATGAAGAAGCCGGTCGTGGCCTTCATCGCCGGCCGCGCCTCGCCGCCGGGCAAGAAGATGGGCCATGCCGGCGCCATCGTCGCCGGGGGCCGCGGCGACTACGCCTCGAAGCGCCGCGCGCTCGAGGCGGCCGGCGTCGCGGTCGCCGACGTGCCCTCCGAGGCCCCCCGCCTGATCGACGCGGCCTGAGAGGCGCCCGCGCCGGCCGCTCAGGCGGTCGTCGCGGCTCCGGCTGCCTCGGCGCCGGCGACCCCGCGCTCCCAGGGCGCCACCGGCGAGAAATGATCGACCAGATGGTCGAGGAAGGCCCGGATCTTCGGCGCCAGGTTGCGCCGGTCCTGGTAGAGCGCGACGATGCTCGCATCCTCCTGCACGTAGTCCGGCAGCAGGCGCACCAACCGGCCCGCGCGCAGGTCCTCTCCGATCAGGTAGGTCGAGAGCCGCGCGACCCCGACGCCCGCCAGCGCGGCATGGTAGATCGCATCGGCGCTGTTGGCCTCGAAATTGCCGTCGAGCACCGGCGGAGCCTCCGGCCCGTCGGCGAAGCGCCAGTCGTTCCAGCTCGCGACCGTCGAGAGGCGGAGGCAGTTGTGCAACGCGAGGTCCGGCGGCGTCTCCGGCATCCCGTGGCGCTCGATGTAGCCGGGCGCGGCGCAGAGGACCCGGCGGTTCGAGGCCAGACGGCGGGCGATCGCGTCCGGGTCGTCGACCTGCTCGCTGAAGCGGATCGCGAGGTCGATCCCCTCGGGGCCGAGCCGCACGGGGCGGTCGGTCAGCTCGAGGCTCAGCCGGATCTCCGGGTAACGGTCCAGGAACTCGGGCAGGATCGGCAGGAGCTGCGCCTTGCCGAAGGCGACGGTGGCCACGGTCCTGAGCGTGCCGCGGGGGCGCTCTCCGAGCCCCGAGAGCATCGTCTCGGTCTCCGCCAGGTCGCTCGCGATGACCTTGCAGCGCTCGTGGAACGCTTCTCCTTCCTCGGTCAGGGCGATCCCCTGCTGCGTCCGGGTCAGCAGCCGCACGCCGACGCGGTCCTCGAGATGCGCGATCTGCCGGCTGACGGCGGAGGGCGTCTGGTTGAGCGCCCGCGCCGCGGCGGAGAAGCTTCCCGTCTCGACCACGCGGGCGAACAGGATCATCTGGCTCGGCAGGTCCATCGCTCTTCGTGCCTCGTGCGTTGCAACATATTATGTTGCATCGCAGCAAGATTATTCAAGTCGCGTTTCGAGATCGACCTGCGGAGCCGCGCCCATTGCGAGAACGCCGCAACCGCGGCCGGCGGCTCCGGAGCGCGCCGGCGGCCCTGTACGCCGAACGCTCCGGCGATCATTAGGCGCGGGGTGCCGGCCTCAGCGGGCCAGGCGCCCGACCTCGCCCGGCGCCAGCGCCGCGAGCAGCCGCTCCAGGCGCCGCTCCTCGTCCAGCAGGATGCGCACGAAGCGGGCGCGCTCCTGCGGCGCCATGTCCGGGTGGTCGTGCAGGATCTCGGCGGCGCTGCGGATCGCCGTCAGCGGCGGGCGCAGGCTCGTCGGCAGGGCGGAGCCGGCGTCCGCCGCCGGCCGGCGCCGGAACGGCGAGCCCGGCGCCCCGGCGCGGGCACGGATCCAGATGCCGACGGCGCGCAGGGCCTCGGCCGTGGCCTCGGCGCGGAGCTGCCGGCCGCGGGCCACGTGCCAGTCGATCTCGGCGCGGGTCGGAAAGCGGGTTTCGGGGAAACGGGCCTCGGTGCTCATGTCTCGCGCTCCCATTCTCGGGGTAGGGCGGAGCCGGCGGCGGACCGGCCGGCTCGGCTGCTCAGACGCTCGGAGATCCGCCTGATCGCGTCGGCGTCGAGGCGCCGGCCGGAGCGGGACCAGCGGTCGCACTCCCGGCGCATGGCGAAAGCCCACGCGACACTCGCCCCGATGGCGGCAGAGGCCGCGAGGGCGGTCTCGACCAGGGGCGGCATCGCGCGGCGCGGCTTCGTCTCGGCATGCATCGCTCACTCCTTTTCACTCGGACGGCTCATGGCGGGCGGCCGTGCCGCGTGCGGCGCAGCATCCGCCTGTTGCAGTGCAAAGGTACGTGCATCCCGGCCGCCAGAAAGGCCGCAGCCGGGCAAAGGGGGCTTGCCGGCCCGGCACAGGCCGGGCGCCACGACCTCACCTGGGACTGCCCCTGCCACGGCTCCCGTTTCGACGTAGAGCTGCTCGATCGGATTGAAGTCCGGGGAATAGGGCGGGAGGAAAATCAGCTTTGCGCACTGCTCTCTGTCCGCGACGAGGACGTCGCCGGGGGCGAGGCTCGGCGCCGGCAGGCGCTCGGCACAGGCGACGAACGCCTCGGCGTTCATCGCGAGCCGGCTGGCCCGGCCGCGCTACCCCGGCCCGAAGACCGACCAGCCCGTCCGCTGCGCGAGCCGCTCGAGCGCCAGCGCGCCGAGGAGCGAATTGCCGGAGCTGTTGAGCCCGGGCGACCAGGCGGCGATCGCCGCCCGTCCCGGCGCCACCGCCAGGATGCCGCCGCCGACCCCGCTCTTGCCAGGAAGCCCCACCCGGTAGGCGAAGTCGCCGGAGCCGTCGTAGTGGCCGCAGGTCAGCATGATCGCGTTGATCCGCCGCGCCCGCGCCTCGGAGACCACGCGGTGTCCTCCGATCGGGTCGCACCCGCCCGCGGCGAGGAAGAGCCCCGCGCGCGCGAGCTGCCGGCAGCTCATCGCGAGCGCGCAGTTGTGGAAGTAGACGCCGAGCACGTGGTCGACCGGATGCCGCAGCCGGCCATAGCCGCGCATGAAATGCGCGAGCGCCGCGTTCCGGGCCCCGGTCGCGAGCTCGGAGCGCGCCACCCGGTCGTCGATCGCGATCTCGTCGCTCGCGGCCAGGAAGCGCACGAAGCGGACCATCTCGCCGATCGCCTCGCGCGGCGTATGGCCGGCGAGCACGAGGTCGGTGACCAGGATCGCCCCGGCATTGATGAACGGATTGCGCGGGATGCCCTGCTCGTGCTCGAGCTGCACGATAGAGTTGAAGGACGTGCCCGACGGCTCCCGGCCGACATGGCCCCAGAGCCCCTCGCCGTGCTTGCCGAGCGCCAGGGCGAGCAGGAAGACCTTCGAGACGCTCTGGATCGAGAACGGCGTGTCCGCGTCGCCCACCGCATGGACCGCCCCGTCGACCGTGACGACGGCCATCCCGAACTGGGCCGGGTCGACCCGCGCAAGCTCGGGGATGTAGCTCGCGACGCGCCCCTCGCCGATCCGCGGCGTGAGCTCGCGGTGGACCTCCTCGAGCGCCTCCTGCAGGTCCGACGTGCCGGAACCGGATGCCATCGCCATGCCTCGCGCTGATCGAGCCCGGGCCGACCGCCCGGCGCCCCCGGCCCCGCCTCGCAGATCGACCGCCGGATGGAAAGGGCCTTGTCGGCGGAGGTCCGATGGCCTCGCCGACGGTCAGGTCTTCCAGCGCCGCGACAGCTCGGCGCTGCGGCGGTCCGCCAGCTCGGGCGGCAGAGCGTGGCTTCCCGGCGGCCGCTCGAACGCGAACTCCTTCGCGACCCGGATGAAGCTCTTGATGTGGCCGGCGCCCGCGGGCGCCTGGGCCGCGCGCGCCATGTCGATTGGGGCGCCCATCTGGCGGCTGATCGTCTCGGCCATCTCGTCGAGGCGCGCCTCGTAGATCGCGAGCAGGCGCTCGACGAGCCCGATGCGCTCGGCGGGCGGGGTCGCGGCCCATTCGGGGAACGCCCGGCGCGCGGCCGCGACCGCGGCGTCGGTGTCGGCCCTGCCGCCGAGCGAGATCACGGCGCACGGCTCCTCGGACGACGGGTCGATCACCTCGAGGGGCGTCGCCTCCGAAGGCGCCGTCCAGCGGCCGTCGATGTAGAACTCGCGCTTCTCGATCATCTCTCGCTCTCTTTCGCTGCGGTTCGCGCCCGCCGGTCAGGCTCCGGCGCCCGAGGGGACATAGTCACGATCGCGGCGGTTTCAGCGCGTCTTGCGGAGAGAGCCGGGACGGCGGCATCTCACACGGTCTCGTCGAACACCCGGTCGACCGGGATCGGGGCATCCGGGTCGGGCGCATCGAGCGCGCGGGCGTAGCGGTGCCCGGCATGAACCGCGGTCGCGATGAGGCCCGGCGCGTCGCAGTCGCCGATCCGCCGGAGCGTGCGCGGCGCCCCGGGCGCGCCGGTCTCGCCCCGCTCCCGGAGCGCCTGGTAGAGCCCGTCGCGCGGCTGCCGCGCGGTCACCAGCACGACCGCATCGGCTTCGAGGCGACGCGCGCGGCCGGTGTAGATGCAGGCGGCTTCGGCCTCCCGCCCGTCGAAGCCGGTCAGCGCGTGCGCGGTCACGATCCCGACGTCGAGCTCGATGAGCCGGCGCTGGGTGCGCAGCTGCTCGGCGGTCATCGTCCCCCAGGCGGCGACCCGGTCCTCCGACGTCACGAGGGTCACCGCCGAACCCTCCGCCCGCAGGCGCTCGGCGATCACTGCCGCCATGTAGTAATGGTCGTCGTCGAAGATCAGCACGCGGCCCTGCGGCAGCCGCCCCGCCATGACGTCGTCGGGCGTGAAGACCTGCTCCTCCGGCCCGGCGCCCGCGATGCCGCCCGGATGGAACCGGCCGAGGCCGTCGCGCCGCCAGAGCGATCCGGTCGCGATCGCCACGTGGTCCGCCCCGACCTCGAGCACGTCGCCGGGCCCGAGTTCGCTCTCGAGGTAGAGCTCGACATTCGCCATCCGCCGGAGCTGCTGCACCCGGTGGTCGCGCACGCGCGCCCATTCGCCGAGGCCCGGCAGCCGTGCTTCCGCCGTCACCCGGCCGCCGAGCCCGGACCCCGCCTCCGCCAGGATCACGCCATAGCCGCGCTGGCCGAGCGCACGCGCGGCCTCGAGCCCCGCCGGCCCGCCGCCGACCACGAGCACCGTGGCCTCCGACCCCTTCGGCGCGATCCGCTCCGGGTGCCAGCCGCGCCGCCACTCCTCGCTGATGGTCGGGTTCTGGGTGCAGGTGATCGGCACGCCCCGGGCGTCGCCGGCGTAGCAGACATTGCAGCCGATGCACTCGCGGATGTCCTCGATCCGCCCCTCCTCGATCTTTCTCGGCAGGAACGGGTCGGCGATCGAGGGCCGGGCGGCGCCGATCAGGTCGACGATGCCGCGCCGCACCTGGCCCGCCATCGTGTCGGGCGAGGTGAAGCGGCCGACCGTCACCACCGGCCTGGTCGTCACCGACTTCACCCAGTCCATGTAAGGCTCGAGCGCCGCCTCCTTGACGAAGCGCGAGACCCCCATCTCGTAGCTGTAGTCCTCGATGTTGATGTCCCAGAGGTCGGGCAGCTCGGCCAGCAGCTCGAGCATCTCGCGCCGCTCGCCCCGCGCCGGCTCGCCGTCCGCGCCGCCGCCCTCGTCGGCGGCGAAGCGGACCGCGACGGCGCAGCGGTCGCCGACGGCCTCCTTCGTCTCCTCGATCAGCTCGCGCACCAGCCGGACCCGGTTCTCCAGGCTGCCGCCGTACTCGTCGGTCCGCCGGTTGGTCGCGGGCGACAGGAACTGCGACACCAGGTAGCCGTGGGTCGCGTAGACGTAGACGATGTCGAAGCCGGCGGCGCGCGCCCTGAGCGCCGCGTCGCGGTGCCAGCGCCTCAGCTCGCGAATGTCGGCCTTGTCGAGCGCGCGGGTCTGCATCGGGCTGCCGGCGACGTTCGGCCCGCTGCCGAGCCCGATCGGGACCTCGCGCGTCAGCAGGTTCGCCGAGCGGGCGCCCCCGTACCAGAGCTCGACCCCGGCCAACGCCCCATGCGCATGCACCTTCTCCGTCATCAGCGCCTGGGCGCGGATGTCGGTCTCGTCCCAGAGGCTCGCATAGGGGTGGGGCAGGTCGTCGGAGGACGGGTGGATCGAGCAGTACTCGGTGCAGACGACGCCCCAGCCGCCCTCGGCCTTCACCTCCCGCATCGCCGCCAGCATGCGCGGGCGCAGCCAGCCGAGGCCGGTGCAGTGCGGCACCTGGTAGAATCGGTTCGGCGCGGTGACCGGGCCGATCGGCACGGGCTCGAACAGAACGTCGTAGCGGGGGTCTCGCGCCATCCGGGACCTATCGCGCGAGGGGAGCGGCCTGGCGCATCATGCCGAGGGCTCCGGAAAGTGGCGCGGGAACTGGCCGGCGAGGAACGACAGGCACATCGCCATCGCCTCCTCGTTGGTGTGCTGGCCGGGCTGGTAGAGCATGTTGAGCCAGATGCCGTCGACCAGCGACTGCAGGCAGCGCGCCGCCCGCGCGGCGTCGAGCTCGGCGTAGCCTCCCTCCTCGGTGATCTCGGCGCAGAGGCGCTCGAACGCCGCGAGCCGCTCGGCATCGACCTCGCCGCAGGCCTCCCGGTAGAGCGGGCCGCAGCTCCGCTCGCCCCAGAAGGCGAACCAGACGGCGAGCCGGCTCGCGTTGCAGATGGCGGGGTCGAAGTCGACCGCGATCATCGCGACGAGCCGCCCGGCCGGTCCCGCCGCCCGCTCCTCGAGCGCCGCGCGCCAGCGGGCGCGGTGCTCGCCCGTCAGGTGGCGCAGCGTCTCGACCAGCAGGCCCCGCTTGCTCTTGAAGTGGAAGTTGACCGTGCCGTGCGAGAGGCCCGCGCGTCGGGTCACCGAGGCGAGCGTCGTCTCGCTCAGCCCGAGCTCGGCGATCGAGGCGATGGTCGCGTCCACGAGCTGCTGGCGCCGCGTCTCGCGGCTGGCGAAGCGGCTGGCCGGGGCGGCACTCGCCGCCGCGCCCTGCGGTCGGGCCCGACCGTCGGCCAGGGGTCTCGCGCGCTCCGGCACGGGGCGCGCGCGCTCAGTCGGACTTCAGGAGGACGACCGCCTCGTCGGGCCAGGACAGCCAGACGGTGCTCGACTCGCGAAAGGCGGTGGCGCCCGGCGCCTGCGCCTCCTGCGCCGCGACGGCGAAGGGCTCCTCGCGTCCCTCGACGGCGACGTAGAAGTGCCGCCGGTCGCCCAGATAGGCGACGTTCCGGATCACGCCCTCGACCGCGTTCGGCGCGTCCCCCCGGCGCTCGGGCGACAGGCTCATCCGCTCGGGCCGGATCGCGACGACGAGCTCGGCGCCCTCGCGCACGAACGGCTGGCCGGCGCTCGCGCTCGCGCGCACGCGCCCGAGCCCCGCGGTATCGAGCACGGCGTGGCCGTTCTCGAGCCCCTTCACCGAGGCCGCGACGAAGTTCATCTGGCCGAGGAAGTCCGCGACCTCGATGCTCGCCGGCCGCTGGTAGATGTCCTCGGGCGAGGCGACCTGGAGGACGCGCCCGTGCGACATGACCGCGATCCGGTCGCTGAGCGTCATCGCCTCCTCCTGGTCGTGGGTCACGAACACGAAGGTGATGCCAAGCGACTGCTGGAGCGCGCGGAGCTCGAGCTGCATCTGCTCGCGCAGCTTCTTGTCGAGCGCGCCGAGCGGCTCGTCGAGCAGCAGCACCTTCGGCCGCTTGATGAGCGCGCGGGCGAGCGCGATCCGCTGCTGCTGGCCGCCCGACAGCGCGTCCGCGGTCCGCGAGCCGTAGCCCGGCAGCTTGACCATCGCGAGCGCCTCCTCGACGCGCTCCTTCTTCTCGGCCCTGGTCAGCCGCTCGCTGCGGAGCCCGTAGGCCACGTTCTGCCCGACGTCGAGATGCGGGAAGATCGCGTAGTTCTGGAACACCATGTTGGTCGGCCGGTGGTGCGGGGCCACGGCCGCCATGGGCGCGTCGTCGATGTAGATCTCGCCCGTCGTCGGCACCTCGAAGCCCGCGAGCATGCGCAGCAGCGTGGTCTTGCCGCAGCCCGACGCGCCGAGGAGCGAGAAGAACTCGCCCCGCCCGACGGCGAGGTCGATGTCCTCGACGGCCACGACCTCGCCGAAGCGCTTGGTCAGGCCCTCGATCCGGATATAGGGGTCGCGGACGGTCATGGATCAGATCCCCGGCCCGGCAGAGCCGGCAGCGCCCTTGCGCTGCAGCCACTGCGAGAAGAACACGACGACGAAGGAGACGACGAGGATCAGCGAGCCGAGCGCCAGAACCCCCGGCAGCGTCTGCGGAAAGCGGAGTTGGCCGTAGATGAAGATCGGCAGCGTCGGCTCGGTGCCCGCCAGGAAGAAGGCGATGATGAACTCGTCGAACGAGATCGTGAAGCAGAGCAGGAAGCTCGCCACGACGCCGGGGAACACCAGCGGTAAGGTCACGCGCCAGAAGGTCCACCAGGCATTGTCGCCGAGGTCGGCCGCCGCCTCCTCCATCGACCTGTCGAAGCCCTCGAACCGCGCCATCAGCGTCGCCATCGCGAACGGCACGCAGATCAGCGTGTGCCCGATCGCGACCGTGACCAGCGAGAGCTGCACGCCCACGCGGCTGAGCAGGATCAGGAGCGCGACGCCGAGGATGATGCCGGGGATCACCAGCGGCAGCATGATCGCGCCGATCACCGGCCGCTGCCCCCTGATGCGGTAGCGCGTGACCGCCTTGGCGCCGAAGATGCCGAGGACCGTCGCGATCGTCGCGACCGCGGCCCCGACCTTGAGGCTGTTGACCAGCGCCGCCTGCATCGGCTCGTCGGCCAGGACCACGCTGTACCACTCGGTCGTGAAGCCACTGAGCGGGAAGGCGACGTAGATCGAGTCGTTGAACGAGAAGAGCGGCAGGAACAGCACGGGGATGTAGAGGAAGGCGAGATAGCCGATCGCGTAGAACAGGAGCGGGCGGTTGCCCCGCTGGGCGCCGGCCTTGTCGCTCATGCGATCCGCCCCACGGCCTTGCGCGACACCCAGATATAGGCGAGCGCCGCGACCGTCACGACCAGCATCATGGCGATCGCGAGCGCGGCCCCCATCGGCCAGTTGTTGACCTTGCCGAAATGCGCCTGGATCAGGTTCGCCATCATCATGCCGTCGGGCCCGCCGACGAGGTCGGGGGTCACGTAGTCGCCGACGGTCGGGATGAAGATCAGCAGCATCGCCGCGATCACGCCCGGCAGCGAGAGCGGCAGGGTGACCCGGAAGAAGCGCACCACCGGCCCGTCGCCGAGGTCGGCCGCGGCCTCGAGCAGCGAGCGGTCGATCTTCTCGAGCGAGACATAGATCGGCAGGATCGCGAACGCGGCCCAGGCGTGCGCGAGCGTGATCACGACCGCGGTCGGGCTGTAGAGCAGGAACTCGAGCGGCTCGCCGATCAGGCCGACCGACATCAGCCCGGAATTGATCGCGCCGTTGTAGCCGAGGATGATCTTCCAGGCGAAGACGCGCAGCAGATAGCTCGTCCAGAACGGCAGCGTCATCAGGATGATCCAGAGCAGCTTCCGCCGGTGGACGTGGAAGGCCACGTAGTACGCCATCGGGTACGCGATCAGCACCGTCGCGGCCGCGCAGGTGCCCGAGATGATCAGCGAGCGCACCATCAGCGCCCTGTAGACGGCGCCATCGACCGCGCGCTCGTAGTTCGCGAGCGTCGGGCTGCGGTCGAAGTCGAACCCCGTCTGCGTCCAGAAGCTCATCACCACCATGGTCAGCAGCGGCAGGATCATGCCGCAGACCATGACGATCAGCGTCGGCGAGAGCAGGATGTAGCCGCGGAGCGACTCGCTGCGGCGGATCGCGGCGCGCAGCCAGTCGCCGGAGCTCCGGGCCGTGGGGCGGGCGGCCGGGGCCGATGCGGCGGCCTGTTCGGTCATCCGCCCGGCCTGGCCGGGGACCCCCGCGAAGGGGATCCCCATCGGGAACCGGGGTCCTGCGGTTCCGGGGACACGGAACGGGCGCCCGCGGCCGGGCTCAGAAGCCCGACTTGATCAGCTCGAACTCCTCGTTCATCCGCGTCTCCCACTCCTGGGTCTGCGGCACCTGGAACTTGCCGGCCTCGAGCACCACGGTGGGGTCCTTGCTGAGGCCGAGCTCGGCGAGCTTCTCGTCCTCGATCGCCTCGAACGTCTTCCGGTTCGAGTGCCCGTAGCCGTTCTCGAGCACCAGCCACTTGCCGGCCTCGACGCTGAGCAGCGCGTCGACCAGGTCGTAGGCCTTGTCGGGCTGCGGCGCCTCCTTGTGCATCATCGCGCCGCAGACCCAGGTGAGCGCGCCTTCCTTCACGTCGGCGAACTTGACCGGCACGCCCTGGTTCTTCAGCGCGACCGCCGAGCTGTCCCAGGTCAGCGCGGCCACCAGCTCGCCGGAGGCCAGCGCCTGTTCCAGCGTCGTCGTGTCGTCGGTGTAGGTGCGCACCAGCGGGCGCTGCTGGCGCAGCCGCTCGGCCACCGCCGTCATCGCCTCCTCGGTGGCGATCTCGGTGAACGGGATGCCCTCGGCGATGGCGGCGATCCACCACGAGTCGGCGCCCGACGCGAGCATGCCGATCCGGCCTTCGTATTCCGGGTCGAACAGGATCTCCCACGACTCCTCCTCGCCCTCGAGGTCGACGAGGTCGGTGCGGTAGGTGATCGAGGTGCGGCCCCAGTCGACCGGCGCCATGTAGGGCTTGCCGTCGACCATGTTGCCCTCCAGCTCGTAGAGCTCGGGGATGACGTCGCCCCAGTTCGAGAGCTTCGAGGTGTCGAGCGGCTGGAACAGGTCGGTGGCGATCCAGCGCGGCACCGCCTGGTTGCAGGGATGCGAGACGTCGACGACGAAGCCGGCGCGCATTTTGGTCAGCGCCTCCTCGGAGCCGCCGAAGGTCACCATGTTCGGGGCCTCGCCGTGCTTCTCGATGTAGGGCTGGACGAAGTCGGGCACGTCGTAGCCGCCCCAGGTGAAGAAGGTCGCCTGGTCCGCTGCCGCCGCCCGCGCGCCGCGCGAAACCAGCGGCGCCGTGACCAGGCCGACACCGGCCGCGGCCAGGCCCCTGTTGAACTCGCGCCTGCTGAGCCGACCTGCGCGCACCGCTTCCAGCTTCTTCCTGACGTCCATCGTGACACTCCCCTTTGGCTGCCAGCCTCGTTCTCGATCGGGCGCGGGCTCCGTGCCTGCGCCGCCGCCTTGGACGGCCGGCCTCCGCGCGCGATCTGACTGGTCAATCAAATGGTTTGCCGGGTGTCGCTGATCTGTCAAGGTGCCATCGGGCGTGCACCGCCGTCGCCCCGGCGGAGGAATGCGCGGCCCGCAGGATCAGTCACTTCGCAGCACGGAGGCCCCATGGACCCGATCGCGCCCGAGGACCGCCGCGTCGTCAACATCGGCAACGCCGAGTTCCGGCCATGGGAGTCCGCGGACGCTCCCGGCACCTCCTATCTGCAGCTCGACACCGACCGGCCGCCCGGGCTCGGCTTCTACATCTACCGGATGCCCCCCGGCACGCGCTCGGACCCGCACGAGCACGGCGGCACCGAGGAGTTCCTGATGCTCGAGGGCGAGCTGATCGACCACGACGGCACCGTCTACCGCGCCGGCGACCTGGTCTGGCTGGCGCCCGGCACGAAGCACAGCTCGCATACCGAGACCGGATGCCTCATCGCGGTGTTCGCCGAAGGCGAGGAAAGACCGGCCTGAGGCAGCAGTCGCCGCCGGTATCAGTTGAAGCTGCGCGCGACCGCGGCGGCGGCGAGGAGCGCGCGCGACTTCGCCTCGGTCTCGCGGAACTCGGCCTCGGGGTCGCTGTCCCAGACGACGCCGCCGCCCGCCTGGATGTAGAGCGTGCCGTCCTTCACGACCCCGGTCCTGAGCGCAATGCAGGTGTCCATGTCGCCATTGGCGGCGAAATAGCCGATGCCGCCCGCGTAGACCCCGCGCTTCTCGCGCTCGAGCTCGTCGATGATCTCCATCGCCCGGATTTTCGGGGCGCCCGAGACGGTGCCCGCCGGCAGCCCCGCCAGCAGCGCCGAGAGCGCGTCCATTTCGTCGCGGAGCTCGCCGTCGACGTTCGAGACGATGTGCATGACGTGGCTGTAGCGCTCGACCGTGAACTGCTCGTTCGGGTCGACGGTGCCGATCTTCGCGACCCGGCCGACGTCGTTCCGGCCGAGGTCGAGCAGCATCAGGTGCTCGGCGCGCTCCTTCGGATCGGCCAGCAGCTCGGCCTCGAGCGCCGCGTCCTCCTCCGCCGTCGCCCCGCGCGGGCGGGTGCCGGCGATCGGGCGGATCGTGACGCGGCGCCCCCGGACCCGGACCAGGATCTCGGGGCTCGCGCCGACGATCTGGAAGCCGCCGAAGTTGAAGAAGAACATGTAGGGGCTCGGGTTCGTCCGCCGGAGCGCGCGGTAGAGCGAGAAGGCGTCGACCTCGAGCGGGAGCGCCCAGCGCTGCGACAGCACCACCTGGAAGATGTCGCCGGCGCGGATCAGCTCCTTCGCCCGCCCGACCACGCCCAGGTAATCGTCGTGGCTGGTGTTCGACACGGGCGCGAGCGTGCGCGCGGGCGCCGCCGCCAGCGCCGCGACCGGCGTGCCCGCGCCCGGTGCCCGGTCGAGCGCGGCGCG
>DATKCY010000015.1:0-2020 GCA_035512995.1 Thermohalobaculum sp.
GTCGCGGTAGGCGGTGATGACGTAGTCGTCGTCGCGCAGCGGCGCGAGCGCGCCCACGGCGACCGCCTCCTGGCCGATGTAGAGGTGGCAGAACCCGCCGATCTTGCCCAGAGCGTACGCTTCGGCGCTGGCCTCCTCGAAGCGGCGCCCGAGCAGCATCTGGCGCAGCATCGACAGGTGCTCTTCGCGGTCGTAGCGCTCGATCGCGGATTTCGCCATCAGGCCGGCCCGCGCACCGGGTCGATCTGGACGAGCCGCGGAGGCGCGGACGCGCGCCCCGTGCCGGCGGGGCGGGCGCCGTTCGCCGACACCGACCGGGCGTCGTTCGCCGACTCGGGCCCGGCGCCGTTCGCCGACACCACCTCGGCGGGCGCCGGGACGTCCGCTTCGAGGATGTCGTGCAGCTCCCCGACCTCGCCCGCCTGCACCGTGCGCGCCTGCGTCTCGGCGTGGTAGCTCGAGCGCACGAGCGGGCCGGACTCGACGTGCCGGTAGCCCATCTCGGCCTCGCCGACGCGCTTCCATTCGGCGAACTCGGCGGGCATCACCCAGCGCGCCACGGGGGCGTGGTGCTCGGACGGCCGCAGGTACTGCCCGAGCGTGAGGATGTCGACGGAGGCCTTGCGCAGGTCGAGCATCGCCTGGCGGATCTCCTCCTCCGTCTCGCCCATGCCCAGGATGACGCCCGACTTGGTCAGCATCGACGGGTCCATGCGCTTGGCGGCGCCCAGGTAGGAGATACTGCGCCAGTAGCGGCCGCCCGGGCGGGCCCAGGGGTGCAGCCGCTCGACCGTCTCCAGGTTGTGGTTGAGGATGTCCGGCCGGGCATCGACCACCGCGCGCAGCGCGTCCTCGTCGCCCTTGAAGTCGGGGATCAGCACCTCGATGGTGCAGCCCGGGCGGGCCTTTTGGGTGAGGCGGATGGTCTCCGCGAAGATCGCGGCGCCGCCGTCCTCCAGCTCGTCGCGGTTGACGCTCGTGACGACGACGTGCTCGAGCTCCAGCTCGGCGACCGCCTCGGCCACCCGGCGCGGCTCGTCCAGGTCCAGCTCGGTGGGCATGCCGTGCGCGATCGCGCAGTACTTGCACGCCCGGGTGCACACGTCGCCGAGGATCAGGAACGTCGCGGTCCCGGCCTCCCAGCACTCGCCGATGTTGGGGCAACCCGCCTCCTCGCAGACCGAGTGGAGCCGCTGTCCCCGCATCAGCTTCTTGAGGCGACGGTAGTTGTCGCCTCCGGGGGAGCGGACCTTGAGCCAGGAGGGCTTGCGCGCGCCCATGGGGAGCGGCTCCTGGCCCTCCAGGACGGGAAGCCGGGCCGTGCCCTTGGACTTGACGATGCCGGTGTCCTTGCCGGCGGGCGCCCAGCCCGCCGGTGCGTCGGTGTCTCTCGTCATCTATTCGCCCGGCCAGCGTCGATTCGTAGCCCGAAAACATAACCGATCCGGCAACCCCGCGCGTGCAGGCCTCCGCCGGCCGCAGGGCCTGCGCGCGGCACATCGGCTGTGATCTGGGGCCGCGCGCGCCGGTCGCCCGCGGAGCCGCCGCCTCGGGGACTTCAGGCGCTCACCGTCACGCGCAGCTCGCGGCGCAGGGCTTCCCGCAGGTCCGGCAGGCGGTGACGATAGCCGTGCGCCAGCAGCTTCGCCGGGTAGACCGGCGTGCTCGCGAGGATCGTCTCTTCGGCCATGCCGCCCGGCAGCAGCTTCGCGACCGCCTCGGGGACCCGCACGAACGAGGGCCGGTCGAGCACGTCGGCGACCGTCTCGGTGAACGCCTCCTGGGTCGTCGGTTCGGGCGCGACCACGTTCACCGGTCCCTCGATGTCCTCGTTTTTGATGACGAAGCGGACCACCCCGGGCACTTCGTGCAGCGCGACCCACGCGAACGCGCCGTCGCCGCTCCCCACCTTGCCCCCGAGACCCATCCGGAAGGCCGGCAGCATGGCGGCGAGAGCGCCCCCTTCGCCGCTCAGCACGATGCCGAAGCGCAGGTGCACGACGCGGATGCCGGCCTCCCG
>DATKCY010000016.1:0-18548 GCA_035512995.1 Thermohalobaculum sp.
GAGGTCGCCCGCGATGCCCGCGACCGCGCCCTTGGCCGCCTTCATCTTCTTCGCCACCGCCGCGAGCGCCTCAGGCCAGCTCGCGGGCCTCAGCTTGCCGGCCTCGCGGATATAGGGCCGGTCGAGCCGCTGCCGGCGCAGGCCATCGCAGATGTGGCGCGTCTTGTCCGAGATCCACTCCTCGTTGGTGCCGTCGTGCACCCGCGGCAGGACGCGCATGACCTGCCGCCCGCGCACGTCGATCCGAATCGAGGAGCCGAGCGCGTCCATCACGTCGATCGAGGGGGTCTTCCTGAGCTCCCACGGCCGCGCGGTGAAGGCATAGGGACGATTGGTCAGCGCGCCGACCGGGCAGAGGTCGACAACGTTGCCCTGCAGCTCCGAGGTCAGCGCCGCGTTCAGGTAGCTGACGATCTCGCCGTCCTCGCCCCGCCCGGTCAGCCCCAGCTCGGGGACCCCGGCGACCTCGGTGATGAAGCGCACGCAGCGCGTGCAGGCGATGCAGCGGGTCATGTGGGTCTTGATGAGGGGCCCCATGAAGGGCTCCTCGACCGCGCGCTTCGGCTCGCGAAAACGGCTGAAGTCGACGCCGTAAGCCATTGCCTGGTCTTGCAGATCGCACTCCCCGCCCTGGTCGCAGAGAGGGCAGTCGAGCGGGTGGTTGATGAGCAGGAACTCCATCACCCCCTCGCGCGCCTTCTTGACCATGGGCGAGTTCGTGCGGACCTCGGGCAGCTCGCCGTCCGGGCCGCCGCGCAGGTCGCGGACCTGCATGTGGCACGACGCGGCGGGTTTCGGGGCGCCGACCGGCTCGACAAGGCACATGCGGCAGTTGCCGGCGATCGACAGCCGCTCGTGATAGCAGAAGCGCGGGATCTCGACGCCGTTGATCTCGCAGGCCTGGATCAGCGTGAGCTGCGGGTCGGCCTCGACCTCGCGGCCGTCGAGGATGAATTTTCTGGGCTCGGCCATGGGCTCGGGTCCTTGAGGCTAGGCGCCGCGCGGGGACTGCGCGGGCGCTGTGAAGCTCGTTGCGGCGCTCACGCGCCGACGCACCGTCCGAAGACGGTCCAGGCGTTCGTCGCCGGGTCGTACTGGCTCGTCGCTTCGCTCGCCAGCCGGAAGGCGGCGCCATCGCAGAGCTCGTTCGAGCCGTAGAAGGCGACCGCGGCCTCGGCCTTGGCCCGCCCCCCCTCGCCCGCGATCGTTCCGGCGGGCGCCGCGTTCGGCCCGGCGGTCGGCCGCGCCGTCACCGCGAGCGTGCCGAGGCTGTTCGGCCCAATGTGGTGGAAGTAGTAGACATTCGTGTCGTTGTTTGCGACCTCCGCGGGCACGCGCGCGTAGGTCTCCGCCGGCGGTTCCGGCGCCGGCGCGGCACAGGCGGCGAGCAGGAGCGGCACGAGGACCACCGGCCGCCTCATGCGCACCGCGCCTCGCGCCACGCCCGCGCGTCCTCCGGATGCCGGCGATCGAACCCGGTGAAGGTCCTCGACGACGATGTTGGCCACCTCGTCGGTCATCCCCTACTCCGCCGCCACGCTGGTCATGCGGCCCTTCTGGTAGGCGTGGATGCGGTCCTCCATCTCGCCGCGGAAGTGCCGGATCAGGCCCTGGATCGGCCAGGCGGCGGCGTCGCCGAGCGCGCAGATGGTGTGCCCCTCGACCTGCTTCGAGACGTCGAGGAGCATGTCGATCTCCTCGATCCGCGCGTTGCCTGTGACCATGCGCTCCATCACGCGCATCATCCAGCCCGTGCCCTCGCGGCAGGGCGTGCACTGGCCGCAGCTCTCGTGCTTGTAGAACTTGGCGAAGCGCCAGATCGCGCGGATCACGTCGGTGGACTGGTCCATCACGATCACCGCGGCGGTGCCGAGGCCGGACTTCTGCTCCTTCAGATAGTCGAAGTCGAGGATCGTCTCGTCGCAGACCGGCTTCGGCAGGCAGGGCACCGACGAGCCGCCGGGGACGACCGCCTTGAGGTTGTCCCAGCCGCCGCGCACACCGCCGCAGTGCTTGTCGATCAGCTCGCGCAAGCTGATCGACATTGCGTCCTCCACCACGCAGGGGCGGTTCACGTGGCCCGAGACCGCATAGATCTTGGTGCCCGCGTTGCCCTTGCGCCCGAACGACGAGAACCACGAGGCGCCGCGCCGCAGGATCGTCGGCACGACCGCGATCGACTCGACGTTGTTGACGGTGGTCGGGCAGCCCCAGAGGCCGACGCCCGCCGGGAACGGCGGCTTCAGCCGCGGCATCCCCTTCTTGCCCTCGAGGCTCTCGAGCAGCGCCGTCTCCTCGCCGCAGATATAGGCGCCGGCGCCGTGGTGCAGGTGGATGTCGAAGTCCCAGCCCGATCCAGCGGCGTTCCGCCCGACCAGCCCCGCGTCATAGGCCTCGTCGATCGCGATCTGCAGCGCCTCGCGCTCGCGGATGTACTCGCCGCGGATGTAGATGTAGCAGGTGTGCGCGCCCATCGCGAAGCTGGCGATCAGGCAGCCCTCGATCAGCGAGTGCGGATCGTGGCGCATGATCTCCCGGTCCTTGCAGGTGCCGGGCTCGGACTCGTCGGCGTTGACGACCAGGTAGTGCGGCCGCCCGTCCGACTCCTTCGGCATGAAGGACCACTTGAGCCCGGTCGGGAAGCCCGCGCCGCCGCGGCCGCGGAGGCCCGAGTTCTTCATCTCGTCGACGATCGCGTCGCGCCCGCGCTTGACGAGATCGCCCGTGCCGTCCCAGTGGCCGCGGCGCCGGGCTCCGCCGAGCGACCGGTCGTACATGCCGTAGAGGTTCGTGAAGATTCGGTCCTTGTCCTCAAGCATCCGTCCTGTCCCTCGCCTGGCGCGTCTCGGCCGCCTGCTCGTCCTCTTCCATGCCGCGGAACGGGTCGGGCGCGCCCGCGGCCGGTCCCTTGCCCGCACGGTGCGGCCTGGTCCCGGTGCCGAGCCCGAAGACCGCGAAGCCGCTGGCCGGGCGCAGCGGCACGTATGCGCGCGGCGTGTCAGCCACCGGCGCCCCCGGTCACGGCCGCGCTCATTCCGTCCGGCCCGCGAGCGCGCGCGCTTGGCCGACCCAGTCGTCGCGCTCGAACCGGCCGCTGAGCCCGAGGCGCGCCTCGACCCACGCGATCTCCTTCAGCCCGAAGCTCGCGATCTGGTCGTAGTGCCAGATGCCCGCCTCGTTCAGCGCCGTCTCGATCTTGGGCCCGACCCCCTTCAGCGCCTTCAGGTCGTCGGCCCGACCCTCGCGCGGGCGGTCGAGCAGCCAGAGCGGCCGTCCCTCCTCGACATTGCCGCCGCCGGGGGCGGCCCCGCCCTTCCGGTCCTCGGCCACGCCCGTCGGTTCGAGCCGCGGCATCTGGTCGGCATCTCCGGCCTCGAACGGCACCTCCTTCGGCGCCTTCTCCCGGTCGGGGTCGACGTCGTGGCGGTCGGTCTCGCCGCCCTCCACGCCCTCGATCGGAACGTCCGATTCCGCGCCTCCGATGTCCGGCTTCTCGGCCATCTTGTCGGCCGACGGCGAGTCGACGAAGCGGTCGCCCCTGTCGGGCGCGGCCTCGGGCGGGGGCGGCTCGGGGGTCTTCTCGCCCTCGGCCGGCACCTCGGGCGGCGGCATCGCCTCGTCGCCGCGGATGCGCGCGACGGTGTCGCCGAGTTCGTGGGCAAGCCGGACGGACGCGTTCTCGTCGTGATAGCGCTCGCCGTCGAGCGAGGTCAGTCCTTCGGCCGGCTCCGACGCGAAGCGCCCGTTCTGCGGGCCGGGCGTCGGCACCTCGCCGCTTGCCAGGGCGTCGATGATCTCGCCCAGCCGCTCGCCCGTCAGGTCCTCGTAGTAGTCCTTGCCGATCTGCACCATCGGCGCGTTCGAGCAGGCGCCGAGGCACTCGACCTCCTCCCACGACAGCTTGCCGTCGGCGCTGAGCGCGTGGGCCTGGGGCGCGATCTTCTCCCTGCAGACCTTTATCAGGTCGTCGGAGCCGCAGATCATGCAGCTCGTCGTGCCGCAGACCTGCACGTGAGCCGCCGAGCCCACGGGCTTGAGCTGGAACATGAAATAGAAGGTCGCGACCTCGAGCGCGCGGATCGCGGGCATGTCCAGCATGCCCGCCACATGCTCGATCGCGGGCTTCGTGAGCCACCCCTCCTGCTCCTGCGCCCGCCAGAGCAGCGGGATCACGGCCGAGGCCTGCCGGCCCGGCGGGTATTTCCGGAGCTGCTTCTCGGCCCACTCCTGGTTCGCGGGCGTGAACGCGAAGCTCTCGGGCTGCTCGTTATGGAGACGGCGCAGGCTCATGCAGGCTCTCCGAAGGCGACATCGAGGGCGTCGAGCGCGACGCTGCGACCGGCGCCTCCGCCCCCTGCAAGCGCCTGGGCCGGAGCAGCGAAAGGTCCGGTGGACCGTTCGCCCGACCCGAGGGACAGGGAGGGGGTCCTACGCGCGGTCTCCGCCAGCACGGCCGCAATGGCGGCCAGCACGCCCTCTGCGTTCCTCAGAACCTCATTGTTCCAGAAGCGCAGGACGGTGACGCCACGCGCGGTCAGTGCTCGTGTCCGCCGAGCGTCGGCCTCCGTCCGGAGAGCGTGCTGACCGCCGTCCAGCTCGATCGCGAGCTTCGCCGCCGGGCAATAGAAGTCGACGATGTACCGGCTGTCGATCACCATCTGCCGTCGGAAGCGAACCCCGAGCGCGTCGCGCCGCAGCAGGCTCCAGAGGCGCCGTTCGGCATCCGTCATGTCGCGGCGCAGCCGGCGGGCCCGGACGACGAGCTTCCCGTCCCGTCGAAATGCGAGCTGCATCCCCTCTCCCCCGACCCCTCTCCCGCGGGGAGAGGGGGGCGCGGGCGGCGCGGCCTGGTCGTTGCCCGCCGACGAAGCACAGGCGGCGCGGCCGGGGCTCCCCCCTCCGCTTCGGAGGGGGGTCGGGGGGGAGGCACTCTCCGGGCGCTCCGTCACCGGTCGATCTCCCCGAACACGACGTCGACCGAGCCGAGCACCGCCGAGACGTCGGCGAGCTGGTGGCCGCGGCAGAGGTGATCCATCGCCGCGAGGTGCGGATAGCTCGGGGCGCGCAGCTTGGCCTTGTAGGGCTTGTTGCTGCCGTCCGAGACCAGATAGACGCCGAACTCGCCCTTCGGCGCCTCGACGGCCGCGTAGCACTCGCCCTTCGGCACGTGGAAGCCCTCGGTGTAGAGCTTGAAGTGGTGGATCAAGGCCTCCATCGAGGTCTTCATCTCCTGGCGGCGCGGCGGAGCGATCTTGTTGTTCAGGGTCATCACCGGCTCGCCCTTGCACTCCTCGAGCTTGTCGAGCGCCTGGATCATGATCTTGGTCGACTCGCGCATCTCGAGCATGCGGCAGAGATAGCGGTCGAAGCAGTCGCCGTGCTTGCCGACCGGGATCCTGAAGTCGAACTCGTCGTAGCACTCGTAGGGCTGCGCCCGGCGCAGGTCCCAGGCCCAGCCCGAGCCGCGCACCATGACGCCGGAAAAACCCCAGGCCTGCGCCTCCTCGAGGCTGACCTTGCCGATCTCGACGTTGCGCTGCTTGAAGATGCGGTTCTCGCTCAGGAGCCCGTCGAGGTCGTCGAGCACCTTGGGGAACTCATCGCACCAGGCGCGGATGTCGTCGCAGAGCTCCGGCGGCAGGTCCTGGTGCACGCCGCCCGGCCGGAAATAGGCCGCGTGCAGCCGCGCGCCCGAGGCCCGCTCGTAGAAGATCATCAGCTTCTCGCGCTCCTCGAAGCCCCAGAGCGGGGGCGTGAGCGCGCCGACGTCCATCGCCTGCGTGGTGACGTTGAGCAGGTGGTTCAGGATCCGCCCGATCTCGCAGTAGAGCACGCGGATCAGCGAGCCCCGGCGCGGCACGTCGGTGCCGGTCAGCTTCTCGATCGCCAGGCACCAGGCATGCTCCTGGTTCATCGGGCAGACATAGTCGAGGCGGTCGAAATAGGGCAGGTTCTGCAGGTAGGTGCGGCTCTCCATCAGCTTCTCGGGGCCGCGGTGCAGAAGCCCGATATGCGGGTCCACGCGCTCGACGATCTCGCCGTCGAGCTCGAGCACCATACGGAGAACGCCATGCGCCGCAGGGTGCTGCGGCCCGAAGTTCATGTTGAAGTTGCGGATGCGCTGCTCGCCGGAATGCGCCTCCGCCACGTCGACCGTGCTGCCGATGCCGTCGTCGCGCCGCATGTCAGACCTCCGGGCCAGGACCCGGGCCGCCGTCGCCCGGCCAGCGCGCGAACGCCAGGTACCAGAGCAGCGCCGGAAGCCCGAGCGGGATGATCACCGCCAGCGACCAGTACGGATTGAGCCCCGCGCGCGGCAGGATCAGCCAGAGCGGCGGCACGAACGCCGCGCAGTATATCAGGAAGCCGAGCAGGTTCATCAGCGCGCCCGCCCCTGCGGCTTGCTCTCGGACGGCACCGGCCGGCCCGGCTTGTCGGCGCCGGTGCCCTTCTCGTCGCCCGGCAGCACGTAGTGCGCGCCCTCCCACGGGCTCATGAAGTCGAACGCCCGGTACTCCTGCACCAGGTCGACCGGCTCGTAGACCACGCGCTTCAGGGTCTCGTCGTAGCGCACCTCGACATAGCCGGTGGTCGGGAAGTCCTTGCGCAGCGGGTGCCCGCGAAAGCCGTAGTCGGTCAGGATGCGGCGGAGATCCGGGTGCCCCGAGAACAGCACGCCGTACATGTCGAAGACCTCGCGCTCGAACCAGTTGGCCGAGGGATGCAGGTCGACGATCGAGGGCACGACCTCGTTCTCCCCGACGCAGACCTTGAGCCGGACGCGCTGGTTCTGCGGCATCGACAGGAAGTGGTAGACGACCTCGAAGCGGTCCCGGCGCTCGGGGAAGTCCACCGCCGTGATGTCGATCAGGGTCGTGAACGCGCAGGCGGAGTTGTCGCGCAGATAGCCGACGAGCGCGACCAGCCCCTGCGGCTCGACCGTCAGCGTGAGCTCGCCCTGCGCGACCTCGTGGCTGATCATCGCGTCGCCCTGGCTGAGGGCGATCACCTCGCCCAGCTCGTCCAACGCGGTGGTCTCTGGCTCTGCCATGGGGCGCGCGCCTCCTCAGCGCGTGATCGTTCCGACGCGGCGGATCTTGCGCTGGAGCTGAAGGATCCCGTAGAGCAGCGCCTCGGCCGTCGGCGGGCAGCCCGGCACGTAGATGTCGACCGGGATGATGCGGTCGCAGCCCCGCACGACCGAGTAGCTGTAGTGGTAGTAGCCCCCGCCATTGGCGCAGGAGCCCATCGAGATGACGTAGCGCGGCTCCGGCATCTGGTCGTAGACCTTCCTCAGCGCCGGTGCCATCTTGTTGCAGACCGTGCCCGAGACGATGATCAGGTCGGAGTGCCGGGGCGTCGCGCGCGGCGCGGCGCCGAAACGCTCCATGTCGTAACGCGGCATCGCGGTATGCATCATCTCGACGGCGCAGCAGGCGAGCCCGAAGGTCATCCACATCAGCGAGCCCGAGCGCGCCCAGTTGATGACGTCGTCGGCGGTCGTCAGCAGGAAACCCTTGTCCGCCAGCTCGTTGGACAGGCGCGCCGCCATCACGTCCGGGTCCGTGCCGGCGTGCGCCTCGGCCTCGGACGCCGTGCGCGCCCCCAGCGGCGGCTCGACGGTCCGGGTCACTCCCATTCCAGGCCTCCCTTCTTCCACTCGTAAGCGAAGCCGACCGTGAGGACGACGAGGAACACCATCATCGACCAGAAGGCGGTGTCCGAGAGGCCGTAGAAGGCGGCCGCCCACGGGAACAGGAACGCGATCTCGAGGTCGAAGATGATGAACAGGATCGCGACCAGGTAGAAGCGCACGTCGAACTTCATGCGCGCGTCGTCGAAGGCGTTGAAGCCGCACTCGTAGGCCGAAATCTTCTCCGCGTCCGGGCTGCGCACCGCCAGCACCAGCGGCACCAGCGCCAGCACGAGGCCGAGGCCGATGGCGATGCCGATGAAGATCGCGATCGGAAGATACTCGAGCAGGATGCTTTCCATCGCTCCGCCTCTGGTGGCTTCGGCCGTCCGGACCGGCGCCCGGCGGCGTTGTCGGTCACATATCGGCGCACCGGAAGGCAGTCAATGCGACGCGCCCCGCCCCATCGGTGCGATTGCCCTGGTCAGCCTACCCTGCACCGCCGCGGCGCCTGGCCGCAACGCCCATGCGCGCCGCGGCGCAGACCGATCGTCACGCCCCCCAGGTGCGGCGGAGCACGTCGATCCAGTTCCGCCGGCAGATGCGGTCGACGAGCTCGTCGCCGAAGCCCGCCTGGCGCATCGCGCCGACGAGCGCGGGCAGGCCGGCGGCGTCGCCGATCTCGTCCGGCACCAGCGCGCCGTCGAAGTCCGAGCCGAGCGCGACGCCGCCCTCCCCCAGCCGCCCGAGCATGTGCTCGAGGTGGCGGATGCACTCGGTCAGCGGCGTGTCGCCCGCGCGCACGCCGTCATCGCGCAGGAACTGGACCGCGTAGTTCAGGCCGACGACCCCGCCCGACTCGGCGACGGCGTCGAGCTGGCGGTCGGTCAGGTTGCGCGGCGAGGCGGAGAGCGCGTGGACATTGGAATGCGTCGCGACCAGCGGCTTGTCGCTGATCTTCGCGATCTCCCAGAACCCGGCCTCGTTCATGTGGCTGAGGTCGACGAGGATCCCGAGCCGGTTGCAGGCGCGGACGAGCGCGCGCCCGGCGTCGGTCAGTCCCGCGCCCTCGTCCGGGCTGCCCGGAAAGCGGAACGGGACGCCGGTCCCGAAGATGTTCGGCCGCGACCAGACGGGGCCGAGCGAGCGCAGGCCCGCGGCGTGGAGCACGTCGAGCTCGGCGAGGTCCGGGCCGATCGCCTCCGCCCCCTCGATGTGGAAGAGGGCCGCGATGGCGCCATCGCGCTCCGCCGCCTCGATGTCGCCCGCGGTCAGGCAGAGGCGGATCGCGTCGGGCCGCGCCCGGCACATGCGGATGAGGATCGACGCGATCTCGAGCGTCGCCCGCCGCGCCCACGAGGAATCGACCGGGCCGAACGGCGGCAGGTCCTCGGGCGCGTCCTCGGGTGCGTCCGCGGGCGCGGGATCCTCGGCCGGCGGCCCCTCGTCGGGCGCGTAGACCGCGAAGAACCCGCCGGCGAGGCCGCCCTTCCGGGCGCGCGGCAGGTCGACGTGGCCCTCGCCGTCGCCTTCGAGGAAGCGCTGGCCGTCGCGGTCGCCGGCGCGCCAGAGGCGCAGCAGCGTGTCGTTGTGGCCGTCGAAGATGGTCTGCACGTGGCTCTCCCTTCCCGGGGCCTGCGGCCCCGCCCCCCTCCCTGGCTCTCCCAGGGGGGAGGGGATAACGCTGCCCGGCGGCGGCGTCCGGGCGTCGGCCGCCGGCACGACCCCGCTCTCTCGCCCCGTCAGAGGCTCGTGTCCACAGCCGTCACGCGCTCCGGGTCGTAACCCTTGGCGGCGCGATGGAGGCGCCCGGAGCGCGCCACGTGCAGCCGTCGAACCTGTCAAGCGGATGCGGGTACGCCCATCGGCGCACCGCGCATGCGGGCCGACACTCGGACGGACACGGAGAAAATGGCGCGGTTGACGGGACTCGAACCCGCGACCC
This sequence comes from Thermohalobaculum sp., assembly GCA_035512995.1. GTDB lineage: Bacteria > Pseudomonadota > Alphaproteobacteria > Rhodobacterales > Rhodobacteraceae > Thermohalobaculum. Next base: position 9,579 of record DATKCY010000016.1, read on the forward strand.
CCGGCGTGACAGGCCGGTACTCTAACCGACTGAGCTACAACCGCGCGTCTGTCGCCCGGGCGGCGCCCCGCGACGTGTCGGGGGTAATAGTGATGCGGCCGGTGGGCGTCAAGCGGCGAATGGGCATCGGCGCGCGGCTGCGCCCTTGCCGCCCGCCCCCGTTACAGAAGGGTGCGGCGCGCCACGACGTGCAAGGCTTCGGCGAGCCTCGCCTCATCCCGGTCGCGCCGCCCCCCGGCTGCGCTGCGCCCGACGCCGGAACGATTGCCCAAGCCTCGAATAGCCGCTACGCACGTTGGACAACTGCCTCGGAGGCCACTCGTGTCGCTCATCCCGCCCCTCGAAGTCATCGACGCCAACCGCATCGGCATCCACGACCGAGAGAACGTGATCGCCGAATACAACAAGATTTCCACCTTCATGTTCAACGTCCTGAAGGGACGGGCGGGCCTGAAGGAGACCTCGGACGTGCTCGACGTAGGCTGCGGCACGGGCCGCGTGGCGATGCCGCTGACCCGCTTTCTCACCACCGGCAGCTACACCGGCATCGACATCGTCAAGAGCTCGATCGACTGGTGCCAGGAAGCCTTCCGGGATTTTCCGAATTTCCGGTTCGTTCACGCGGATCTGTACAGCGAGTACTACAATCCGGAGGCGACCCTGAAGGCGGGCGACTACGAGTTCCCGTTCGACGACGACAGCTTCGACCTGATCTGGTCGTCATCGCTGTTCACGCACATGCTGATCGACGACGTCGACACCTACCTTTCCGAGATGTCGCGCACGATCCGGCGCGGGGGCCGCATCTGGAACAGCTACCTGCTGCTCGACGAGATCTCCGAGCCGCTGGTGCTGGGCCCGCGCAACGATGGTCGGCGGATGCAGTACGAGGTCGACGGCGGTCGGATCGGCTGGAAGGACAAGCCGGAATGGGTCGTCGGCCTTCGCCTCGACCGCATCAAGGCGCTCCACCAGCGCCACGGCTTCGAGATCACGGACCTCCAGCTGTCCGACTGGAGCGGAGGCCGTCCGGAGACCCCCTACAAGGGACAGGACTTCATCGTCGCGCGAAAGGCGTGATCGGACCGGAAGGCTGACGGGATGGTGGGCGGTGAGAGACTCGAACTCCCGACATCCTCGGTGTAAACGAGGCGCTCTACCAGCTGAGCTAACCGCCCCCAGGGCCGGCGCGCGTTATCGCCCGGCTTCCGGCCGGAATCAATCGAAGAGGCGCCCACGCGAGGGCGCCTCCGCTTTCGTCATCACTTCCCCGCGGTAGAGCCCCGAGGGGGCAAAGGCTCCGGGGGTCAGTGCGGCAGCCGGCTTTCCGCGCGGTCGCCCTCGTCGTCGGCCGGGGGCGGGTCGAGGTCGTCGGTCTCCTCCCACTCGATCGGCACGGGCTTCGAGACGAGAGCGGCGTCGAGCACTTCCTGGATCGTCTGGACGGGGATGATCTCGAGCCCCTCCTTGACGTTGTCCGGGATGTCGCGCAGGTCCTTCACGTTGTCCTTCGGGATCAGGACCGTGGTGATGCCGCCGCGGAGCGCGGCGAGCAGCTTCTCCTTCAGGCCCCCGATCGGCAGCACGTTGCCGCGGAGCGTGATCTCCCCCGTCATCGCGAGGTCGCGCCGGATCGGGATCTGGGTCAGCACCGAGACGATCGAGGTGATCATCGCCACACCCGCCGACGGCCCGTCCTTCGGCGTCGCGCCCTCCGGCACGTGGACGTGGATGTCGATCTTCTCGAAGCGCGGCGGCTTCACGCCGAAGTCGGGCGCCTTGGCGCGGACATAGGACGCGGCCGCGTCGATCGACTCCTTCATCACCTCGCCGAGCGTGCCGGTGGTCTTCATCCGGCCCTTGCCCGGCACCTTCAGCGCCTCGATGTGCAGGAGGTCGCCGCCGACGGAGGTGTAGGCGAGGCCGGTGGTCACGCCGATCTGGTCGGCCTCCTCGGCCAGCCCGTGCTTGAAGCGGTGGACGCCGAGATACTCCTCGAGCCCGCCTTCCTCGACCAGCACCTTGTCCTTCTCGCCCTTGACGATCTCGGTCAGCGCCTTGCGGCAGAGCTTGGCGATCTCGCGCTCGAGGTTCCGCACGCCCGCCTCGCGCGTGTAGCGCTGCACGATCTCGCGGAGGCCGGCGTCGGTGAGCTCGAACTCGCCGCGCCGGAGCCCGTGCGCCTTGATCTGCTTCGGCAGCAGGTGGCGCCTGGCGATCTCGACCTTCTCGTCCTCGGTGTAGCCGGCGAGCGGGATGATCTCCATGCGGTCCAGCAGCGGCTGGGGCATGTTGTAGGTGTTCGCCGTCGTGATGAACATCACGTTCGAGAGGTCGTACTCGACCTCGAGGTAGTGGTCCGAGAACGTGTTGTTCTGCTCGGGGTCCAGCACCTCGAGCATGGCCGAGGCCGGGTCGCCCCGGAAGTCCTGGCCCATCTTGTCGATCTCGTCGAGCAGGATCAGCGGGTTCGTGGACTTCGCCTTCTTCATCGCCTGGATGATCTTGCCCGGCATCGAGCCGATATAGGTCCGCCGGTGGCCGCGGATCTCGGCCTCGTCGCGGACGCCGCCGAGCGAGATGCGGATGAAGTCGCGCCCCGTCGCGCGCGCGACCGACTTGCCGAGCGAGGTCTTGCCGACGCCCGGGGGACCCACCAGGCACATGATCGGGCCCTTCATCTTCCGCGCGCGCTGCTGCACGGCCAGGTACTCGACGATGCGCTCCTTGACCTTCTCGAGGCCGTAGTGGTCCTCGTCGAGGATCGTCTCGGCGCGGCCCAGGTCCTTCTTCACGCGGGACTTCTTGCCCCACGGGATCGACAGCATCCAGTCGAGGTAGTTGCGCACGACCGTCGACTCGGCCGACATCGGCGACATCGAGCGCAGCTTCTTGAGCTCGGCCAGCGCCTTCTCGCGCGCCTCCTTCGAGAGCTTGGTCTCCTCGATCCGCGCCTCGTACTCGGCGGCCTCGTCGCGGCCTTCCTCGCCCTCGCCGAGCTCGCGCTGGATCGCCTTCATCTGCTCGTTCAGGTAGTACTCGCGCTGGGTCTTCTCCATCTGGGTCTTGACCCGGCTCTTGATCTTCTTCTCGACCTGAAGGACCGAGATCTCGCCCTGGATCATGCCGATCAGCTTCTCGAGCCGGCGCGCGATGCTCGGCTCCTCGAGCAGCGTCTGGCGCTCGGACAGCTTGACGCTCAGGTGCCCCGCGACCGAGTCGGCGAGCTTCGCCGGGTCCTCGCTGTCGCTCACGTTCGACAGCGCCTCCTCGGGCACGTTCTTGTTGAGCTTGACGTAGCGCTCGAACTGCTCGACGAGCGAGCGGCTGAGCGCGGTCAGGGTCGCCGGGTCGACCGCCTCGTCGGGCATCTCCTCCACCTCGGCCTCGAAGAACTCCTCGTTCTCGACGAAGCGGGCGATGCGCGCGCGCGACCGGCCCTCGACCAGCACCTTCACGGTGCCGTCGGGCAGCTTCAGCAGCTGGAGGACGTTGGCGAGCGAGCCGACGCGGTAGATGTCGTCCTCGCCCGGGTTGTCGAGCGAGGCGTCGCGCTGGGATGCCAGCAGGATCTGGCGGTCGTCGCTCATCACCTGCTCGAGCGCCTTCACCGACCTCTCGCGCCCCACGAACAGCGGCACGATCATGTGCGGGAACACGACGATGTCGCGCAGCGGCAGCACGGGGTGGAGGGAAGTTTCTGTCATGCTCGATTGCCTCTTTCATTGCCGCCCGGGACCGGCGCGCCATCGAGGCCGCACCCCCGCCCGAGCGCGGTGGCGTTCGGTCAAAGATGGCCGTTTGCGCCGGCGCTTTCAAGCGCGCCACTGCCCTTGGGCTTTCCGCCCGGGAGGCGTAGGATGGCCCCATGGCCGGCCCGCGCGAAACCCGGTGCCGGATCGTGCGGCCGGGAGCACGACGGCGGAGGACGGAGGCGCATCATGAAGGTGTCGGAGATCCTGAGTGCCAAGGGCACCGAGGTGATGACGGTCAAGCCGACCGAGACGGTCGAGACGCTGGCCCATCGGCTGAAGCTCGCACGCGTCGGCGCGCTGGTCGTCAGCACCGACGGCTCGAAGCCCGAGGGCATCGTGTCCGAGCGCGACGTCGTCCACGCGCTGAGCGAGCACGGCAGGCGCGCGCTCGAGCGCACGGTGGCGGACCTGATGACCCGGCGCGTGACGACCTGCAAGCCGGGCGACCGCATCTCGGCCATCGCCAAGGTCATGACCGTGAACCGGATCCGGCACGTGCCCGTGGTCGAGGACGGGCGGCTGATCGGCATCGTCAGCCTCGGCGACGTGGTCAAGCACCGGCTCGACGAGATCCAGCTCGAGGCCGACGTGCTGCGCGACATCGCGATCGCCGGCGGCTGACGGGGGGCCGGCGCGCCCGGCGCAAGCCTGCTTCAGCTGCCTCGCCCGGCCGCGACGCCGCCGAGCGAGGGCGCGGCCGCTGCGGAGGCAGACTGCCTGAGCAGGCGCTCGAGCTCCTCGACATCGAGCGGCATGCTGTAGCGAAAGCCCTGCACGCAGTCGACGCCGATGCGCGCGACCTGCCTCGCCTGCTCCGCCGTCTCGACCCCTTCGGCCGTGATGTCGAGCCCCAGGAGCTCGCCGATGGCGACGATGATGTGCAGCATGTGCCCCGACTGCGGGTCCCCCTCGGTCAGGGCGGTCACGAACGACCGGTCGATCTTCAGCCGGTCGAACGGGTACTTCGAGACCTGGCCGAGGTTCGAGTACCCGGTGCCGAAGTCGTCGAGCGCCAGCCTCACCCCCATCTCCTTGATCTCGTCGAGCTGCAGCGCGACGAGGTCGGGGTTCGTGATCAGCGTGCTCTCCGTCACCTCGATCTCGAGCCGGTGCGCCGGCAGTCCCGATGTCGCGAGCGCCCGCCGCACCGCCTTGACCGGACCGTCCGCCTCGAACTCGACCGGCGAGAAGTTCACGGCGAGGATCAGGTCGTCCGGCCAGCGCGCGGCGATGGTGCAGGCGCGGCGCAGGACCTGCGCGCCGAGCGGGATGATCAGCCGCGTCCGCTCCGCGATCGGGATGAACTCGCCGGGCGACATGCTCCGGCCTTCGGGACAGTCGAGCCGCAGCAGCGCCTCGCAACCGACGAGCGTGCCGTCGGGCCGGAAGAACGGCTGGAAGACCAGGCGGAAATCGCCCTCCTCGATCGCGCGGCGCAGGCGCCGCTCGACCTCGAGCAGGCGCGCGCGCTCCCGCTCCATCGACGGGTGGAAAACGCGGATGCTGGCGCCTTCCTCCGCCGCCGCGGTCTTGAGCGCCAGGCTCGCGTTGGTCAGCAGCGTCGCCGCGTCGGTCCCGTCGCCGGGGTACTGCGCGATGCCGCAGTCGATGAGGGGCGAGTGCGCGCCCTCGCCAACGGGGAGGGGCTGGCTCACCTCGTGCAGGCAGGCCTCCGCCAGCGCACGGGCCTCGTGCAGACCGGGGCGCGTGGCGTCGACGAGCGCGAACTCGTCGCTGCCGAGCCGGCAGACGGCGCACCGCGCGCCGGCCTGCTCCCCGAGCCGGCGGGCGACCCCGCGGATCACCTCGTCGCCCGCCGCGTAGCCCAACGCCTCGTTGACCTGCCGGAACCGCCTGATGTTGAAGGCGTGGAGGTGGAACGGGACCCCGGGCTCGCGCGCGATCTTGCCGTCGATCACCGCGCCGAAGGCGTGGCGATTGAGGAGGCCCGTCAGGCCATCGTGGGTGGCCGCGTGCTCGCGCGCGGCATCGGCGGCGGCGCGCACCCGGATCTGCCAGAGGAGCCCCGCCACGGGCACCAGGAAGGCGAGGACGACCAGGAGCGTGAGCACGATGCCCGAGGCCAGAAGCGTTTCGAGCAGGTCGGCGCGGTGCTCGGTCTGGTCGATGAAGACCTCGAGCGTGCCGATCTCGCTCCCGTCCGCGACGAGCCGGTCGAAGGCCACGGCGTAGTAGCGGGGCGTGCGCTCGCCGTCGCCATCCTCGACATAGGCTCGGGGCCACGCGTCGCCGGCGCCCGGCCAGGACGCGCGCTCGCCAAGCGCGGCCTCGGCGGGCATCTTCCAGCCCGCCGCCAGCTCGTCGAAGTAGCGGGTGTCGAAGGTGAGGGTTCCCGTCTCGTCGAACAGCCGCCAGCGGAAGACGTCGGCCAGCGCGCTCATCTGGCGGATGAACCGGATCTGCTCCCGGCTCGCCGGATAGCCGTCGATCAGCCGCTCGACGCGCGGCAGCTCGCTGCCGAGCGTCCCGGCCCAGTTCTCGGCGAGATGCACCGCCTCCCGCTCGAGCACGCGCTGGACCCCGCGCTCGACGACGAACCATGACCCGGCCAGCACGAGGACGAGGCCGCCGAGCACGGCGGCGGCGGCGGCGGCCAGGCGTCTGCGAGTGGTGGTCAAGGCAGCAGTCCCTACTCCCCCAGCCGCATGACGTAGACCAGCAGAGTTTACGGACTGTGAAGATCGCGCCGTCGCGGGAGGGCAACGCTTGCGGGGCTCCGGCGCCTCCGCCCTGCTCCGTCCTCGGGCGCGCGGCGGGAACGCCGCGGGTGCCCGGCGAGGTCAGCTCGCCGTCGCGCCGGCGCCGGCCTTCTCGGAGTAGATGTAGAGCGGCTTGGCCGTCCTCTCGATCACCTCCTCGTTGATCACGACCTCGGCCACCCCCTCCATGCCGGGCAGGTCGAACATCGTGTCGAGGAGCACGTCCTCGAGGATCGAGCGGAGCCCCCGCGCGCCGGTCTTGCGCTCGATCGCCTTCTTCGCGACCGAGAGCAGCGCGTCCTCGGTGAAGGCGAGCCTGACCGACTCCATCTCGAACAGCCGCTGGTACTGCTTGACCAGCGCGTTCTTCGGCTTCGACAGGATCGTGACCAGCGCCTCCTCGTCGAGGTCGCGCAAGGTCGCGATCACCGGCAGCCGGCCCACGAACTCCGGGATCAGGCCGAACTTCAGCAGGTCCTCGGGCTCGAGCTCGGCCAGCACCTCGCCGATGCGGCGGTCCTCGTCCGACTTCACGTCGGCGCCGAAGCCCATCGCCGAGCCCTTGTTCCGCTGCGAGATGATGCGGTCGAGGCCCGCGAAGGCGCCGCCGCAGATGAACAGGATGTTGGTCGTGTCGACCTGCAGGAACTCCTGCTGCGGATGCTTGCGCCCGCCCTGCGGCGGCACGGAGGCGACCGTGCCCTCCATAATCTTCAAGAGCGCCTGCTGCACGCCCTCTCCGCTCACGTCGCGGGTGATCGAGGGGTTGTCCGACTTGCGGCTGATCTTGTCGACCTCGTCGATGTAGACGATGCCGCGCTGCGCCCGCTCGACGTTGTAGTCGGCCGACTGCAGGAGCTTCAGGATGATGTTCTCGACATCCTCGCCGACATAGCCGGCCTCGGTCAGCGTCGTCGCGTCCGCCATCGTGAACGGCACGTCGAGGATGCGCGCCAGCGTCTGCGCCAGGAGCGTCTTGCCGCAGCCGGTCGGGCCGATCAGCAGGATGTTCGACTTCGCGAGCTCGACGTCGCTCGACTTGGCCGAATGGTTCAGCCGCTTGTAGTGGTTGTGCACGGCGACCGACAGGATGCGCTTGGCCAACTCCTGCCCGATCACGTAGTCGTCGAGCACGTCGCAGATGTCCTTCGGCGAGGGCACGCCGTCCGTGGACTTGACGAGGTTGTTCTTCGTCTCCTCGCGGATGATGTCCATGCAGAGCTCGACGCATTCGTCGCAGATGAATACCGTCGGGCCGGCGATGAGCTTGCGCACCTCGTGCTGGCTCTTCCCGCAGAACGAGCAATAGAGCGTGTTCTTGCTGTCCGAGCCGCTGCTCTTCGTCATTGTCCAACTCCCGACGGTTGCGTCCCGCCAGCCTGATCCCTCGCGGTGTCCGCGGCCAGGCGCCTGACCGTCACGGACGAATCCACCATCCTCAGAGTAGCGCCCTTGGCCGGCACTGTCATCCTGACGGCCGGACCCGCCGGTGCGGATTTCGCCGACCCTGTGGCATCCGGCCCGGACCGCCCGGTCAGCTGCCGCCTTCCAGCTGGGCGCGGTTCTCGACGGTCTGGTCGATCAGGCCCCAGTCCTTCGCCATCTGCGCTGTCAGGAAGTAGTCGCGCTCGAGCGACTTCTCGATCGTGTCGTAGTCCTGGCCGGTGTGATGGACGTAGATCTCGGTCAGCCGCTTCTTCAGCGACAGCACCTCCCGCGCATGGATCTCTATGTCCGTCGCCTGGCCCTGAAAGCCGCCCGACGGCTGGTGGACCATGATGCGCGAGTTCGGCAGCGAGAAGCGGTGGTCCTTCTCGCCGGCCGCGAGCAGCAGCGAGCCCATCGACGCCGCCTGCCCGACGCAGACCGTCGTCACCGGGCAGCGGATGTACTGCATGGTGTCGTAGATCGACAGCCCCGACGTCACCACTCCCCCGGGGGAGTTGATGTACATCGAGATCTCCTTCTTCGGGTTGTCGGCCTCGAGGAACAGGAGCTGGGCGACGACGATCGTCGCCATCTGGTCCTCGACCGGGCCCGCCACGAACACGATCCGCTCCTTCAGGAGGCGCGAGAAGATGTCGTAGCGGAGCGACCCGCGCGAGGTCACCTCCTCGACGGTCGGGATGATGAAGCTGCCGTAGGTCTCGGCGGGGTCTTTCATTGGGGGGCCTCGCTCATGTCGGCCGAACCGCGGCGCGGCCGTCTGCCTCGCCACTTGGTGTAAGCATTGCCGGAGGCCGCCGCAAGGACCGGGCGCGCCCGCCCGGCCTCGGCGCGGTGTCCCCCCCCCTCCCGGCGCGTCCGGCGATCGACGGACCGCGCTCCGCGCCCCGATCCCTTCAGGACGCGGGCGCCTCCTCCTCGTCGAGCGCCTCGATCTCGCCCTGGAGCTCGTCCTTCGAGACCGGCTTCTCCTCGACCTTCGCCTTCGCGAGGATCAGGTCGACGACCTTGTCCTCGAGCAGCGGCGCGCGGATCTGCTCGAGCGCGCC
>DATKCY010000017.1:0-6119 GCA_035512995.1 Thermohalobaculum sp.
GCGCTCGGCCTGGGCGACCGGGTCGGCAACCTGGCGCCGGGGATGGAGGCGGACGCGGTGGTGCTCGACCTCCGCTCGACGCCGCTGATCCAGCACCGGATCGACCGGGCCGAGAGCCTGACCGAGGCGCTGTTCGCCGCGATCGTCCTCGCCGACGACCGCGCGGTCGCCGAGACCTGGGCCGCGGGCCGCCGGGTCTGGGACCGCGACCGCGGCCCCACCCACCGCGACCGCGTGGCTGCCTGACCGTGCAGCTCAGCCGCCGTTCTTCTCGAGCCAGGCGCCGAGCTCGGCCCGCTCCGCGTCGGTCATGCCCGTCACGTTGCCGAGCGGCATGGCGCGGGTCCGGACCGCCTGCGTCAGCACCGCATCGGCGTGCGCACGCACCTCGGCCGGAGTGTCGAGCCGCACTCCACCCGGGGACGCCTCGAAGCCCTCCATCGTCGGCGCCTCGGCGTGGCAGCCGGTGCAGCGGGCCATCACGATCTCCATCGCCCGCGCCTCGGTCACGGCGCCCGCCGCCGCGGTGCCGCCGGGCCGCCATGCGGGCAGGAGGAGGAGGCCCGCGGCGAGCGCACCCGAGACCGGCCACTGCCAGAGGATCGGGCGGCCGCGCACCCCCGCCTCGTGCAGGTTGAACCAGTGGCGCACGATCGCGCCCAGCGCCAGCACGAAGGCGACCACCAGCCAGTTCCACTGATGCCCGAAGGTTGACGGGTAGTGGTTCGAGATCATGAAGAACACGACCGGCAGGGTCAGGTAGTTGTTGTGGGTCGAGCGCAGGTTCGCGATCTTGCCGTAGCGGGCGTCGGGCACGCGGCCCGCCTTCAGGTCCGTGACCACGACCTTCTGGTTCGGGATGATGACGAGGAACACGTTGCCGGTCATGCAGGTCGCGATCATCGCGCCGACCTGGATGAAGACGGCACGGCCGGAGAAGACCTGCCCGTAGGCCCAGGCGAGCGCGCAGATCGCGGCGAAGAGCACCGCGAACATGACCGCCGGCGCCTCGCGCAGCCGCGACTTGCAGAGCCGGTCGTAGCCGATCCAGCCGAGCGCGAGCCCCGCCACGGAGAGCATCACCGCGATCTCGGGCTCGAGGACCGCGACCGACGGGTCGATCATGTAGCTCGACGCGCCCCAGTAGTAGACGACCGACATCAGCGCGAAGCCGCTGAGCCAGGTGAGATAGCTCTCCCACTTGAACCAGTGCAGGTCGTCGGGCATCGCTTGCGGAGCGACCGCGTATTTCTGCACGTGGTAGAAGCCGCCGCCGTGGACCGACCAGCTCTCGCCCAGCACGCCCTCGGGCTGGCCCGCGCGGCGGCGCAGGCTCGCGTCGAGCCACATGAAGTAGAAGGACGAGCCGATCCAGCTGATCGCGGCGATGATGTGCGCCCAGCGGATCAACAGCGAGAGCCAGTCCTGCACCATTGCTCGGCGCCTCCCCGGGAAACATCGGCGGGCGCGAGGATAGGCGATCGGGCCGCACGATAATTCCGTAATCCAGATAAATCTCTTTCCGGAAAATTTGAAAGCCCTGCACCGCCCGCCGCTGCTATAGGATGGTCGACATGATGCCGAGACCGACCTTCCGCGCCCTTGGGTCCCGCGCGCCGGGGGGCGCATGACGCCCTTCGCCGTCCGGCCGCCGTCGTCGCTCGACCGCGCGCAGTTCCTCGCGCGCTATGGCGGCGTCTACGAGCATTCGCCGTGGATCGCGGAGGAGGTCTGGGACCGGGGCGAGGCCGCCGACGCGGTCGAGCCGCTGGCCGACGCGATGGCCGCCCGGGTCGAGGCCGCGGACAGCGACCGGCAGCTCGCGCTTCTCTGCGCGCACCCCGACCTCGCCGGCCGGCTGGGCGTCGCGGGCGGGCTGACCGAGGCGTCGGGCGCCGAGCAGGCGGGCGCCGGGCTCGACCGCTGCTCACCCGACGAATACGCGGAGTTCCAGCGGCTCAACGACGCCTATGTCGCGCGCTTCGGCTTTCCGTTCATCCTGGCCGTCCGCGGCCGCGGCCGCCGGGAGATCCTGGAGGTCTTCCGCGCCCGCGTCGGCAACGATCGCCAGGCGGAATTCCGCGAGGCGCTCGACCAGGTGCACCGGATCGCGCGGCTGCGGCTCGAGGCGCTGGCGGCCGAGGCGCCGGCGGAGCCGTCGTGATCCCGCGACCGCGCCCGGAGGTCACGCCGCTCCTGGTCGATGTCGCGGCCGGGCGGCGGCCGGCCGACCTGGTCGTCCGCGGCGGCGCCTGGGTCAACGTGCATTCGGGCGAGATCCTGCCCGGCACCGACCTCGCCATCGCCGGCGGCCGCTTCGCCTGCTGCGGCCCCGACCTCGACCGCTGCATCGGCCCGGAGACGGAGGTGGTCGAGGCCGGGGGACGGCACCTCGTCCCCGGCCTCGTCGATGCGCACATGCATGTCGAGAGCGGCATGGTCACCGTCACCGAGTTCTGCCGCGCGGTGATCCCGCACGGCTCGACCTCGCTCTTCATCGACCCGCACGAGATCGCGAACGTGCTGGGGCTCGCCGGCGTCAGGCTCATGCACGACGAGGCGGTGGCAGCCCCGATCAACGTCTTCGTGCAGGTGCCCTCCTGCGTGCCCTCGGCGCCGGGGCTCGAGACCGCGGGCGCCGAGCTCGGCCCCGACGACATCGCCGAGGCGCTGGGCTGGCCCGGCGTCATCGGCCTCGGCGAGGTCATGAACTTTCCGGGCGTCGCCGCCAACGACCCGCGGATGCGGGACGAGATCGCGGCGACGATGGCCGCGGGCAAGACGGTCGGCGGGCACTACGCCTCGCCCGATCTCGGGGCCGCCTTCGCGGCCTACGTCGCCGGCGGGCCCGAGGACGACCACGAGGGCACGCGCGAGGAGGACTGCATCGCCCGCGTCCGGCAGGGCATGAAGGCGATGCTCCGCCTCGGCTCGGCCTGGTACGACGTCGCGCGCCAGATCACGGCCGTGACCGAGAAGGGCATCGACCCGCGCCACGTGATCCTCTGCACCGACGACAGCCACTCCGGCACGCTGGTGCGGGACGGGCACATGAACCGCGTCGTCGCGCACGCGATCGCCGAGGGGTGTGCGCCGGTGACCGCGATCCAGATGGCGACGCTGAACGCGGCCGAGCATTTCGGGCTCGCGCGCGAGCTGGGGTCGATCGCGCCGGGGCGCCTCGCCGACTTCCTGATCGTCGACGACCTCGCGGCGATGCGCCCGGCCGCGGTCTACGCGCAGGGGGCGCTGCTGGCCGAGGACGGGCGCCTCGTCGCCGACATCCCCGCCTTCCGCTACCCGCCCGAGGCCCGCGACACCGTCCACCTCGGCCGCCGCCTGACCGCCGACGACTTCGTCGTGCCCGCTCCGCAAGGCGCGGCGGAGGTGACGGCCCGCGTGATCGGCGTGGTCGAGAACCAGGCGCCGACCCGCGCGCTCGAGGCGCGGCTGCACGTCGAGGACGGGCGGGTCATGCCCGACCCGGCCGCGGACGTCTGCCGCATCGCGCTGGTCGAGCGCCACCGCGGCACGGGCCAGGTCGTCAACGGCTTCGTCTCGGGCTTCGGCTACGACCGCCCGTGCGCCATGGCCTCGACGGTCGCGCACGACAGCCACCACATGATCGTCGTCGGCACCGACGCCGCGGACATGGCCGCCGCCGCGAACCGGCTGGGGGAGACCGGCGGCGGGGTCGCGTTCTACTCGGGCGGCGAGGAGCAGGCGCTGATCGAGATGCCGATCGCGGGCCTGATGTCGGACGAGCGCGCCGAGGCGGTCGCCGAGAAGGCCGACCGGCTGGTCGAGGCCATCCGCGCCGCGGGCTGCACGCTCAACAACGTCTTCATGCAGCACTCGCTGCTCGCGCTCGTGGTGATCCCGGAGCTCCGCATCTCGGACCGCGGCATCATCGACGTGACCCGCTTCGAGAAGGTGGACCTGCTTGTCTGAGGCCTACCCGCGCGACATGACGGGCTATGGCCGCGCGACGCCCGACCCGCGCTGGCCGGGGGGCGCGCTGATCGCGGTGCAGGTGGTCGTGAACTACGAGGAGGGGGGCGAGAACAACGTCCTCCACGGCGACCCCGCGTCGGAGGCGTTCCTGTCCGAGATCGTCGGCGCCGCCGCCTGGCCGGGGCAGCGCCACATGAGCATGGAGTCGATCTACGAGTACGGCGCGCGCGCCGGCTTCTGGCGGCTCTACCGGCTGCTGACCGAGCGCCGGATCGGCGTCACCGTCTTCGGCGTCGCGACCGCGCTCATGCGGAATCCGGACGCGGTCGCGGCGATGCGGGAGGCGGGGTGGGAGATCGCGAGCCACGGCCTCAAGTGGATCGACTACAAGGACTTCGCGCGCGCCGACGAGAAGGCGCAGATGGAGGAGGCGATCCGGATGCACGAGGCCGTCACCGGCGCGCGGCCCGAGGGCTGGTACACCGGACGGACCTCGGAGCACACGACGCCCCTGGTGATGGAGGCCGGCGGCTTCGCCTACTCGGCCGACAGCTATGCCGACGACCTGCCCTACTGGGTCGAGGGGCCGGACAAGCCGTTCCTGATCGTTCCCTACACGCTCGACGCCAACGACATGCGCTTCGCGACGCCGCAGGGGTTCAACTCGGGCGACCAGTTCTTCGCCTATCTGCGCGACGCCTTCGACGTGCTCCATGCCGAGGGTGCGGCCGGGCGGCCGAAGATGATGTCGGTCGGCCTGCATTGCCGGATGGCCGGGCGCCCGGGCCGGGCCGCGGCGCTGGCGCGCTTCCTCGATTACGCGGCGGACCACGAGGGCGTCTGGTTCGCGCGCCGGATCGACATCGCGCGCCACTGGCGGGAGCACCACCCGCCGGGCGGGGACCGATGACCGGGCCTCGCTACCACGCCCCGCTGGGCGGCCTGCCGCCGCAGACCGATCTGCTGACCGGGCGGGCGGCGTTCACCGAGGCCTATGCCGTCATCCCCCGCGGCGTCCTCAGCGACATCACCGCGAGCCGCCTGCCGCACTGGCGCGAGACCCGCGCCTGGGTGCTCGCCCGCCCGCTCTCGGGTTTTGCCGAGACCTTCTCGCAATACGCGATGGAGGTCGGGCCGGGCGGCGGCAGCGACGCCCCCGAGCCCGAGCCCCGGGCCGAGGGCGCGCTCTTCGTCATGGAGGGCACGCTCGACCTGACTGTCGGAGCGGATACGCACCGGCTCGAGCCCGGCGGCTTCGCCTACCTGCCGCCGGCGAGCGGCTGGCGCGTGGCGAGCGAGGACACGGCGCGGTTCCACTGGATCCGCAAGCTCTACGAGCCGGCCGAGGGCCTCGACCCGCCGCCGCCCCTGATCGCGAGCGACCGCGAGGTCGCGCCCGAGCCGATGCCCGACACGGACGGCGCCTGGGCCACGACCCGGTTCGTCGACCCGGACGACCTCCGCCACGACATGCACGTGACGATCGTGACCCTCGCGCCCGGCGCCGTGATCCCGTTCGCCGAGACGCACGTGATGGAGCACGGGCTCTACGTGCTGGAAGGCAAGGCGGTCTACCGGCTGAACCAGGACTGGGTCGAGGTCGAGGCCGGCGACTTCATGTGGCTCCGCGCGTTCTGCCCGCAGGCCTGCTATGCCGGGGGGCCGGGGCCCTTCCGCTACCTGCTCTACAAGGACGTGAACCGGCACGCGCGGCTTGGTCCGCCTCAGGCCCCCTGATGGCCCGCGAAATCGCGGTCGAGCCGCTGACGGCCGAGGCCTTCGCCCCCTTCGGCGAGGTGATCGAGGCCGCGGGCGCGCCGACGAAGACAATCAACCGCGGCATGTGCGGCCGCTACGACGACCTCGCCCGGCTCGACTTCGCCGGGGGCGGCCGGCCGGCGATCAGCGTCTTCGCGGCCGAGCCCTGCGCGCTGCCGCTGAGCCTCGAGATGGTCGAGCGCCACCCGCTCGGCAGCCAGGCGTTCCTGCCGATGTCGGCCGACCCGTTCCTGGTGATCGCGGCCCCCGACAGGGACGGCGCGCCGGGGACGCCGCGCGCCTTCCTGACGCGCCCCGGGCAGGGCGTGAACTACCGCCGCGGCACCTGGCACGGGGTGCTCACCCCGCTCGCGCGCCCCGCGCTCTTCGCCGTGATCGATCGCGTG
>DATKCY010000018.1:0-6076 GCA_035512995.1 Thermohalobaculum sp.
GAGTGTCGCGAGGAACCCGGTGAGCGTCCCTAACAGCACGCCGCCGCTCGCCCGTGCCAGCTCGGCGCCGTCGGGGTTGCGCTTCTGGGGCATCAGGCTCGAGCCGGTCGAGAACGCGTCGGAGATCCGCAGCAGCGAGAACTCCTTCGACGTATAGATCACGAGATCCTCGGCCAGGCGCGTGAGGTCGATGGCGGTCTGCGTCCACACGTAGAGCAGCTCCGCCGTCCAGTCGCGCGCGCCGACCCCGTCGAGCGAGTTCTCGGTCGGCGCTGCGAAGCCGAGCGCGGCGGCGAGGCGGTCGCGGTCGACGGGCAGCGTCGTGCCCATCCCGGCGGCCGAACCGAGGGGCATCTTCCGCATTCGCTCCGCCGCCTGGGCGAGGCGCTCACGGTTCCGGGCGAGCGGCCAGAAGTGCGACAGCAGCCAGTGGGCGGCGCGCGTCGGCTGCGCCTGCTGAAGGTGCGAATAGGCGGGGATGACGACGTCGATCAGCCGCTCGGCGGTGCCGAGCATCGCCTCCTGGAGACCGGCCATCGCGCCGTCGATGCGGCCCACGGCGTCGGCGGCCCACAGACGCGCATCGGTCGCGACGACGTCGTTGCGCGAGCGGCCGAGGCGCAGGTTGCTGGCGACCGGGCCGATCTCGACCTCGAGCCAGCGCTCGATCAGCGAATGGATGTCCTCGTCTGGCTCCGCGGCGAGGTCGTCCGCGCCCTCGGCCAGACGCGCCTCCACGGCGTCGAGGCCCATGCGCAGCGCGGCGGCGGTTTCGGCGTCGAGTGTGCCGATCCGCTCGAGCTCGTCGACCCAGGCGCGGTCGACCCGCAGCTCGTATGGCCACAGGTGCCAGTCGACCGGCAGCGAGCGGTTGATGCGTTCGAGCGCGCGGGCCGGCGGCTCGGAGAACCGGCCCCCCCACAGGCCGCCGGGGGCTCCGGCTCCGGCGTCCGGCTCGTCCGCCATCAGTCGAGCCAGTCGCCTTCGGGCAGCTCGCCGGCCGCGGCCTTCTCGCTCGGATCCTCGACCGGGATCAGGTCGCCGTGGCCCTCGATACGGTACGAAAGGCCGAACAGGCGGATGAACCCGGTGGCGTCGGAATGGTCGTACAGGTCGCTCGCCTCGAACGTGGCGTACTCCTCGGCGTACAGGCCGTGCGAGCTCTCGCGCGCGGCGATGGCCACGGTGCCGCGGCACACGTCGAGCGCGATCGTCCCTGTCACCTGCTGCTGGGTGACGCCGATCAGGGCGTCGAGCGCCTTCTTCTCGGTGCCCCACCAGCGGCCCTCGTATACGAGCGTCGCGTAGCGTCGCGCCGCGTCGTCCTTGAGGTCGAGGGTGCGGCGGTCGAGCACGAACTGCTCGAGCTCGCTGTGCGCCATGTAGAGCAGCGTGCCGCCCGGCGTCTCGTACACGCCGCGCGACTTGAGCCCGACGATGCGGTCCTCGATCAGGTCGATCCGCCCGACGCCGTGCCGGCCGCCGATCGCGTTCAGCGTCTCGAGCAGCTCGAGGGCCGGCAAGCGCCGGCCGTTCACGCCGACAGGCGTGCCCGCCTCGAACTCGATCTCCACCCGCTCGCCGTCGGCCGGCGCCTCGAACGGGTCGGCCGTGATCAGGAACATCTCCTCTTCAGGCGCATTGGCCGGATTCTCGAGCGGCCCGCCCTCGTGCGACACGTGCCACAGGTTGCGGTCGCGCGAGTAGACGCTGGTCTTGGGCGCCGGCAGCGGCACACCCATCCGCTTTCCGTACGCCTCGGCGTCGGCGCGGCCGCGGATCTCCCACTCACGCCACGGCGCGATGACCGCGAGGTCGGGGGCCAGGCGCCCGAACGTGAGCTCGAACCTGACCTGGTCGTTTCCCTTGCCGGTGCAGCCGTGGGAGAGGGCGTCGCAGTTCTCGCGGCGCGCCACCCGAACGACCTCGCGCGCGATGAGCGGCCGGGCCATCGCCGTCCCGAGCAGGTACTTCCGCCCGTAGATCGCGCCGGCCCGCAGCGTCGGCCACACGAAGTTCTCGACGAAATCAGCCCGCACGTCGACCACGTGGCAGGAGATTGCGCCCGCCGCGCGCGCCCTCTCCTCGATCGCCTCGAGGTCGACGTTCCCCTGTCCGACGTCGACGGCGACGCACACCACCTCTGCCCCGTACGTCTCCTTGATCCACGGAACCGCGACAGACGTGTCGAGTCCGCCCGAGAAGGCGAGCGCGACCTTGCGGATCTCGCGCTCCCCCGCCGCCGGGCCGCTCAAGGCCGGCCGAACGGGAGCGCGGCGTCGAGCCCGATCGGCTCGCGCAGCCGGCAGTCTGAGCCGAGCAGGTGCAGGCAGGACACCTCGTCCTCGCCCGGCGCCCAGCAGAAGAACACGGGCCGGCCCTCGTGCTCGCCGCGAAAGTCGACGTGGCCGGTGACGCCGCGGTACACGCAGCCGATCCGCGCAAGCTCGGCCAGGTAGCCTTCGAACCGGGTCGTGATGTCGGCCACCTGCTCGCGCAGCGCCTCGAGCTCGCCGGGCGCCTCGCCCCGCCGCCGCGCCTGCATCCGCAGGGCCCGCAGCTCGGGCAGGATCGCCTGCAGGTGGTCGTTGTCGCGTTCGATGTCCGCCACGATCCGCCGCACGAGCGGGAGCGTGGCTTCCGCTCCCTCGCGGTCGAACCGGCGCGCGATCTGCTTGCTGATCATTCCTCCCGGTTGGAAGCTGAGGAATCGTCGTCGGACTTCGCCTTGCGACGCGGTTTGCGCCCCGCGCGGAGCTCGACCCGGAGGCCGCCGGTCACCGAAGTCACGGTATTATAGAGCGCCGCCGCGATCGCCGTGGCGAACCCGGCACCGAGGCCGAACCCGAGCGGGACGATCACGATCGCCCACACGCCCATGCGCTCGATGAAGCTGGGTTCCGTGCCGGCTGGAACCTCGATGCCGGCCACCACGACGAGTCCGATTCCGACCAAAAACCCGATCAGGCCATACAGCGCCAGCCCGACGAGGAACGCGGACGACGTGCTGATCCGGCGTATCTGTACCTGCATGCGCGACAGCATAGCAGTAATGTTCGCGGATGAGCAACAACGAAACGACGGGCGAGCCGGCGCCGGAGACGGGTCGCCTGCTCGATCCGTGGAAGGCCGAGGCCGTCGAGGCCGACGACCGGGCGAGGCCGACGCCGGGCGGCGAGCCCGCTTGCCCCCTGTGCGGCGCCGACATGGTCCGTCACGTCGAGAAGCATCCGGCCCCGCGTGGCGGCGCCTCGCCGTTCCGGGTGCGCCTGGTGTGCCGGTCAGCAGACTGCGGGGCCTGGACGGTGTACGACTGGTAGTCGCCCGTCAGCCCCCGAACTCCTTCGCGCGGAATCTCTGGCCCGTGACGTCGCGCGCCGCGTCCGAGGCGAGGTGGACGAACACGTCGGTGACCTCGCGCGGCCGGGGCAGGGTGTCGGGATCCTCGTCCGGGTAAGCCGCCGCCCGCATCTCGGTGCGCATGCTGCCGGGGTCGACGGCGTTCGAGCGGATGCCGTCGTCCTTCAGCTCGCCGGCCAGCATCTCCGACAGCGCCTCCAGCCCGTTCTTCGAGGCGCTGTAGGCACCCCAGTACGGCCGGCCATGGTCGCCGACGCCGGACGAGACGTGGATCATCGAGCCCTTCGTCTCGCGCAGCGCGGCGATCGTCTCGCGGGCGCACAGGAAGGCGCCGGTCAGGTTCACGTCGACCACGGTCCGCCAGTCGTCGAGCGGGTACTGTTCGATGCCGACCCGCGGCCCGAGCAGCGAGGCGTTGTTGACCAGAACGTCGACGCGCCCGAACCGTTCGAGCGTCGCCGCGACCCACGCCTTCACGTCGGCCTCGGACGCGACGTCGGCCGTGACGGTGAGCACGGAGGCCCCCTGCCCATCGAGCTCGGCGGCGATCTCGTCGAGCTCCTCGGCGCCCCGGGCGCACAGCGAGACGGCGGCGCCCTGTTCGGTGAACCGCCGGGCGAGGGCGGCGCCGAGCCCCTTCGAGCCACCCGAGATCATCGCGACTTTTCCTTCGAGTCTCATCGGTTGCACACCAGGTCTGGAGGATGTTCGTTGACGCTCGCGGCGGCCGCGGGTTAGCCTGAGCCGATGAACCGTCCCGGCCAGTCATCCGGTCCCGGCAACCTGCCGCCGCGCATCGTCGCGGCGCCGCCGGGGCGCGCCTCGCGCGCGCTCGCCGATCGGCTGGCGGGCGTGGAGTCGCGCAACGTGACGTATCGATCGCCCGAGTTTCCCATCTTCTGGAACAAGGCCCGCGGGAGCAACGTCTGGGATCCCGACGGCAACCGCTACGTCGACCTCACGGCGGGGTTCGGCGTAGCCGCCGCCGGGCACGGCAACCGGCGCGTCGTGACGGCGCTCCGCCGCCAGCTCGGCCGGCAGCTTCACGGCCTGGGCGACGTCCACCCGCCGGTCGCGAAGCTCAAGCTGCTCGAGCTGCTGGCCGAGCTCGGTCCGTGGGACGACACCCGGACGATCCTCGGGAGCTCGGGCAGCGAGGCGGTCGAGGCGGCGATCAAGACGGCTCGGCTCGCGACCGGAAAACCGGGCGTGCTCGCGTTCACCGGCGCCTACCACGGGCTGACCGCCGGGGCGCTCGCGCTGACCGACCGGGCGCATTTCCGGGCGCCGTTCGCTGACCAGCTCAACCCGCACGTCGTGCGCGCGCCGTTTCCGGACGGGCCGGAGGCGGACGCCGCCGCGGCGCTGGCCGCCGTCGACGCCGCGCTCGAGGGGTCGGGCGGCGAGCGGGTCGGCGCCGCGATCGTCGAGCCGATTCTCGGCCGGGGCGGGATCGTCGAGCCGCCGCGCGGCTTCCTGCCTGGCCTGGCCGAGCGCTGCCGGGCGCGCGGCCTCCTGCTGATCTTCGACGAGATCTACACCGGGTGCGCGCGGACCGGCGCGTGGTTCGCGCTCGAGCACGAGGGCGTGACGCCCGACCTGCTGTGCCTCGGAAAGGGCATGTCGGGCGCGCTGCCGATCGGCGCCTGCCTCGGACCGCGCGCCGCAATGGACGCCTGGCCGGAGTCGGGCGGCGAGGCGATCCACACTTCGACCTTCCTCGGCAACCCGATGGCGTGCGCCGGCGCGGCGGCGTCGCTGCTCGAGATCCGGCGCCGCGAGCTGCCCGCGCGGGCGGCCGAGCTCGGGGCGGCGTGGAAGGCCGGCCTGTCGGGTCTCGCCGGCCGCCACCCGGTCATCCGCGGCGTGCGGGGGCGCGGGCTGATGCTCGGGCTCGAGCTGGTCGACCCGGACACGGGACGGCCCGCCACCGGGCTCGCGGGGCGCGTAGTTCGCGGGGCGCTGCGCCGCGGCTGGATCGTGCTCGCCGACGGCGCCGACGCGAACATCCTCGCCCTCACGCCGCCGCTCACCATCGAGCCGAGCCTGCTCGATCACGCCACAGCGATGCTGGACGATCTGCTGACGGAATTGCTCGCCTGACCATCCGCCCGCCGGTACATTCGGGCAGGCTACGAACTTCGCACAGGAGGGCCATCATGGCGTTGCCGGCCATACAGGTGCAGGGCACCCCGAATCCCAACGCGGCGAAGTTCGTGCTCGGGCGGAGCCTGCTGGGGGACGAGGGCCGGACGTACTTCAACGCGGAGGCGGCCGAGGGAAACCCGCTGGCCGAGCGGCTGTTCGAGGTCGAGGGCGTGAGAGCCCTGTTCCTGGTCGACAACTTCATCACGGTGACGAAAACGGAGGGCGCGTCCTGGGACGACCTGGTCGAGCCGATCCGCGAAGTCATAGCACAGGAGCTGGGAGCGTGATCCGACGAGTACTGCTGGTGGCCGCCCTCGCGGCGGGCTGTGCCGAGAGCGCGGCGGGAGACGACGACGCGGAGCGGACGGCCGCCGCTGCCGGGTTCGAGACCGGCGCCATCGCCGTCGACTCGCTGCTCGACGAGCGCGAGGTGCGACTGGCCAACCTGCGCCAGCTCACGTTCGGCGGGCAGAACGCCGAGGCGTACTTTTCGCCCGACGACGAGCAGCTGGTCTTTCAAGCCACCCCGCGCGACGGCACCTGCGACCAGCAGTACGTGATGAACGTC
>DATKCY010000019.1:0-4145 GCA_035512995.1 Thermohalobaculum sp.
CCTGGCGAAGCGAAACGCGGGCGGCCTGGCTGCCGTTCATGCCAATGTCGGCCGGCGACAGCTCGGTCAGCTCGGCGGCCGAGTAGAAGTGGCGAGAGGCACCGTTCCCCTCGGCCTCCGCGAAGAACTCGGAGAGCGTCATCGCGAGCGCGTCGAGCAGGCTCTTCAGCGAGGCGACCGAAGGGCTGCTCTTGTTCTGCTCGATCAGCGAGATCGTGCCGTTGGTGATGCCGGCGCGCGCCGCCAGCTCGCGCTGCGACAGGCCCCGCGCCTCGCGCACCTGGCGCAGGCGGCTGCCGATATCGATGGCGATCATGTGGCCGCTCCGCGCACCGCTTCCGCTGGACAAAACATATTAAACACTGTAGCGAAATTTTAAACACCGACGTCGCCATTTCCCGAAGGAGTTTCCGATGTCCCATGCCTCCGAGACCGCCCGGCCGGGCCGCACGCGCAAGGCCGCCGTGAAGAAGCCGCGGAAGAGCGCCGCTGCCGCGGTCGCCACGGCCTCCGTTTCCGAGCCGGTCGCGAGCGCGGCCCAGGCCGCCGCCGCGCCCACCCCCGATGCGGTGGTGGCGACCGGCAGCAACGCCGCGCTCGTCGCGCGCCGCGAGGCCGCGGTCGCGCGCGGCGTCGCCTCGGCCGCGCCGATCTTCGCAAGCCATGCCGAGAACGCCGAGCTCTGGGACGTCGAGGGCCGCCGCTACATCGACTTCGCGGGCGGCATCGCGGTCCTCAACACCGGCCACCGCCACCCCAAGGTGGTCGAGGCCGCGATGGCGCAGGAGGCCCGCTTCACGCACACGAGCTTCCAGGTCGTCCCCTACGAGCCTTACGTGGCGCTGGCCGAGAAGCTGAACGCGCTCGCCCCGGGCGACTTCGTGAAGAAGTCGCTGCTGGTGACCACGGGCGCCGAGGCGGTCGAGAACGCGGTCAAGATCGCGCGCGCCGCGACCGGGCGGCCCGGCGTCATCGCCTTCTCCGGCGGCTATCACGGGCGCACGCTGCTGACGCTCGGCCTGACCGGCAAGGTCGCGCCCTACAAGAAGGGCTTCGGGCCGTTCCCGGCCGACGTCTTCCGGGCGCCGATGCCCGACGCCCGCGCCGGCGTCACGGTCGAGGACGCGCTCGCGGCCCTCGAGCAGCTCTTCCTGACCGATGCCGACCCCGAGCGGATCGCCGCGATCATCCTCGAGCCGGTGCTGGGCGAGGGCGGCTACATCCCGGTGCCCGCCGAGATGTGGCAGGGCCTGCGCACCCTCTGCGACCGCCACGGCATCCTCCTGATCGCCGACGAGATCCAGTCGGGCTTCGGCCGCACCGGCACCTGGTTCGCGATCGAGCATTCGGGCGTCGTGCCGGACCTGATCACCGTCGCCAAGAGCATGGCGGGCGGCTACCCGATCGCGGGCGTGATCGGCCGCGCCGAGGTCATGGACGCGGTCGCGCCCGGCGGCCTCGGCGGCACCTATGGCGGCAACCCGGTCGCCTGCGCCGCGGCGCTCGCCGCCATCGAGGCGATCGAGAGCGAGGGCCTGCTCGCCCGCTCCACGGCCCTCGGGGAAAGCCTGCGCGCGCGCTTCTCCGAGATCGGCGCCCGCTCGGCCCCCTGGCGCCTGTGGGACATCCGCGGCATCGGCGCGATGGTGGCGGTCGAGCTCGTGACCGACTTCCAGTCGGCGGCGCCGGACGCGGGCCTCACGAAGGCGGTGATCGCGAAGGCGCTCGAGCGCGGCCTGATCCTGCTCGCCTGCGGCATGCACGGCAATGTGGTGCGCATCATGGTCCCGCTGACCGCCTCCGATGCGATCGTCGAGGAGGGCCTCGCGATCTTCGAGGCGGCGCTGGCCGAGGCGGTCGCCGAGGAAGGCCCCCGCGCCGTCACCCTGACCTGACACCCGGCAGGGCGCGCCCGGGCGGTCATGGGATCGGCTCCGGCCGGGCGGTCGGAGGGGCAGGAGGACCCGCGGCTCCCCCCCGCGGTCCGCCCCCGCCTGTTGCCTCCCGATGGCTTTCTGCTAGCGTGTGCGGCGCCCTCAGGCCGGATTCCGATGTACCCATGCAGTTCAATCCCGAGCTGAACGACGTCCCGAAGCAGTGGGACCGCCGGGGCCTGCCCGGCTGGACCTACACCTCGCGCAAGCTCGCCGAGATCGAGGACGAGATCGTCTTCCGCCGGCACTGGCAGCTCGTCTGCCACACGGGCGACGTGCCCGAGCCCGGCAACTACCAGACCTACGACGTCGCCGGCGAGCGCGCGCTGATCGTGCGCGGCAAGGACGGCGAGGTGCGCGCCTTCCACAATCTCTGCCGCCACCGCGGCTCGCGCGTCGTGCCGTGCGAGCGGGGCGAGTTGAAAAGCGTCATCATCTGCCCCTTTCACGGCTGGACCTACGACCTCGAGGGCCGGCTTCGCGGCGTCGCCCAGCCGCGCTCGCTGCCGCCGCTCGACCCGGACGAATGGGGGCTGAAGCCGCTCGAGATGGAGATCTGGCAGGGTTTCGTCTTCGTGCGCTTCAAGCCCGGGCCGCAGCCCGCGGTCGCCGAGATCATGGCCCGCCACGCGGCGGAGCTCGCGCCCTACGGCCTCTCCGACATCATCTCCGCGCGCCACGTCGCCTGGTACGACGACACGCCGGTGAACTGGAAGGCCGTGCGCGACGTCGACAACGAGGGCTACCACGTCGCGATGGCGCATCCGGGCCTGCACGAGCTCTACGGGCGCTACTACTACGACGAGTCCTTCCGCTACTGGACCTCGCGCAGCTTCGCGAGCTTCAACCCGGGCCAGGACCGGCTCTGGAGCGTGCGCGCCTACAAGTCGATCCTGCCCGACGCGCCGTGGCTGCCCGAAAGCCACCGCCGCGCCTGGCTCTATATCGGCCTCTTCCCGAACCAGGTCATCGGGCTCTACCCGGACTCGGTCATGTTCTACCAGGAGGTGCCGGTCGGCCCCGGCCGCGCGCGGCTCCGCGGCGCGAACTACCGCCGCCCGGACGAGAGCCGCGGCATGCGCGCCGCGCGCTATCTGAGCGGCCGGATCGACGCCATCACCGCCGAGGAGGATAAGCAGCTCACGATCTGGTCCTGCGAGGCGACCCGGTCGAGCGCCTATGACGGCGTCATGCTGTCGGACCTCGAATACGGCGTCCGCAGCTTCCACGACATCCTGCGCACGCTGATCCCCGTCTACAGCCTCGACGAGGAGCCGGAGGCGGAGGAGCTGGAGCGCGTGCACGCCGACGTCGTAGCCGCCTATGGCGGCTGACGGCCCCGCGCGGCGGCCGCGGCGGCGGCGGCGCGCCCCGTGACCGCGCCCGACCGCGCCGGGGGCCGGCGATGACCGCACTGGGCGAGGCCGGCGGCGCCGGCAGGGCCCGCGCCGGTCGGCAGACGGCGGGCCGCCGGTTCCGCAACTGGTTCCGCGGCGACGGCGGCAAGGGGCTGGTGCTGGTCAGCCCGACGCTCGGCTACGCGCTGCTGCTGCTGGCGGCGCCGCTCCTGGCGGTGACCGCCTTCAGCCTGTGGACGCAGGACTATCTCGACGTCGACCGCACCCTGACGCTCGAGAACTACCGCGTGGCGTGGACCGAGCCGCTCTACCGCACGCTGATGCTGCGCTCGCTCGCGATCTCGGGCATCGTCACGTTCGCGACCGTGATTCTGGCCTTCCCGGTCGCCTACTACGTCTCGTTCCGCGTGCGGCCCGAGCGCAAGGCTCTCTGGCTGTTCCTGATCACCATCCCGTTCTGGACCAGCTACCTGCTCCGCGTGTTCCTCTGGAAGGTGATCCTCGGCTACAACGGCGTGCTGAACAGCGGGCTGCTCGGGCTCGGCATCATCCAGGAGCCGCTGACCTTCATCCTCTACAGCGCCGAGGCGGTGGTGATGACGCTCGCGCACGCCTGGGCGCCGTTTGCGATCCTGCCGATCTTCGTGGCGCTCGAGAAGATCGACCGCTCGCTGCTCGAGGCCGCCGAGGACCTCGGCGACGGCCCGATCCGCCGCTTCTGCCGGGTGACGCTGCCGCTGGCGCTGCCGGGCGTCGTCGCGGCGGCGCTGATCGTCTTCATCCCGACCGTCGGCGACTACGTGACACCAAAGCTCGTCGGCGGCCACGACGGGCTGATGATCGCCAACATGAT
>DATKCY010000020.1:0-2251 GCA_035512995.1 Thermohalobaculum sp.
GAGGCCGGCATCCACGACGTGTTCGAGCGCCATTTCCTCGGCCGCGACCCGCACGACATCGAGGACCTCTACCGGCGGACCTATGGCGGGGGCTACTCGCTCCGCCCCGACCCGACGCTGATGGGCGTCTTCTCCGGACTCGAGATCGCGTGCTGGGACATCGTCGGCAAGGCCGCCGGGCAGCCGTGCTACATGCTGATGGGCGGGCGCTGCCGCGAGCGGGTGCGAACCTACACCTACCTCTACCCGGCCGACGGCGACGTCTACCCGGCGCCGGGCGAGCGGAGCGTCTACGACGACCCCGACCTCGCGGCCGAGCGCGCGGCGCACTACCTGGCAGAGGGCTTCACGGCGCTCAAGTTCGACCCGGCCGGGCCATACACGGTCTATGACGGGCACCAGCCGTCGATCGCCGATCTGGACCGGTCGGAGGCCTTCTGCCGCGCGCTCCGCGAGGCCGTGGGCGACCGCGCCGACCTCCTCTGCGGCACGCACGGGCAGTTCACCGTCTCGGGCGCCAGGCGCATCGCACGCCGGATCGAGCCCTACGACCCGCTCTGGTTCGAGGAGCCGGTGCCGCCCGAGAACCCGGCCGCGATGGCCGAGGTCGCGCGGGCGACCTCGGTGCCGATCGCGACCGGCGAGCGGCTGACGACGAAGCACGAGTTCGCCGCGGTGCTGCGGGCCGGCGCCGCCTCGATCCTGCAACCGGCTCTCGGCCGCGTCGGCGGCCTGCTCGAGGCGCGAAAGATCGCGGCGATCGCCGAGCCCCACTACGCGCAGATGGCCCCCCACCTCTACGCCGGCCCGATCGAGGGCGCGGCGAACGTCCAGCTCGCCGTCTGCACCCCCAACTTCCTGATCCTGGAATCGATCGAGCGCTGGGACGGCTTCCACGCCGAGCTCCTGACGGGGACGATGCGCTGGGAGGACGGCTACGTCATCCGGCCGACCGAGCCCGGCCTCGGCGTCGGCCTGAACGAGGAGGTGGCGCGGGCGCACCCCTACGAGGGCGCGGAGCTCCACCTCGTGATGCAGCCGCGCCCCGCCGACGAGCGGCCATAGGGCCAGCCGCCGCGAACGGGGCGCCCCGGCTCCCGAGCCTTTTTGCGACAGGACGGTGACACTCTCCTGCCGCCCCGCTATGCTGACGGGCGATGTTGCAGCAGACGCCAGCGCCGCCCGTCCGCCTCGGTCTCGCGACGCCGGTCGAGGATCGGTCCGAGCTCTCCCGCGTCTGGACCGTCGCGCTTCCCCTCGCGCTTGCGGTCGTGGCGGTCGTGCTCGCCTATACGGCCCCCCGATGGTCGACCGAGGTCTTCCTCGCCGAGGGCCGGGGCCCGGTCGAGCTCTCCCACTTCCTGATCCCGCTCGCGGCCATGGCGGTCGCCCTGCAGGCGCTTGCACGCCTGCCCCGCGGCTCCACCCTCGGGCTCCGCCTCTGGCTCGCGGCGCTCGCGCTCGGCACCCTCTACATCGCGGGCGAGGAGCAGAGCTGGGGCCAGCACTTCTTCCACTGGTCGACGCCGGACGAATGGGCGGCGATCAACCGGCAGCAGGAGACGAACCTGCACAACGTCTCGTCGTGGCTCAACCACAAGCCGCGGGTGCTGCTGCAGCTCGCCATCATCCTCGGCGCGATCGTCCTGCCGCTGACCGCGGCACGCGGCTGGTTCGGCCCCCTCCGCCGCCGCCTGTCGCTGGTGCTGCCCGGGCGGAGCGCCTGGCCGCTCGGCTGGCTCGCGATCTTCTACATGGGCTGGGACCACCTGGGGAAGAACGCGGGCTTCCCCGAGCTCTCGACCCGCGACGCCGAGATGCAGGAGACCTTCATCTACGGCTTTCTCCTGGTCTACGCGATCACGCTGAGAAACCGGATCGGGCGCCGGCCGACCGGCGGTGCGCTTGCAACCGGCCCGGCCGGCCGCTAGACCGCTCCCCGTCCAACGCGACCCGCCCGGGGAGGCCTGCCGATGCCCGTCGACGCCAGCGAGATCGAGCGCCTGATCCGCGACGCCTTTCCGCAAGCCGAGGTCGAGGTCGTCGACACGGTCGGTGACCGCAACCACTACGCCGCCCGCGTGGTCGCGCCCGAGTTCCGCGGCAAGAACCGGGTGCAGCAGCAGCGCCTCGTGAACAAGGCGCTGGCGCCGCTCCTCGAGGGCTCGAGCGCGCCGCTCCACGCGATCGCGCTGACCACGGCCGCGCCCGACTGAGCGCCGCCGCGTTTGCATCGAACGGCCGAGCGGGC
>DATKCY010000021.1:0-19417 GCA_035512995.1 Thermohalobaculum sp.
GCCGGCGGGTGGCCGGCTGGATGAAGACCCGGCCCGCGCGCACCGAGGTCCATTTCCGGCCGATGACCAACAGCGTGCTGCCGCAGCCGCTCGGCGTCGTCGGTGTGCTCGCGCCCTGGAACTACCCGTGGCACCTGGCGGTCGCGCCGCTGATCGGCATCTTCGCGGCCGGCCACCGCGCGATGGTCAAGCCGTCCGAGCACACGCCCGCGACCTCGGCGCTGCTGGCCGGGCTGGCCGAGCGCCCTTTCGCCCCGGACGAGCTGGCCGTCGTCCGGGGCGGCGCCGCGACGGCGGCGGCGTTCTCGCGGCTGCCCTTCGACCACCTGCTGTTCACCGGCTCGGCCGAGATCGGCGCGAAGGTCGCGGCCGCGGCGGCCGAGCGGCACGTGCCGGTGACGCTCGAGCTCGGCGGCAAGTGCCCCGCGATCGTCGACCGCTCGGCCGACCTCGACCAGGCGGCGGCGCAGATCGCCTGGGGCAAGTGGCTGAACGCCGGGCAGACCTGCTTCGCGCCCGACTACGTGCTCGTGCCGGAGGACCTGCTGGCGCCCCTCGTGCAGCGCCTGGCCGCCAAGGTGGCCGAACTCTATCCGGCGGCCCGGATCGAGCGCGACTACACTGCAATTCCGGGCGAGCACCGCCGCCAGCGGCTCGCCGCGATGCTCGAGCAGGCGGAGGACGAGGGGGTGGGGATCGTCCGCCCGCTCGGCCCCGACCGGGGCGCGCGGATGATGCCCGCCATCGTGACGAACCCGCCCGAGCACCTGGCGCTGATGCAGGAGGAGATCTTCGGGCCGATCCTGCCGGTGGTCCCGTGCCACGACACGGCGATGGCGATCGGCCGCCTCGCGTCCCGGCCGCGGCCGCTCGCGCTCTACTGGTTCGGCACCGACCGCGGGACGGAGGCGCAGGTCGCGCGCGAGACCTGGGCCGGGGGGCTCTCGATCAACACCTGCGTGCTGCAGATCGCGCAGGAGGACCTGCCGTTCGGCGGTGTCGGCGCCTCGGGGCAGGGGCACTATCACGGGCGGTGGGGGTTCGACCGGTTCTCGAAGCTGAAGCCGGTGACCCGGCGCTCGGGCCGCTTCGACCCCTCGCGGTTCTTCATGCCGCCCTACGGCCCGGCGGCGAGGAGCGCGGTGAAGCTCTACCAGCGCGCCGCCCGCTGGCGTTCCTGACCGGAGCCTGAACCGCTTCGGGCTACCCGGCCGCCCACGGCGGCGGGCGCTTGTCGAAGAAGGCGGCGATGCCCGCCTTCGCCTCGTCCGTCTCCCAGCGGTCGGCCAGCGCCTCGGCCGTCCGCTCGATCAGCGCGTCGTCGATCGGGGGCGAGAGGGCGCGGACCAGCGCCTTGCCCTCGGCGACCGCGCCCGGTGCCGTCGCGAGACAGGGCGCGACCTGGCGCTCGACCGCGGCGTCCAGCTCCTCCGCCGGCACCGCCTCCGCGACGAGGCCGAGGCGCACCGCCTCCTCCGCGCCGAACAGGCGGCCGGAGAAGAAGACCTCGCGCGCACGCGGAGGCGTGAGCCTGGCCACGACATAGGGCGAGATCGTCGCCGGGATCAGCCCGAGCCGCGTCTCGGTCAGCCCGAATCGGGCGTCGGCGGCGGCGATGGCGACGTCGCAGACCGCGATCAGGCCGATGCCGCCGCCGAAGGCCTGGCCGTTGATCCGGCCGATCAGCGGCAGCGGCAGCTCGTCGAGGGCGCGCAGCATGCCGGCCAGCGCCCGCGCGCCCGCCATCCGCTCGTCGCGCGTCGCCTGCATCTGCTCGCGCATCCAGCCGAGGTCGGCGCCGGCCGAGAAGCTCCGTCCCGCGCCCGTCAGCACGACCGCGCGCGCGCCGCTCTCCGGCAGCGCGGCCGCGGCCTCCGCCAGCTCGGCGATCATGGCGGCGTTCATCGCGTTGTGCCTGTCGGGCCGGCTGAGCGTCAGGGTCGCGATCCCGCGCCGGTCGGTCTCGAGCGTGATGGTCTCAGCCGGCATCGAGCGTGTCCCTGATCTCCTTCACGAAGCGCTCCGCCTTGCCGAGCGCCGTGTGGTCGAGGCCGTGCGCGTGCTTGCCGAGGTCGAGCCACTCGACCAGCAGGACGGTCGAGAGGTTGCCCTTGGCGCCCGGGGCGTAGGGGCAGCCGCCGAGGCCCCCGATCGCGGCGTCGAACGACATGAGGCCGTGCTCGATCGAGACGCCGACGCTCTCGAGCGCGCGGCCGTTGGTGTCGTGGTAGTGCCCGGCCAGGCGCTCGGGCGGCGCCACCTCCAGCACCGCCTTCAGCATCGCGTCCACCGTCTCGGGCGTTCCCTTGCCGACGGTGTCGCCGAGCGAGACCTCGCGGCAGCCGAGCGCGATCAGCCGCTCGACCACGCGCGCGACGGCCTGGGGTGCGACCGGCCCCTCGTAGGGGCACTCGACGACGCAGGAGACGTAGCCGCGGAGCGGCACGCCGTCGGCCTCGGCCGCCTCGGCGACCGGCCGGAAGCGCTCCAGGCTCTCGTCGATCCCGGCATTGATGTTCTTTTTGCTGAACGTCTCGGAGGCCGCGCCGAAGACCGCGACCTCGTCGGCGCGGGCGGCGCGGGCCGCCTCGTAACCCTTGAGGTTCGGCGTCAGCACCGAATAGACGGTGTCCTCGCTCCGCTCGATGCCGGACATGACCTCCGCGGCGTCGGCCATCTGCGGCACCCATTCGGGCGAGACGAAGCTCGCGGCCTCGATCCGCGGGAAGCCCGCGGCGGACAACAGGTCGATCAGCCGGATCTTGTCGGCGGCCGCGATCGGCCGCGCCTCGTTCTGCAGCCCGTCGCGCGGGCCGACCTCGGTGACGGCGACCTGGGTCATGGCGTCTCCTCCAGCACGATCAGCACCGCGCCTTCCTCGACCTGGTCGCCCGGCGCGACCGTTACCTCGGCGACCGTGCCCGCGCGGGGAGCGGTAAGCGAATGCTCCATCTTCATCGCCTCCATGACCGCCACGACGTCGCCTTCGGCGACCGACGCGCCGGCTTCGACGGCGACCGAGCGCACGATGCCGGGCAGCGGCGCGC
The DNA here is from genome assembly GCA_035512995.1 of Thermohalobaculum sp. Taxonomy (GTDB): domain Bacteria; phylum Pseudomonadota; class Alphaproteobacteria; order Rhodobacterales; family Rhodobacteraceae; genus Thermohalobaculum. The sequence continues at coordinate 3,048 of DATKCY010000021.1, forward strand.
GCACGTCGTCGCCGCCTGTCTCGGTCTCCGCCGCCGCCAGCGGGTCGGCGAGGCGGAAGCCGAGCCGCCGGCCCCCCCGCGCCAGCGTCGCCGAGCGGGGGCCCTCGTGCAGCCGCACGCGCCGCGCGCCGTCCGCCCCGCGCACCTGCCACTGGCTGCCGCCAAGCCGCGTGGCCGCGATCGCCGCGGCGCCCGCGGGGCTCTCGGCGGCGACGCCCGCGCCGTCGCGCCAGACCGAGACGTCGTCCAGCACGGTCTCGCCCGATGCGCCCGTCCGCGCAAGCTGCAGATAGGTCCGTCCCGCGCCCCAGCCGCGCCAGCCGGCCAGGGGGACAGGCTCCACCAGCCCGGAGAGCGCGCCCGCGACGAAGGCAAGGTCCTCCGGGTCCGGCTCGGCCGGCGCCGTCAGCGCGTCGAGGTCGCGCGCGATCGTGCCCGTCTCGTGCCGCCCCTCGCGCACGGGGGCGTGGGCGACCAGCCTTTCGAGGAACTCGAGATTGGTCGTGACGCCCTCGACGTGGGAGGCGGCGAGCGCGCGCGCCATCGCGCCGAAGGCGGCGGCGCGGTCGGGGCCATGCGTGATCAGCTTCGCGATCATCGGGTCGTAGTGCGGCGTGACCAGGTCGCCCTGCGCGACGCCGGAGTCGACGCGGGCGAGGTCCGCCGGCAGCACCAGCCGCTCGAGCCGCCCGGTCGCCGGCATGAAGTCGCGGGCCGCGTCCTCGGCATAGAGCCGCGCCTCGAGGGCGTGGCCGTCGAGCCGGATGTCCTCCTGGGCGAGCGGCAGCGGCTCGCCGGCCGCGACGCGGAACTGCCATTCGACGAGGTCGAGGCCGGTCACCGCCTCCGTCACCGGATGCTCGACCTGGAGGCGCGTGTTCATCTCCATGAACCAGAAGCCGTCCGGCCGGAGCGGCCCCGAGCCGTCGACGATGAACTCGACCGTGCCGGCGCCGACATAGCCGACCGCCTCGGCCGCGCGCACCGCCGAGCCGGTCATGGCGTCGCGCACCTCCGGCGTCATGCCCGGCGCCGGCGCCTCCTCGATCACCTTCTGGTGGCGGCGCTGCGCCGAGCAGTCGCGCTCGAACAGGTGGACCGCGCGCCCGTGGCTGTCGGCGAAGACCTGCACCTCGATATGGCGCGGGTTCTGGACGAACTTCTCGATCAGCACGTGGTCGTTGCCGAAGCTCGACTTGCCCTCCGACCTGGCCGAGGCGAGGGCGCGGGCGAAATCCTCCGCGCGGTCGACCCGGCGCATGCCCTTGCCGCCGCCGCCGGCGCTGGCCTTGATCAGCACCGGAAAGCCGATCTCGGCGGCCTCCCCGGCCAGGAACTCCTCGCCCTGCTCGGTGCCGTGATAGCCTGGGGTGACGGGCACCCCCGCCTCCTCCATCAGCCGCTTCGCGGCGTCTTTCAGGCCCATCGCCCGGATGGCGCTGGCGGGCGGGCCGATCCAGGCGAGGCCGGCCGCCCCCACCGCCTCGGCGAAGTCCGGGTTCTCGCTGAGGAAGCCGTAGCCCGGGTGGATCGCCTCCGCGCCCGTCCTCTGCGCCGCCTCGATGATCCTCTCGCCCTGCAGATAGCTCTCCGCCACCGGCGCCGGGCCGATCCGCACCGCGCGGTCTGCCGCCAGCACGTGCTGGGCGCCGGCGTCGGCGTCCGAGTGCACCGCGACGACCCCGACGCCGAGGCGCCGGCAGGTGCGCGCGATGCGGACCGCGATCTCGCCCCGGTTGGCGATGAGGATGCGCGCGAACATCAGGCCCCGAGCGCCGCGAGCGCCTTGCGGTGGCGCTCGGCCGACGCCTCGTCGAAGCAGCAGAAGGTGACCTCCATCTCCGGGTGGTCATCGAGCATGCCCGCCACGGTCTCGGCCGCGATCCGCGCCGCCTCGTCCGGCGGGAAGCGGTAGGCGCCGGTCGAGATCGCGGGGAAGGCGACGGTCTTCAGCCCGTGCTCGGCCGCGAGCCCGAGCGAGCGGCGGTAGCACGAGGCGAGTTCCTCGGGCTCCGACCGCTCGCCGCCCGACCAGACGGGGCCGACCGTGTGGATCACGTGGGCGGCCGGCAGCCTGTAGCCGCGCGTGATCTTCGCGTCCCCGGTCTCGCAGCCGCCGAGCGCGGCACACTCGTCCTTCAGCTCCGGCCCGGCGGCGCGGTGGATCGCGCCGTCGACCCCGCCTCCGCCCATGAGGGTCGTGTTCGCGGCGTTGACGATGGCGTCGACCTCGAGCTTCGTGATGTCGCCGGTCTCGACCTTCATGCGCCCGGTCGCGGTCATGGATGCGCCTCCCTCAGCCGGATCAGGATCGGCGGGTTGCCGCCTTGCCCGCCGTCGAGCGTGTCGTCGAACAGATAGCGCGCCGGGCGGATGTCGTCCGGCGTGCAGTCGCGCGTGAGGGCAGGGGGTTCCTGCTGATCGCCCCACCAGCAGGAGAAGATCAGCGGGCTGCTGTCGGCCCCGAGCGCCGCCCGCGCGATCCGCTGGAGCCCGGCATAGGCCTTCGCGCGCGCCGGCGTCTCGGGATCGTCCGGGTCGTCGCCCTTCTCCGCCTCCCACGGCACGACCTGGTCGAGGAAGATGCATGCGCAGTTCCACCCCGTCGGCACCCGGTCCGAGACGTGGTAGACCAGCCGCTTCTCCGCCAGCGCCTTCGGCCGGAGCGAGGGGTCGGCCTCGAGCCCGATCTCGCCGACCGCGACGTCGGTGAAGCGCGCCAGCGCGCGGTCGATGCCGAGGTAGACGGCAAGGCACATCAGCCGCATCCCACGGGGCGTGCGCTCAGAAACACCAGCTCCGCCTCTGTCCGCCGTCGTAGCGCCGGGCATGGCCCCCGGCGACCATCGTCTCCGCGACGTTGCGTCCGTCGAGGTTCAGCCGCCCGAGCGCGCCTTGTCGACGACGCCACCCGCTCACATCCTGAACACGCCGAAGCGCGTCTCCGGCACGGGCGCGTTCAGCGCCGCGGCGAGCGACAGCGCCAGCGCCTCGCGGGTGCGGCGGGGGTCCTGGATGCCGTCGTCCCAGAGCCGGGCGGAGGCGTAGAGCGGGTGGCCCTGATGCTCGAACTGCTCGACGATCGGGGCCTTGAACGTCTCCTCCTCTTCCTTCGACCACGTGCCGCCCTTGCGCTCGATCCCGTCGCGCCTGACGGTCGCGAGCACGCCCGCCGCCTGGTAGCCGCCCATGACCGAGATGCGGCTGTTCGGCCAGGTCCAGAGGAAGCGGGGCGAGTAGGCCCGTCCGCACATGCCGTAGTTGCCCGCGCCGAACGAGCCGCCGATGATCAGCGTGATCTTCGGCACGGCGGCGGTCGCGACGGCGGTGACGAGCTTCGCGCCGTGGCGCGCGATGCCTTCGTTCTCGTAGCGCCGGCCGACCATGAAGCCGGTGATGTTCTGCAGGAAGATGAGCGGAATGCGCCGCTGGCAGCAGAGCTCGACGAAGTGCGCGCCCTTGACCGCGCTCTCCGAGTACAGGATGCCGTTGTTGGCGACGATCCCGACCTCCTGGCCCCGGATCGTGGCGAAGCCGCAGACCAGCGTCTCGCCGAAGCGGCGCTTGAACTCGTCGAGGCGCGAGCCGTCGAGGATGCGCGCCAGCACCTCGCGAACGTCGTAGGGAATCCGCGTATCGTCCGGCACGATACCGAGAATCTCCTCCGGGTCGTAGAGCGGCGGCTCGCCGCGCCCGGCGCGCGCCTCCTGCCCGTGTGCCTCGCCGATATGGCTCATGATCCGCCGGGCGATCGCCAGCGCATGCACGTCGTCCTCCGCCAGGTGGTCGGCGACGCCGGAGAGGCGCGTGTGCACGTCGCCGCCGCCGAGCTCCTCGGCCGAGACCACCTCGCCCGTGGCGGCTTTGACCAGTGGCGGCCCGGCGAGGAAGATCGTGCCCTGCTCGCGCACGATGATCGACTCGTCCGACATCGCCGGCACATAGGCGCCGCCGGCGGTGCACGATCCCATGACCACGGCGATCTGCGCGATGCCCTTCGCGCTCATGTTCGCCTGGTTGAAGAAGATGCGCCCGAAATGGTCGCGGTCCGGAAAGACCTCGTCCTGGCGGGGCAGGTTGGCGCCGCCCGAGTCGACCAGGTAGATGCAGGGCAGCCGGTTCTGCTCGGCGATCTCCTGCGCCCGCAGGTGTTTTTTCACCGTGATCGGAAAGTAGCTGCCGCCCTTCACCGTCGCGTCGTTGGCGACGATCATGCACTGGCGGCCCTCGACCCGCCCGACGCCCGCGATGATGCCGCCGGCCGGCGCGTCGCCGTCGTACATCCCGTGCCCGGCGAAGAGCCCGACCTCGAGGAACGGCGAGCCGGCGTCGATCAGCCGCTCGACCCGCTCGCGCGGCGGCAGCTTCCCCCGCTTCACGTGCCGCTCGAGCGCCTCCGCGCCGCCGCCGGCCATCGCGCCCTCGGCCGCGGCCGAGACCTCCGCCAGCGCCGCCTCCATCGCCTCGCGGTTCTTCCGGAAGGCGTCCGAGCGCGGCTGGACGGAGGAGGGGAGGACGGTCATCGGACCAGCTCGACCTCGATCCCGACATCGAGCTGCGACCACGCGCGATCCGTCGTCAACGCAACGCCGCCGGACCGTGCGGCAAGGGCGAGGCAGGCCCGATCGGCCAGCGAAAGCCCCTGCGATCGCGTTCCGCTCCGCAGCATGCCGGCTTCCATGGCCTGCGGAAGATCGAAATCGATGGCGTTCAGCGGCAACAGCTCGACGGTCTCGCGGGCCTCGTCCGGCTCGAACCCCTTGTCGCAGAGCTTCGCCACCACCTCCGAAACGTTGACGGTGCTGATGATCGCATCGGAAAGCGCCTCCGCGACTCGCTCGCCGCCGGCTTCCTCCTGCAGGAGCGCCAGCAACGCCGAGGCGTCGATGACCGCGCTCACGAACGGTCTTCCCGCCGAGCCTCGGCCCGGCGCTCGGCGATCAATTCGTCGGCCAGGCTGGTGCCATCCCGCACCCTGGCCCGCACGGCGTCCTGCGCCCGACGAACGGCGACGCCGGCGGACAGGAGGCGCAGCTCACCGTCGATCACGCGCGCCGTCACGATCCCGTCCCGGCCGATCTCCATCGCAGAGCGCATCTCCGAGGGGATGACGATGCGACCATCGGGACCGACGATCAGCCGGACGGGGCCCATCGTCCGCGAGCGGTCGGTGTCGCTCGGACGATCCGCTTGCCTCGCCTCGTACGCCTTCTTCCAGTGCCAGTATTGCGTCGAGGCGGTGTCGGGATTGCCGCCCTCGGCGACGTAGGCGTCGATGACCTCGGCGCGCGCCGCCCGGCGCCCCCTCGACCGCGTGATCTCCTCCGCGAGCGCCCACACCCGACCCGTCTTCGAGTGCGGATCGCGTGGCGCCAGCTCTCCGTAAGCGCTTGCCATTCCCGCTCCCTTGCGTCAGAGAAAAATATATGACACGTTCATTCTAGTTTTTCAAATCAGGTCGCAGCCTCGAACAGCTCCCGCCCGATCAGCATCCGCCGGATCTCCTGCGTGCCGGCGCCGATCTCGTAGAGCTTGGCGTCGCGGAGCAGCCGGCCGGTCGGGTACTCGTTGATGTAGCCGTTGCCGCCGAGGGCCTGGATCGCCTCGAGCGCCACCTGCGTCGCCTGGCTCGACGCGAACAGGAGGCAGCCGGCCGCGTCCTGGCGGGTGGTCTGGCCGCGGTCGCAGGCGGCGGCGGCGGCGTAGACATAGGCGCGGGCCGCGTTCATCGCCGTGTACATGTCGGCGAGCTTGGCCTGCATGAGCTGGAACTCGCCGATCGGGCGGCCGAACTGGCGGCGCTCGTGGACATAGGGCATGACCACGTCGAGGCAGGCGGCCATGATGCCGAGCGGGCCGCCCGAGAGCACGACCCGCTCGTAGTCGAGGCCCGACATCAGCACGGCGACGCCGCGCCCCTCCTCGCCGAGCACGTTCTCGAACGGCACCTCGCAGTCCTCGAACACCAGCTCGCAGGTGTTCGAGCCGCGCATTCCGAGCTTGTCGAGCTTCTGCGCCGTCGAGAAGCCGGCCATCCCCTTCTCGATCAGGAAGGCGGTGATGCCGCGGGGCCCGGCGTCCGGGTCGGTCTTCGCGTAGACCACCAGCGCGCTCGCCTCGGGCCCGTTGGTGATCCACATCTTCGAGCCGTTCAGCACGAAGCGGTCGTTCCGCTTCTCGGCCCGCAGCTTCATCGAGACGACGTCCGACCCCGCCCCGGGCTCCGACATCGCGAGCGCGCCCACCCACTCGCCCGAGATCAGCTTCGGCAGGTATCTCTGCCGCTGCTCGTCCGTGCCGTTCAGCCTGATCTGGTTCACGCAGAGGTTCGAATGCGCCCCGTAGGAGAGGCCGACCGAGGCCGAGGCGCGGCTGATCTCCTCCATCGCGACGACATGCGCAACATAGCCCATGCCGGCGCCGCCGAACTCCTCGGGCGCGGTGATGCCGAGGAGCCCGATCGCGCCCATCTCGCGCCAGAGCTCCGGCGGGAAGGCGTTGGAGGCGTCGATCTCGGCCGCCATCGGCGCGATCCGGTCCTGGGCGAACCGGCGGACGGCGTCGCGGAGCGCCTCGACCTCGTCGTCGAGCCCGAAGGTCATCACCGCATCGAACATCGCCCGTCCTCCCGCTCGCGTCGTTTTGCCCGCACCGTGGTCCGAGCCGCGGTCCACTGCAAGCGGCGAATGCAGCCCGACCGGCGCGGCTCCATGCACGAAGAGAAGCCGCCCCGGCGCCGCAGGCGCTCCTCCTCTCCGGGCGGCAGAGCCGCACGGTGAGGGCAAGGGCGCATCGCGGCGCCAGCCGCGATTCCGCTTGGCTGGAAGGCTGCGGTCAGGCGTCCTCCGGCTGCTCGACGATGATGACCGGTTCCATCGCGTTCAGCTTCTCGTCGGGCAGGTGGCAGGCGATGACGTGGCCGCCGCCCATGTCCTTCTGCGGCAGGGGCTTGTCGCAGACCCCCGGCATCACGTAGGGACAGCGCGTCTGGAACGGGCAGCCCTTCGGCCGGTTCAGCGGCGAGGGAATCTCGCCCTCCAGCACCACGTGGCGCTTCTTGACGTGGGTGTCGGCGACCGGCACCGCCGACAAGAGCGCCTCGGTGTAGGGGTGGTAGGGGGGCGAGAAGATCGCCTCGGTCGGCCCCTGCTCCATGATCTCGCCGAGATACATGACGACGACCCGGTCCGAGAGATAGCGCACGACCGAGAGGTCGTGGCTGATGAACAGCATCGTCGTCCGGCTCTCGCGCTGGATGTCGGTCAGCAGCTTCGTCACCGCCGCCTGCACGCTCACGTCGAGCGCCGAGACCGGCTCGTCCGCCACCACCAGCCGCGGGCGCCCGGCGAAGGCGCGGGCGATGCCGATCCGCTGCTTCTGCCCGCCCGAGAGCTGGCGCGGCATCCGCTCGGCGAACTCGCGCGGCAGGTTCACCATGTCGAGCAGCTCGAGCATCTTCTCGCGCCGGTCGCGGCTGCCCTTTCCGATCTTGAAGATCTCGAGCACGCGCTGGATCTGGTCGCCGACGGTCATCGACGGGTTCAGCGTGTCGAACGGGTTCTGGAAGACCATCTGCACCTGGCTGATGGTCTTGGTGTCGCGCTTCTCGACCGGCAGGTGCGCGATGTCCTTGTTGCCGAGCATGACCGATCCCTCGGTCGCGGTCTCGAGGCCCATAAGCACCTTGGCGAAGGTGGACTTGCCGCAGCCCGACTCGCCGACGATGGCCACCGTCTCGGCCTCGCGCGCGTCGAAGGAGAGCTTCTCGTTCGCCTTGACGGTGCGCGTGTCGCCGCCGCCGAACATGCCGGACGTGACCGCGTAGTGCTTGGTCATCTCGTCGACGGTCATGATCACGTCGCCGACCGGGATCTCCTCGGCGACCTCGCCGGCGTCTGGCGGCGTCGACCAGTCGATCTCGTCGATCCGGATGCAGCGCGAGCGGTGCCGGCCCTCGAGATCGACCATCGGGATCGGCCCGGCGTCGCACTTCTTCTCGAAGTGCGGGCAGCGGGGGCCGAAATTGCAGCCCTCGGGGCGCTCGTGGGGCAGCGGGAGCTGGCCCGGGATCGCGACCAGCGGCTTCGCGTACTTGTTCGCGCCGGGCACCGGCAGCGAGCGGAGCAGCCCGCGCGTGTAGGGGTGGCGCATGCGGTTGAAGACGGTGTCGATGTTGCCCTCCTCGACCGCCTCGCCCGAATACATGACCGTGATGCGGTCGCAGGTCTCGAGGATCAGGCCGAGGTTGTGGCTGACGAACAGCATCGAGGTGCCGAACTCGCGCGCGAGGTCCTTGACGAGGTCGACGATGCCGGCCTCGACCGTCACGTCGAGGGCGGTCGTCGGCTCGTCGAGCAGCAGCAGCGAGGGCTGGGAGAGCAGCGCCATCGAGATCACGACGCGCTGCTGCTGGCCGCCCGAGAGCTGGTGCGGATAGGCGTCGAGGATGCGGTCGGCGTCGGGCAGGCGCACGGCGTCGACCATCTCGGCCGCGCGCTTCTTCGCCTCCGTCTCCGAGATGCCCTCGTGCAGGGTCAGCACCTCGACGAGCTGCTTGCCGACCCGGAGCGCGGGGTTCAGCGAGGCCATCGGCTCCTGGTAGACCATGGCGATCTCGTTGCCGCGGAGGTGGCGCAGCTCGGTTTCCGACATGGTGGCCATGTCGCGGCCCTTGAAGTTGATCGTGCCGGACTTGATGCGCCCGTTCTGGCCCAGATAGCGCATGATGCCGAGCGCGACGGTGGACTTGCCGCAGCCGGACTCGCCGACGAGCCCCATGGTCTCGCCCGGCAGCACCGTCATCGAGAAGTCCATGACCGCCGGGATCTCGCCCTTGCGGGTGTAGAACGAGATGTTGAGGTCGTCGATGTCGAGGATCGGCTCGACGCCGGCCGTGGCCTGCCGCTCCAGCGTGGTCTCGGTCATCGTCGGTCTCCCTCGGTGCGGCGGGCGGCCTCCCCCCCGGCCCCCCGCGCAAGCGGAGGGGGGAGCGCCCGGCGGCTGCCGCCGGCGCCCCCCTCTCCCCGTGGAAGCGGGGCAGGGGGAGAGGGGTGGTGTCGGAGCATCCCGCTCAGTCCTTCAGGCTTTCCTCGCGGAGGCCGTCCGCGAGCAGGTTCAGCCCGAGCACGAGGCTCATCAGCGCGAGCGCGGGGAAGAGCGCCATGTGCGCGGTCTCGAACAGGCGCACGAACGGGCGCCCGTGGTTGATCATCGAGCCCCAGTCCGGGGACTCGGGCTCGAGCCCCAGGCCGAAGAAGCCGAGCGTGCCGAGCAGGATCGTCGTGTAGCCGATCCGGAGGCAGGCATCGACGATCAGCGGTCCGCGCGTGTTCGGCAGGATCTCCCACAGCATGATGTACCACGGCCGCTCGCCGCGGGTCTGCGCGGCGGCGACGTAGTCCCGCGTCTTGATGTCCATCACGAGGCCGCGGACGATGCGGAAGACGCCCGGCGAGGAGGCGAACACCACCGCGGCGAAGACGTTGAGCTCGTTCGGGTCGAGCGAGATCGGCCCGTAGGGCGAGCTGAAGACGGTGCCGATGTAGATCCAGAAGCCGATCAGCAGGGTCGCGGTGATGAAGACGGCGAGCTTGGTCGTCGCCTGCTCGTACTTCGTGAACCAGAGCAGGCAGAGGAACACGATCGGGAACAGGAAGAACACCGCCGCCATGCCGATCGGGATCGACCACGGCACCTCGAAGCCCAGGAGACCGTACCACTCCGGCTGCCGGATCTCGGGCGTGACCAGCAGGTAGAACAGCAGGATCACGGGGAAGGCGAGGACGAGGTTGGCGATGAACGACAGCAGCCCGTCCATCCAGCCGCGATAGTAGCCGGCCGGCAGGCCGAGCACGATGCCGACCATGTAGGCGACGATCGTCGCCGCCGGCGCGATGATCAGCACGATGCGGCTGCCGTGGACGACCCGGCTGAAGACGTCGCGAGCCAGGTTGTCGCCGCCCAGCAGGAACACGATGTCGTTCTCGGCGTCGATCGCGCCCGGGGTCGCCTTCTTCATGAGAAAGTTGAACGACTGCTCGCGCGGGTCCATCACGGCGATCATGTCGGCGAAGAAGGCGGTGAAGATCCAGAACAGCACGATCGCGAGTCCGATCGTGCCGATCGGCGAGCCGTAGATCCGGCCGATGGTGCCGAGCCGGTCGCGGAAGACGAAGCCGAGGCCGAGCGTCAGGCCGAGCGCGATCCAGGTCGGCCAGAAGCGGATCACCGCCTGCAGGACGATCTCGCCGACCCCGAGATATTCCGGCTCCATCTTGCGCTCTCTCCCCCGTGTTCCCAGGCCCCCGACGCGTCAGCTCACGCGGATGCGCGGGTTCAGGAAGGCGTAGCCGACGTCGGAGATCAGCTGCGTCAGCAGCACCACGACGACCGCGACGACCGAGATCGCGAGCAGCAGGTCGATGTCGTTGTTCGATGCCGCCTCGACCAGCGCCCAGCCGAAGCCCTTGTAGTTGAACATGGCCTCGACGATGACGACGCCGGTCAGCAGCCACGGGAACTGCAGCATGATCACCGTGAAGGGCGCGATCAGCGCGTTCCTGAGCGCGTGCTTCATCACGACCGTGCGAAAGTTCAGGCCCTTCAGGTGCGCCGTGCGGATGTACTGCGAGGTCATGACCTCGGCCATCGAGGCGCGCGTCATGCGCGCGATGTAGCCAATGCCGTAGACGGACATCGTGAGGACCGGCAGCGTGAAGTTCTCGAAGGTGATCTCGCGCGTCGAGGCGATGCCCTTGAACCACCCGAGCGCCGAGGCGAAGACCACGATGAAGACGATCCCGGTCACGTATTCCGGCGCCGACGTCGAGGCGATGGAGCCGACCGACAGACTTCGGTCCAGCGTCGACCCCTCCTTCATCCCGGCCAGCACGCCGATGAGCAGGGCCATCGGTACCATGACCACCATCACCCAGAACATCAGGATGCCGGTGTAGTAGAGGCGCTCCCACAGCACGTCGTTCACCGGCTGTTGGAAGCGGGTCGAGGTGCCGAGATCGCCGGTCACGACATTGCCGAGCCACTCGGCGTACCGCTCGACGAAGGGCTCGCGGTAGCCGCTGCGCTCGAGCCAGGTCTCGACCTGCGCGTCGGTCATGCGCATGTTGCCCTGCTGCTTGGCCAGCTTCTCGAGGTTCGCGTCGAGGTTGACCATGTAGAAGACGACGAGCGTGAGGCAGACGGCGGTCAGCAGCATGACGCCGAGGCGCCGCAGGATGAAGAATGCCATCGCCAGCTACTCCCGCATCATGAGGGCCGCAGGGGCCCACCGGTCGCGGCGGCGCAGGATTTGACGGCCGGCGCCGCCGCGAAGGAGGGGAGGGGCGGGCGGCGCCCCCCGCCCGCCTCAGCTCAGCTGTCGAGCCAGACGCCTTCGAAGTGCTGCTCGAAGGCCTGGTGCTGCGGAAAGTCCATGACCCACTCCTGGCTGTGCCGGAACACCGAGCGCCAGTACGGCTGGACGATGATGCCGGAGTCGCGGAGGATCTGCTCGACCTCGGTCATGACCTCGCGCCGTTCGTCGGCGTCGGCGATGCCGAGCGCCCTGTTCAGCGCCGCGTCGAACTCCTCGCTCGCGTAGCCCGTCTCGTTCCATGCCTCGCCCGAACGGTAGGCGAGCGCCAGAACCTGCACGCCCAGCGGACGCCCGTTCCAGTTGGTGGTCGAGTACGGATACTTGGTCCAGTCGTTCCAGAACGTGGCGCCGGGGATCACGGTGCGCTTGACGTTGATGCCGGCGTCGCGGAGCTGGGCTGCGACCGCGTCGGTGGTGGCCCGCCGCCAGTCGTCGTCGACCGAGATGAGCTCGAACTCGGTGTCGGCCTCGCCGGCCTCCTCGAGCAGCTGCATCGCCCGCTCGGGGTCGAACTCGGCGGGGCCGATGTCCGCGTACTCGATATGCATCGGCCCGACGTGGTGGTCCTCGGCCACCAGGCCGAGGCCGTCGTACCCGAGGTTCATGACCACCTCGTTGTTCACCGCAAGCTGCAGCGCCTTGCGCACCTCTTGCTTGTCGAACGGCGGATTGTTGACGTTCGTCCGGGCGACGATCGTGGATCCGGTGGCGATCTCCGACTTCTTGAGGCCGACCGCGTCGAGCGGATCGATCGAGTCCGCCGGCGTCTCGTAGTTGGTGTCGGCCTCCTCGGACTCGAGTGCCGCGATCATGGCCGTCGGATCGGTGCCGTAGTCGGTCCACTCGATGGCGTCGAGATAGACGTTGCCGACCACGCCCTCGCCCCACCAGCCGTCGCGGCGGGTGGCGGCGGCGCGCACGCCCGTCTGCCACTCGTCTATCTGGAACGGCCCGGTGCCGATGTTGAACTGCTCGAGCAGGTCGCCCGAGGGATCGAACGAGCGGTGCACGATCGCGGCAGGGTAGTCGGTGAAGTTCGCGATCAGGGTGATGTCCTTGTCAGGCAGCATCATCCTGACGGTGTGGTCGTCGACGGCCTCGATGCTGCCGTCGAGCAGCTTCTTGGTGTCGGGATCGACCAGCGGCCCCATGCGCGCGGCCATCGAGTTGCCTTCGGCGTCCAGCTCGGCCCACCGCGTCAGGTTGAAGACCAGGTCCTCCGAGGTGAAGTCGTCGCCGTTCGACCACTTGACGCCCTGGCGCAGGTTCAGCGTGTACTCGGTGGCGTCGTCGCTGATCTCCCAGCTCTCGAGCAGCCAGGGCTCGAAGGTGAAGTCCGTCTTCCAGCGCACGAGGAATTCCAGTGACTGCCGGTACACGTTGGCGATCTCGGACCAGTCGGCATTGCGCGGATCCTTTAACTCCTTGACCTCCATCGCAATCCTGAGCGTGCCGCCCTTCTTCGGCTCCTGTGCCCGCGCCGCCGTCGGCAACGCGAAGCCGCCGAGCGTCGCGGCGCCGGTGGCGGTCACTCCCACGCACATCATCGAGGCGAGGTATTCGCGGCGGGACATCATCCCACGCTTGAAGCCGTCGACGAACTTCTCCGCCATCGGGTGCAGCGAGCGACCCGTCATCATCAGCTTGCTCATCGTCGTGTCTCCCGGCCCTGTCGTGTCTTTTGCGATTATGCCCGCAGCTAAACACGTCGCCCGGAGCGAACCAAGGGAGAAATTCCGGTGCAGGCGGCGCGCATCAGCGCTCCGCGAGCGCCTCCCGACCCCCCGACAGGCGCCCCGCCAGTGCCAGCGGCGCCGCGAGATAGAGCGCGACCGCGATGCAGACGACGGCCGCGAAGCCGAGGTGCATCGCGAGCACGGTCGCGAGCACCGCGGCCACGACCGAGGCGCAGCCGTTGATCGCCCACGCCCAGGGCACGAGGTCGGCGTCGACCCGCGCGACCCGCGCGATGCCGAGCGGGAAGGGCAGGCCCATGAGAAACGCGAGCGGCGCGATCAGCGCCAGCGAGATGGCGATGCGGGCCGCGTCGGGCAGGTGGATCAGCGCCTCGAACAGGACCGGCAGCAGGAAGAGATAGCCGATCGCGACGATCCCGATGCCGAGCGCCGCGACGGCGGGCGCGCCGAGGCGGGCGCGGGCGAGGCGGCGGTCGAGCGCGGGCGCCGCGGCGCTGCCCAGGCCGGCGAAGACGAGAAAGCCCGCGAGCACCACCGCGACCGCATGGAGCGGGTTGCCGAGGAACAGGATGAAGCGCTGCAGATAGGCGATCTCGATCAGCAGGAAGCCGAGGCCGAGCGCCAGGAAGTACCCGGCCACGCCCGCCTTTGGCGCGCCCGACGCGAACCGCCGGCGGCGAAGCGCCAGCGGCGCGAGGATCAGCAGGAGCGACAGCGCCGCCGCCTGCGCGAGCGTCGCCGCCAGCACCAGGTAGCCCATGTCGAGCATCGCCGCCGTGCCCTGGGTGCGGAGCGCCATGAGCTCGGGCAGGAAGCGCCAGCGGAAGAAGTCGTGGAAGTACGGCCGGTCGTCGGTCGCGGGCTGAATCGCGAACTTGTAGCGCTCGATGAACGCCTCGCGCCCGGGGCCGGCCAGCGCCGCCGCCGCCTCGTAGAACCACGGCCGCTCGAGCTGGTTGAAGCGGTTCGCCTCATCGGCCGAGATGCCCGGGTACCAGGCGACGTCGAACGAGCGTTCCTCGGCAAACCGCCGCAGCGCCTTGATTTCCGGCTCCGGGAAGGCGCCGTTCCGAACGAGCAGCGTGGACGTCTTCCAGCTCCGGATCAGTGCGAGCCGCCGGCCCGGATCGGCGACGCCACGGCGCTCGAGCGTCTCGACCGCGGTCGCGAACAGCTTCGCCGTGTCGCGCGGCGGCAGCTTGGCCCAGAGCGTGATCGAGAGCAGGCCGCCCGGCTCCAGCCGGTCGAGATAGTCGCCGAGCGCCTCGACCGTGTAGGTGTAGCTCTCGTGCAGGCTCTGCGTGCCCGCGGCCGCCGCGCCGAAGGAGGAGAGCAGCGGGACCTGGATCAGGTCGTAGCGCCCGGTCCCGCGGCGGGCGACGCTCCGCGCCTCGCCGAGGCGGACCTCGACCTCCGGCCGGCCGTAGATGCCGCCGGCGAAACCGGCATGGGTCTCCGCCACCAGCTCGACGACCTGGGGGTTCAGCTCCACCGCGGCGATCTCCGCCGCGCCGTGGTAGAGCGCGAGCAGCACCTGCTCGCCGCCGCCCGCGCCCAGCACCAGGACCTCCGGGTTCTCGAGCAGGTGATAGGGCAGGGCGCCCGTCGTCTGGTCGAGATAGGAGAGCACCTCCAGATTGCCGTCGAAGCGCGTGATCGCGCTCATCGAATCCGCGTCGGTGAAGACGCCGAGCTGCGGCGGCGGCTCGACCGTGTTGGCGAGCGACAGGCCCGGCGCGTGGCGGAACGGGATCGTCGGGCTCTCGACCACGTGGATGCGGCCGAGCGGGCCCGACCGCTCCCCGACGACCCTGGCGCCGGGCACGCGGAGCGCCATCGCGAGGCCCTTGTACTCGGAGACGTGCGGCGCGAGCGCCAGCAGCGGCGGCGGCAGCCAGAGCGCGGTGCCGAGGGCCATGGCGCCGAGCCCCGCCGCGGCGATCGTCCGGCCGCCCCGCCGCGGCGGAAGCAGCACGACGGCCCCCGCGACGAGGCCGAGCGCCGCGATGATCCGGAGCGCCGCCTCGACCGGCACCAGGAACAGCAGGCCGACAAGGCCGAGCGCCCCGGTGCCGGCGCCGACGAGGTCCGCCGCGTAGAGGCGCCCGATCGCGCCGGGGAAGCGGAAGAAGGCGAGGCCGAGCGCGCCGCCGCCGAACAGGAAGGGCAGCACGAGCAGCAGGTAGCTGAGCCCGAGCCAGAGCAGCTCGCCGGGCTGCCAGACGACCTCCAGCGCGTTGAACGGCAGGCGCATCGCCAGCGCGACGCTGCCGACCGCGGTCACGCCGAAGAGCGCGGCGCCGAGGGCGAAGGCGGCGGCGAAGCGGGGCAGCAGGCGTGCGCCCGCGAGCGCGAGGATCGAGCCGCTGGCGCCGAAGCCGAGCAGCGCGATCGAGATGATCATGTAGGCGAAGTGATGCCAGCCGGTGATCGAGAAGAGCCGGACCAGCAGCACCTCCAGGGCCAGGACCGCGGCCGAGAGCGCGGCGACCGCGAGGAAGGTCGCGCGGGTCGGGGCCTCTGCCGTCACTCGGCGCGCGTGAAGGGCACGAAGCGCACGGGCAGGAGCTGGCGGGTGGTGAACGACCCCTCGTCCTGCTTCTCGACGAGCATGAGCTGCTGCGCCGAGAACGGGCCGCCGACGGGGATGACCATCCGCCCGCCGACCTCGAGCTGCTGGACCAGCGGCGGCGGAATGCTGCCGGCGGCGGCGGTCACGACGATGCCGTCGAACGGCGCCTCCTCGGGCCAGCCGTAATAGCCGTCGCCGAGCTTCGTCTGCACGTTGTCGAACCCGCCCTCGTTCAGCGCCGCGGCGGCCCGCCGGCCGAGCTCGGGCACGATCTCGATCGTGAAGACCTCGTCCGCGAGCGGCGAGAGCACGGCCGCCTGGTAGCCCGATCCGGTGCCGATCTCGAGCACCTTGTCGCCGGGCTCGAGGTCCAGCAGGTCGGTCATCAGCGCGACGATGAAGGGCTGCGAGATCGTCTGCCCGGAGCCGATCGGCAGCGGCCGGTCGGCATAGGCCGCGGCCTGCTCGCCCTCCGGCACGAAGAGATGGCGCGGGACCGCGCGCATGACCTGCATGACCTCCGGGTCGATCCCGCCGCCCTCTACTGCGCCGGGGGCGCGCTCGGCATGGGCCGCGATCGTCTCGACCATCTCGGCGCGCTCGGCGGCGCGCGGGGCCGCCTCCCCGGCGGGGCGGCCGGGCGGGGCGAGCATGAGCGCGGCGGCCAGGGCGGTCAGCGCGGTCAGGCGGGCGCGGGCGGGCATCGGCATTCTCATCGCGGCGGTCG
>DATKCY010000022.1:0-16574 GCA_035512995.1 Thermohalobaculum sp.
GCCGACCAGCCTGTCGGCGCCGTTCGCGCCGACCAGCCGGTCATCTCCCCAGCCGCCCGTGATCCAGTCGTCGCCGGCGCGGCCGACCAGGCGGTTGTCCGCGGCATTGCCGATCATGCGGTTGTCGCCGCTGCCGCCGACGGCGTTCTCGATCACCACGCCCGGCGCGATCATCACGTTGTTCCGCTCGCCCCAGACGCTCGAGGCATTCATCTTGGGGCTACTTTTCTCGGCCCCGCGCAGGTCGATCCGGTCGTCGGTGGACGAGCCGGAATAGTCGAGCGTGTCGATGCCGCCGGCGTCCCAGATCGTGTAGCTGATGTTCCCCGAGTACCGGTCGGCATCGTAGAGCCCGACGCCGGGGCTCGCGTTGTAGCCATAAGTCGTGTTTCCGGCGCCGCCATTGCCCGCGCCGTACATCGCCTGCAGCGCGGTCAGGTCCGCGACCTGCGGCGTGACCACGAAGGCGAAGCTGGCGTCGACCGACGTGTTCTCGATCTGGTCGAAGTAGGACATGACGGTCGCGTGCCACGAGTCGTTGTCGTAGGCGTTGTCCCGACCGTAGACGCCGCCGCCGTTGTAGGGTCCGGCATGGCCGAGCCCGAGCGCGTGCCCGATCTCGTGCAGGAAGGTCTGGTAGGCGTAGCTGTCGCGCTTGGTGCCGTAGGTCTCCAGCCAGCCGCTGCCGATCTCGACCGTCGCGCTCGTGATCGTATGGCTGCCGTCGCGATTGGCGACGATCGGGCCGTAGCTCGTTCGCGCGACCGATCCGCCAGGCTCGCCGAAGGTGATGTCCGCGGCGCCCCCGACCTCGGTGAAGGTGAGCCCGGTCACCTGCTCGTACTGGTTGAGCGCCGTGCGGGCCAGCGCCTTCGCCCCGGCGCTGATCCCGCTCAGGTTGACCGTCAGGTCCGTCTTGCCGAACGACATGTCGGGCGTGCCGGACGCCCAGTCCCAGAACCCGAAGCGCAGATAGTTCGCTATCTGCTGATTGCTGTATTTGACCATGATCTCGAGGCCCCACCCGGCCGTCCGCGAACTCTATGCCACGCCGGACCGCCCCCGATCCGGCGCCGGCACAGCTTGGGCTTCCGGGTCACTCGGCGCAAGAGTGTCGATGCTGCCGATCGCGCGGAACGTCTGAAGACCTCCGGCTTCCGCGGACGTAGCGGCATGCTGCGCGCGACCGGGTCGCCGTCAGCGCGGTCCGCCGGCCGGAAACGGGAGGACAACAGCGGCCGGCCCAAAGGCGCGCACCGAGGGTCGCCGCGCCCGGCCGCGCCTACTCTCCGAAGCCGCCGGAGACCAGCGCCTCCAGCGCCGCCATCAGGCCATCGGCCTGAGGGCCGCGGACCTCCACGGCGATGCTGGTGCCGCGGGCGGCGGCGAGGGTCAGGAGGCCCATGATCGAGTCGCCGTCGACGGTGTGGCCGTCACGGCTGACCCGGGCGCGCGCGTCGAAGCGCTCGACCGTCTCGACGAACCTGGCGGAGGCCCGGGCGTGCAGGCCGCGCTCGTTGACGATGGTCAGGGTGCGGCTGATCGCGCCGGCGGTACCGCCCGCGGCCGGCGTCTCCGCAACGGGGCCGCCCGCGCCGCCGCCGGAGGCCGCGGGCGCCGCGCCCTCTCCCTGCCCCGGCCGGCGGGTCACGCGCGGCCTTCCGGGTCCAGGATCGCGGCCGCCGAGTCGATGTATTTGTGACCGGAGTTGATCGCCGCGGCCACCGCCTCGGCCAGCGGCCGGGCGCGCATCTTGGCGAGCTTGACGAGGAGCGGCAGGTTCGCGCCGTAGATGACCTCGACCGACGGTCCGGTCATCGCGCCGAGCGCGAGGTTCGACGGCGTGCCGCCGAACATGTCGGTCACCAGCACGACCCCGTCGCCCGTGTCGACCTCGGCCACCGCGGCGTTGATCTCCGCCTGTCGCGCGTGCAGGTCGTCCATCGGCTCGATCGCGACGGCGCGGGCGCCCTCCAGGCGGCCGACGACATGCTCCGTCGCTGCCAGAAGCGCACTGGCCAGCGCCCCATGCGCGACGATCACCAGGCCGATCATGTCCCTGCCATCTCCCGCCGCCGACGGCCTAGTCCGTCCGCGCGCCGGCGCGCAGGCGCTCGAGCTCGCGATGGCGCAACCGCACGGTCCAGTTCTGCTCCGCCAGCCGCTCCCCCAGCCGCTCCGCCACGACCACGGACCGGTGGCGTCCGCCGGTGCAGCCGAGCGCGACGGTGAAATACGCCTTGCCCTCCGCCCGGTAGGCGGGAAGCAGCATCAGCACCATCTCGGCCAGCCTGTCGAAGAAGGGCGCGTACAACGGATCCTCCCCCACGAAAGCCTGTATCCGCGCCTGACTGCCGTCAAGCGCCCGCAACGCCTCGTCCCAGTAGGGATTTCGCAGGAAGCGGCAGTCGATGACCATGTCCGCCTCGAACGGCACGCCGCGCTTGTAGGAGAAGGACTGCACCGAGACCGCGAGCCCGGCCTCGCCGTCGCCGCCGAAGCGCCGCTCGAGCTCGGCCTTGAGCTGATGCGGCGTGAGCTCGGTCGTGTCGATCACGGCATCGGCCCGCGCGCGCACCTCCTCGAGGATGTCGCGCTCGCGCGCGATTCCGGTCGCGGCGTCTTCGGCCGGCGCCAGCGGATGGCGCCGGCGCGTCTCGCTGAACCGCGCGAGCAGCACGGCGTCGGAGCAGTCGAGGAAGACGAGCCGCCCGCCCGCCTCCCACCGGCGCCTGAGCGTGTCGAGGGCCGCGGTGAGCGCCCGCGCCGAGAAGCCGCGCGTCCGGGTCTCGACCCCGAGCGCGATCGGACGGCTGCTGCCGCTGACCGGCTCGACCAGCGCCTCGAGCAGCGACAGCGGGAAGTTGTCGAGCGTCTCGAAGCCGAGGTCCTCGAACGCGTTGATCGCGGTCGAGCGGCCGGCGCCCGAGAGGCCGGTGACGATGATGATCAACGGCGCGGCGCGGCGGTCTGCGTCCAACAGGGCTCGCCTCCAGGATCAGCCTCCTGCCCGGTCCCGGTCGGGGTCGATCAGCCGCCCGTGACTCAAGAGCACGAACAGCCCGTCCGCCGCGCCGGGCCAGTCCCGGCACGACAATAGCGGCACCGCGCGGCCGCGCAATGTGCGGTTGCGGAGCGGCGGCAGCCGGTCGCGGGCGGGCTCGTCGAGGTCGGCGATCAGGCGGAGCGGCACGTCGGCCACGCACGGAAGCTGCACGATCCCTGCGCCCCGCATCTCGATCAGGCCGCGCGTCGTCTCGGGCGAGCGCATCGTCAGCTCGCCGCCCGCGTCGCCGAGCACCACCTGGTCGTCCGCGACGAGCCGGGCGCCGCGGGCGATCAGCGCCAGCGCCAGGCCCGACTTGCCCGCGCCCGCGGCGCCCGTGATCAGGAGTCCGGCGGAGCCGACCGCGACGGCGCTGCCGCGGATCAACTCCGCGCCCGTCACCCGTCGCTCACCCCGGAAGCTCGATGACGAAGCGCGCGCCGACCGGCGGCGCGTCGGGATCGGCCGGGTTCAGCCGGTTCTCGGCGTGGATGCGGCCGCTGTGCGCCTCGACGATCTGCTTCGAGATCGAGAGCCCGAGCCCGGAGTGGTTGCCGTAGCTCTCCTCGGCCGGACGTTCGGAATAGAAGCGGGTGAAGATTGCCTCGAGGCTGTCCTCCGGGATTCCCGGCCCCTGGTCCAGCACGTCGAGCCGGACGCCCCCGCCCCGGGTGCGGCGGCCCTCGATCCGGATCGTACCGCTCGGGGGCGAGAACGACAGGGCGTTGTCGAGCAGGTTCGTGATCACCTGCGCGATCCGGCTCTCGAGCCCGCGCGCCATCAGCGGGTCGCTCGGCAGGCGGGTCGCGACGCGGACGTCCCGCTCCGCCGCCCTCATCTCGGTCATCGTCGCGAGGGTGGTGACGAGCTGGCCGAGGTCGAACTTCTGCATGCGCTCGCGCACGAGCTCGGCGTCGAGCCGCGAGGCGTTCGAGATGTCGGTGACGAGGCGGTCGAGGCGGTCGACGTCCTGCTTGATCACCTCGGCCAGCCGCTCGCGCTGTGCCGGCGTCGTGGTGTGCGGCAGCGTCTCGACCGCGGAGCGAAGCGAGGTGAGCGGGTTCTTGATCTCGTGCGCCACGTCGGCGGCAAAGCTCTCGATCGCCTCGATCCGCCGGTAGAGCGCTTGCGTCATGCGGATCATCGCCGCGGACAGGTCGCCGATCTCGTCGGTGCGCTGGGTCATGTCGGGGATGCGCGTGCGCTCGGGCCGGATGGCGCGGCCGCCGCCCGCGGCCGCCGGGTCCGCGGCCTCGGCGAGCCGCCGGATCGGGCTGGCGATGGTGTTGGCGAGCAGCACCGACAGCGCGACCGAGACCGCTGTCGCGATGAGGAACACCTGAAGGATGACGACGCGCTCGCGCCGAACGACCTGGTTGATGTCCTCGCCCTCGGTCGAGAGCATCAGAACCCCCTCCGAGGCGCCGCGGCCGATCGGCAATGCGACCGAGAGGATCGGTTCCCCCTCCGCGGCCACGTGGATCGTCTGCACGATCTCGCCGCGCGCCACGGCCCGCTCGGCCGCCTCGCGGCCCCGCGCGGCCATCGACAGCTCGCTCGCGCCATCGGAGCTGCGGAACATGGTGACGAGCCGCAGATAGGCCTGCTCGAGGGTCTCGAAGATCCGGGCACCGTCGGCTTCCGGCTCGACGGGGGGCGCGCCGGCCTGGGTGTCGGCGACGAGCGTCAGGTTCCGGTCGAAATAACGCGCGCGGACGCCGGTCGGCCGCGCCAGACGCTCGAGCGTCCGCGCCATGGCGTCGGCGCGGACCGGGCCGCCGCCTGACATCAGCGCCGGGTCCTCGGCGAGCGTCAGCGCAATGATCTCGCCCTGCGTGCGCAACGCCTGCACGCGCTGCTCGATCAGCCCGGTCCGGAACTGGTTGAGATAGAGGATGCCGAGGACGAGGAGGGCGAGGCCGATCAGGTTGAAGAAGATGATCCGGCGCTGGAGCGACGAGAAAGGCGCCGACTGGATCAGCCCCCGGGTGATGCGCGCCCGCATCGACGTCGGCCGCGGGCGCCGGTCGAGGCCGATCCTCGCGACGCCTTCGCCGAAATATCTATGGGCGCCGTCCAGCATTCGTCCCCCGGCCGGGTCAGGCCTCCTGGTAGCGATAGCCGACGCCGTAGAGCGTCTCGATCGAGTTGAAGTCGCGGTCGACCTCCCGGAACTTCTTGCGAATCCGCTTGATGTGGCTGTCGATCGTGCGGTCGTCGACATAGACCTGGTCATCATAGGCCGCGTCCATCAGGCTGTCGCGGCTCTTCACGAAGCCCGGCCGCTGCGCGAGCGCGTGCAGGATCAGGAACTCGGTCACCGTCAGCGTGACCGGCTGCCCCTCCCAGAGCGACAGGTGGCGCATCGGGTCCATCTCGAGCCTGCCGCGGCGAAGCACCTTCTCGGCTTCGCTCCGCTCGCCCGCCGGCTCGCTCGCCGAGCGCCGGCGCAGCACCGCCCTGATCCGCTCGACCAGGAGCCGCTGCGAGAAGGGCTTGCGCACATAGTCATCCGCGCCCATGCGCAGCCCGAGCAGCTCGTCGATCTCCTCGTCCTTCGAAGTCAGGAAGATCACCGGCAGATCGTTGTTCTGCTTCAGCCGGCGCATCAGCTCCATGCCGTCCATGCGCGGCATCTTGATGTCGAGGATCGCGAGGTCCGGCGGCGTGGCGCTCAGCGCGCTCAAGGCCGACGCCCCGTCCGTATAGGTTGTGACCTCGTATCCCTCGCCCTCGAGGACGATCGACACTGATGTCAGGATATTGCGGTCGTCGTCGACCAGCGCAATGGTCGTCATCGCCAGGCCTCTCTCCCACCCCCAACGAGGCGCGACCCGAGATGACGGAGCGCGCCCTTCGGCCCACACGGACCATTCCATGATGACATGACCGAAAGGTGAAAGCAATTTGGCGACGGCGAGGCGGATGCCAGCTCAGGCCGCTCATGGCGCGCTCCTTTCCCTGGCGGCGTCGAGGTCGAGCACGACCTTGCAGGCGTGGCCGGCAGCGATCTCGTCGAAGCCCTTCGCGTAGTCCTCGAATGCCAGACGGTGCGAGATGACCGGGCTCACGTCCAGCCCGCTTTCCAGCATCGCCAGCATCTTGTGCCAGGTCTCGTACATCTTGCGCCCGTAGATGCCCTCGAAGGTGATGCCCTTGAAGATCGCGGTGTTGAGATCGACCTCCGGCCGCTTCGCGAACAGGCCCAGCAGCGCCACCTTGGCGCCGCAGATCACACTGCCGATGATCGCGTCGAGGGCGGCGGCTGCGCCCGACATCTCGAGACCGATGTCGAAGCCCTCCTTCATGCCGAGGTCGCGCTGCACCTGGTCGAGATCGGCGTCGGCGCGCACGCCCTTCGTCGCGCCCATGCGCTCGGCCAGGCGCAGCCGCTCGTCGTTGAAGTCGGTGACGACGATGTGGCGCGCACCGGCATGGCGGCAGACCGCCGCGGCCATCAGCCCGATCGGCCCCGCTCCGGTGATCAGGACGTCCTCGCCGACGACGTCGAAGGCGAGTGCGGTGTGGACCGCGTTGCCGAGCGGGTCGAGGATCGCCGCGACCTCGTCCGGGATCTCGTCGGGCACGGGGCGGACGTTCTCGGCCGGGATCACCACGTAGTCGGCAAAGGCGCCCGGGCGGTTCACGCCTACGCCCTTGGTGTTGGCGCAGATGTGGGCGCGGCCCGAGAGGCAGTTGCGGCACTTGCCGCAGGGGATGTGACCCTCGCCCGAGACGCGGACGCCGACCGCGACGTCGGTGACCTCGGCGCCCACCGCCTCGATCGTCCCCATGTACTCGTGCCCGGTCACCAGCGGCACGGGCACCGTCTTCGCCGCCCAGTCGTCCCAGTTCCAGATGTGCATGTCGGTGCCGCAGATCGACGCCATGCGGACCCGGATCAGCACGTCGCGCGGTCCCGGGGCCGGCTTCTCGACGTCGCAGAGCGTCAGGCCCGGGCCGGCCTTGTCCTTGACCAGCGCCTTCATGCGACGACCCCCAGGCGGCGGCCGACCGCGATGAATGCCTCGACGGCGCGGTCGAGGTCCTCGCGGCTGTGGGCGGCCGACATCTGAGTCCGGATGCGCGCCTGATCCCGCGGCACGACCGGGAAGGAGAAGGCGGTGACGTAGACCCCCTCCTCCATCATCTCCGCCGCGAAACGCTCCGCGGTCTTCGCGTCGCCGAGCATGACCGGGATGATCGGGTGATCGGCGCCGGCAAGGCGGAAACCGGCTGCAGTCATGCGCTCGCGGAAGTGCCGGGCGTTGTCGGCAAGGCGCTCGCGCAGCTCCGCGCCGCCCTCGATCAGGTCGAGGCATGCGAGCGTCGCGCCGACGATCGCGGGCGCCAGCGCGTTCGAGAAGAGATAGGGCCGGGCCCTCTGGCGCAGCATCTCGACCAGCGGTCCCGGCCCCGCCACGAAGCCGCCCGACGCGCCCCCGAGCGCCTTGCCGAACGTGCTCGAGATCAGGTGCACGCGCCCCTCGACGCCCCATTGATCGGGCGTGCCGGCGCCGCGCGCGCCGAGGAAGCCGGTCGCGTGGCAGTCGTCGACCATCACCAGCGCGTCGTGCTGCTCCGCCAGGTCGCAGATCGCGGGCAGGTTGGCGACGATGCCGTCCATCGAGAACACGCCGTCGGTCACGATCAGCCGGGTGCGGGCGTCGGCGGCCTCTTTGAGCCGCGCCTCGAGCTCGCCCATGTCGTTGTTGGCGTAGCGCAGCCGCCGCGCCTTGCAGAGCCGTATGCCGTCGATGATCGACGCGTGGTTGAGGGCGTCCGAGATCACCGCGTCCTCGGGCCCCAGCAGCGCCTCGAAAAGCCCGCCATTGGCGTCGAAGCAGGACGAGAACAGGATCGCGGCCTCGGTCCTGAGGTACGCCGCCACCCGCTCCTCGAGCTCGGCGTGGATGTCGGCGGTGCCGCAGATGAAGCGGACCGAGGCCATGCCGAGGCCGTGGCTGTCGATCGCCCGCTTCGCCGCGGCCTCGAGGCGCTCGTCGTCGGCCAGCCCCAGGTAGTTGTTGGCGCAGAGGTTCAGCACCTCGCGGCCGCCGACGCCGATATGCGCCGACTGCGGCGTCGTGATCCGCCGCTCGTGCTTTCTCAGGCCCTCGGCCTCGAGCGTCTCCAGCTCGGCCTCGGTCCGCTCGATCAGGCTGAGCGACATCGCCGGTTCCCTCCCCGCGCGTTGGGCGTCTCGTACCAGGTCCCGGCGGGTCCGTGTTGCGCCGGGCCGCTCTCGCCGGGCTGATCCGGCGCCGGCCCGCTGCGGCGGAGCGCATCGTTGCGCGCTCCGGTCGCCGGGGACGTGGGTACCAGATGGACCGCCCGGCGCGGGCGGTCAACGCGCACGAGAAAGACCGGAGCGGATGGGATTCGCTCCGGCCTTTCCGGGGGGCGCCCGAACGCAAACAGCCCTTGGGGCGGGATCACCATTTCCTTCGCGCAGTTAATAACCCGTTAAAGAATCGTCGCACGGAGCACGGGCACCGCGCGTCGGCGTCTCCTGGGAACGGGGTGTTGCCGCGGCGATGCGTGGCGCTCCCAACACGCCTTTGCCGTCAGCGGCTGCGGGCGACTCCGAGCAGCCGGTCGAGGTCGACATGGGCGGCGAGGTGCTCGGCCAGGCGGTCGAGCGCCGCGTCGATCCCCTCCTCGAACGCCCCGGCGGAGGGACGGGCGCCGAGCGCGCGGACCAGCGCCCCGCGGTAGGCGTCGGCGGCGAAGAGGCCGTGGACGTGAGAGCCCGCGACGCGGCCGTCGGGCGCCTGCGCGCCTTCGCCGCGACCGTCGATCTCGAGCAGCGGGCGGGCGCAGTCGGGGCCGACGGTGCGGCCCGTGTGGATCTCGTAGCCGGTGACGGGGGCGCCGGTCTCGACGTCGCGGCCGCTCACGCGGGTCAGGCGCTTGTCGGCCACCATCACGGTCTCGACGTCGAGGAGGCCGAGGCCGGGCGAGGTGCCGGGCTCGCCGTCGACGCCGTCCGGATCGGCGACGCTCCGCCCCAGCATCTGGTAGCCGCCGCAGAGGCCGAGGATGCGCCCGCCGCGGCGCCGGTGCGCCAGCAGGTCCACGTCCCAGCCCTGCCGGCGCAGGAAGGCGAGGTCGCCGCGCGTCGACTTCGTGCCCGGGATGATCGCGAGCCGGGCATCGCCGGGCAGCGGCTGGCCCGGGCGCACCAGCTCGACGCTGAGGCCCGGCTCGGCCTTGAGCGGGTCGAGGTCGTCGAAGTTCGCGATGCGGGAGAGCTGGAGGACGGCGACCTTCGGCCCCGTCCCCTCGCTCCGCGCGGGGATGTCGGCGGCATCCTCGGCCGGCAGGCGGTGCGCGTCCGCGAACCACGGGATCAGGCCGAGTCCGGGCCAGCCCGTGCGCGCCTCGATCAGCCGGTAGCCGTCGTCGAAGAGCGCGGGATCGCCGCGGAACTTGTTGACGAGGAAGCCGCGGACCAGCGCCGCGTCGCCCGGGTCGAGCAGGGCGTGCGTGCCGACGAGCTGGGCGATCACGCCGCCCCGGTCGATGTCGCCCGTCAGCACGACCGGCACCCCGGCCGCGCGCGCGAATCCCATGTTGGCGATGTCGCCGGCGCGCAGGTTGACCTCGGCGGGACTGCCCGCGCCCTCGACCAGCACGAGGTCGGCTTGCGTCTCGAGCCGGCGGAAGCTCTCGAGCACGCCCTGCATCAGCCGGGGCTTCAACCCGGCATAGTCGCGGGCGCTGGCGCGGCAGAGGCGGCGGCCGTGGAGCACGACCTGCGCGCCGCGGTCGGTCTCGGGCTTCAGCAGCACCGGGTTCATGTCGGTCACCGGGGCGACGCCGGCCGCGCGCGCCTGCAGCGCCTGCGCGCGCCCGATCTCGCCCCCGTCCTCGGTCACGGCGGCGTTGTTCGACATGTTCTGCGGCTTGAACGGGCGGACGGCCAGCCCGCGGCGCGCGAAGGCGCGGGCGAGGCCGGCGACGATCAGCGACTTGCCGACGTTCGAGCCGGTGCCCTGCAGCATCACGGCCGGGGTCACGGCTCGCCCTTGAGCGTGAGCGGCAGGCCGGCGGCAACGAATTCCACATGGTCGGCCGCGTCGGCGACGCGCCGGTTGAGCCGCCCCTGCGCATCACGGAAAGCCCGCGACAGCGCATCCGCGGGCACGAGGCCGAGGCCGATCTCGTTCGAGACGAGGATCACGCGTGCCGGCGTCTCGCCGAGGGCGACGGCGAGCCGTTCGCCCTCCGCCTCCGGATCGCGCCCGTGATGCATCAGGTTCGAGAGCCACAAGGTCAGGCAGTCGACCACGACCACCGCATCGCCCGGCGCGGCGGCGAGGACCGGGGCAAGCTCGAGCGGCTCCTCGACCAGCGCCCATTCCGCCCCGCGCTCGGCCCGATGGGCGGCGATGCGGGCCGCCATCTCGTCGTCGAGCGCCTCCGCCGTCGCGACGAAGAGCCTTTGCGGGCCATCGGCCAGCGACAGCGCGCGCGCGGACTTGCCCGAGCGCGCACCGCCGAGGATCAGCGACACGCGGGCCGTCATGCCCGAATCCGTTCGATGAGCACGGGCGTGGCGTAGGGCACGGGCGCCGCGAAAACCCGCTCGAAGGTCTCGCCGAGCAGGATCATGCGTGCGGCGCGGATCGGGCCGGCGTGGGTCACGAGGATCGCGCCCGGGGCTGCATCGTCGAGCGCGGCGGCGACGCGGGCGTGGAGCGCCGCGAAGGTCTCGCCGCCCGGCGGCGCGAGGCCCCACGGGTCGGCGGCCCAGGGGTCGCTCTCGGCACGGTCGATCGCGTCCCAGCGCCGCCCCTCCCACGCGCCGAAGTCGAGCTCCCGCAGGCGCGGGTCGAGGCGCGGCCTTCCGCCGTCGCGCGCGGCCAGCCGCTCGGCGAGCAGCCGGCAGCGGCGGGCGGGGCTCGTGAGCACCGGCCGCCGCCGCGGCAGGGACGCGAGCGCCGCCGCGATCTCCGCCTCCGCATCCGGCCCGGGCCGCAGGTCGAGCCGGCCGTAGCAGGTTCCGGGCGCGACGGCCGGCCGGGGGTGGCGGATCACGATCATCGGGCCGGACCCCGCGCTCGACGGCGGCGCTGCCCCGGCCTCCGGGCCGCGGCAGTGTTCGATGCGGGACCCGGCCTCACGGCCCCCCCCATGCGGCGGCGAGCGCGAGCAGCGCCGCGGTCTCCGCCGTCTGCTCCACCGCGCCGAGCGTGTCGCCGGTATAGCCACCGAGCCTGCGGGCGAGGAAGGCCGCGAGCGCGCCGGCGGAGAGGGCCGCCGCGACGAGCGCGAGGAGCCCGCCCCAGCCACCGGCCAGCGCGACGGTCAGCGCGAGCCCGAGCGCCAGGGCGACCTCGCGCCCGCCGGCGCCCTCGGCGAGCCGTCCCAGTCCCTTCGGGCGGGCATAGGGCAGCGCCGCCGCCACCGGCACCATCGCCGCCCGCCCGAGGGTCGCCGCCACCACCAGCGCCAGCGCCCCCGCCCACGGCGCCAGCGTCGCCAGCGCCACCCAGCGGAGGCCGAGCGACAGGATCAGCGCCAGCGCGCCGTGCGCGCCGATCCGGCTGTCGGCCATGATCTCGAGCCGGCGCGCCGTCGTCCCGCCGCCGCCGATCCCGTCTGCCGTGTCGGCCAGCCCGTCCTCGTGCAGCCCGCCCGTCAGCATCAGGCCCGCCGCGAGCGCGAGCCCCGCGGCGGCGGGCGCGGGCAGCACGGCCGCGGCCAGGAGCCAGACGGCGGCCGCCACGGCGCCGACGACCAGCCCCACGGCCGGGAACCATCCGGTCGCGCGCGCGAGCCGGTCTTCCTCCCACCCCGGATCATTGAACGACAGCACCGTCAGGAACTGCGCGGCCGAGCGCGCGCGCGCGCATTCGAGCGCCGCGTTCACGGGGCGCCCGGACCCGCGACGCCGATGTCCTCGAGCGTCGCCATCTCGGCCAGCATCGCGGCCGCGGCGCGAAGGAGCGGCAGGGCGAGCAGCGCCCCCGTCCCCTCGCCGAGGCGCATGCGTAGATCGAGCAGCGGCTCGGCGCCGAGGTGGTCGAGCATCAGCACGTGGCCGGGCTCGCCCGAGCGGTGGGCGAAGATGCATGCGCCCCGGGCCTCCGGCCGGGCCGCCAGCGCCGCCAGCACGGCCGCGGTGGCGATGAAGCCGTCGACCAGCACCGCGATCCGGTGCGCGGCCGCGCCGACGGTCAGCCCCGCCAGGACCGCCACCTCGAGCCCGCCGACCGCGGCCAGCGCCTCGGCGGGTCCGAGCGGCCCCGGCCGCCGCGCCGCCACCCGCTCGAGCACCGCGCGCTTGCGCGTCAGCCCCTCCGGCGGCAGCCCGGCCCCGGGACCTGTCAGCGCGCCGAGGTCGAGGCCGGCGACCAGGTGCCCGATCAGCGCGGCAGTCGCGGTGTTGCCGATCCCCATCTCGCCGAGCGCCAGCACGCGCACGCCGTCCGCCGCGGCCTCGTCCGCCAGCGCCGCCCCGAAGCGGAGCGCCCGCGCGACCTCGTCCGCCGTCAGCGCGTCCTCGCGGGCCGCGTTCCGCGTGCCGGCGCGGATGCCGGCGCGGCGGAGGCCGGGCGCGTCCGCGACCTCCGTCGCGAGGCCCGCATCGACGACCACGACCTCTGCGCCGGCGGTGCGGGCGAAGACATTGGCCGCCGCCCCGCCCGAAAGAAAGGTCCGGACCATCAGCGCCGAGACCGCCTGCGGCCAGGCCGACACGCCCTCCGCCACCAGTCCGTGGTCGCCCGCGGCGATCACCAGCCGGGCCGGGTCCGCGGACGGATGCTCGGTCCCCTGGGCAACCGCCAGCGCGCGCGCCAGCTCCTCGATCCGGCCCAGGCTGCCCGGCGGCTTGGCCTTGGCGGCAAGCGCCCGGTCGACCGCCTGCCCGACACCAGGGGCGGCCGGCGGGATCGCCAGGTCGTCGAGCACGCCCGCCGCCTCAGCCGTTGAGCGGCGGGACGCGGGCGATGAAGTGACCCTTGACCCCCTGCGGCCAGCTTCGGAACGGCACGACGCCGCTGTCGCTCTCGGCGTGCAGGCGGGCGTAGTCGACGACCGCCTCGGCGGAGCCCTCGCCGGGCTCGAACCGGCCCAGCACGTAGGTCAGCTTTCCCTCGGCGCTGATCGCCGTGTTGCACGGGTGCTCGCAGCCCATCAGGCAGGACTGGCGCCGCACCTCGACGCGCTCGGCGCCCGCCGCCGCGCGCTCGACGAGCCCCGCCAGGATCTCGCCGCCGGTGCGCCCGGCGGCGTCGGTCTTCTCCTCGGACGAGAAGGCGCAGGTGTCGCAGACGAAGATCGTGGTGACGCTCATGCCCTCTCCTGACCCGGCCCCCGGTCGTCCGCGCGCCCGGCGGGGTCGCTTTTCGGTTTGAAGGCGACATACGCGAAGCGTAAGAGGGGCGCAACGAACAGCGCCACCCGGGCCGCGCGAGCGCGATCCCGGAGGCGGAGAGGATCCGGCAGGACGGGCCGACCCATCCCGGGGGCCGCTGGCGGAGCTGTTCGGCAGGGGGCCCTGGCGCTCCCGTCCCTCCGCCCGCGCGCCGCAGGAGGGATCCCGTGTCCGACCGTACCACCACCACCGCCCTGACACTCGCGCTTGCGCTCGCGCCCGGTGCCGCCGCCGCCCATCCGGGCCACTATGCTCCGTCCTCGGGCCACGACCACTGGATCGCCCTCGGCCTGCTCGGTGCACTCGGTGCCGCCGGCCTCGCCGCCCTCGTGAAGGAGCGGCGCCGGCGACGGCGCGAGGAGGAGGAAGCGCAGACCGGGGAGACGGACGCCGAGGCCGGGGCGTGAGCCGCATCGGCGTGATGATCTGCGGCCACGGCTCGCGCAGCCAGGCCGCGGTCGACGAGTTCGCGGTCCTCGCCCGCCGCCTGCCTGCGCTGCTGCCCGACTGGCCGGTCGAGCACGGCTACCTCGAGTTCGCGAACCCGGTTATCCGCGACGGCCTCGACCGGCTGCGCGAGAGGGGCTGCGACCGCATCCTGGCCGTGCCCGGAATGCTGTTCGCGGCGATGCACGCGAAGAACGACATCCCCTCGGTGCTGAACACATACGCGGCGCAGCACGGGATCCGGGTCGACTACGGCCGCGAGCTCGGCATCGACCCGAAGATGGTCGCGGCGGCCGCCGACCGGGTGCGCGCGGCGGTTGCCGAGGCGGACCGCACCGGCCCGGTCCCGCTTGCCGACACCTGCCTCGTGGTCATCGGACGCGGCGCCTCGGACCCGGACGCCAACGCGAACGTGGCCAAGATCACCCGGCTTCTGTGGGAGGGGATGGGCTTCGGCTGGGCCGAGACCGGTTATTCCGGCGTGACCTTCCCGCTGGTCGAGCCCGCGCTCCAGCGCGCGGCCCGGCTCGGCTTTCGCCGCATCGTCGTGTTCCCGTACTTCCTGTTCACCGGCATCCTGGTCGACCGGATCTACGGCTTCACCGACATGGTCGCGGCCGAGCACCCGAGGATCGGATTCGTCAAGGCGGGCTACCTCAACGACCACCCCGGGGTGATCGAGACCTTCGCCGAGCGCGTGACCGAGATCCTGGACGGTCAGAACGCCATGAACTGCGCAATGTGCAAGTACCGCGCGCAGGTGCTGGGCTTCGAGGCCGAGGTCGGGGCCCCGCAGGAAAGCCACCACCACCATGTCGAGGGCCAGGGCGCGACGGCGCCGGGCTCGAACGTCGCCGACTGCCCCCTCTGCGACGACTTCTGCACCGGCGCCTGCCGGCTGGACGCCGCGCACCACCACGAGCACGGCCACCATCACCACCACGGCGATCACGATCACGGTCGCGGCCACGACCACCATCGCCACCATCCGACCTACCCGCACGCGGACCACCCGCTGGGGCCCGAGAGCGTGCGCAAGCACCTGAAGGCGCGAACCGAGTGAGCGAGCCGCTGTTCGACAGCTACTTGATGATCGACTGGTCCGCCGCCGGCACGCCGCGAACCGGCACCGACAGCATCTGGCTCGCGCTCGCCGGGCGCGAGGGGCCGGCTCGCCTATGGAATCCCTCGACCCGGCGGGATGCAGAGGATCTGATCGCCGGCCTGCTGCTCGAGGCGCGTGAAGCGAACGGCAGGCTTCTCGCAGGCTTCGACTTCCCCTTCGGCTATCCCGAGGGAAGCGCACGCCTGCTGACTGGACGGAAGGGGTGGTCGGCACTCTGGAGCCTGATCGCCACGGAGGTCCGACCGGACGGGCCGCGCAATGCGAACCGGCGCTTCCATGCCGCGGCACGTCTCAACGCACTCGCTCCCGGGAACGGACCCTTCTGGGGCAACGGCCTGCCCAAGGAGGAGATCGCGGGTCTGCCCCGCAGGTGTCCGGAGGGCTACGGAACGATCTATCCGAAGCGCCGCCGGCGCATCGAGGCGAAGGTGCCGGGAGCGCAGGAGACGTGGAAGCTCATGGGCGCCGGTTCGGTAGGGAGCCAGGCGCTGCTCGGCATCGCGGCGCTCGAGCGGCTGCGCCGATCGGAGGCGCTCGCGGGGGATGTCGCGGTCTGGCCCTTCGAAGACGCGGACCAGCGGCCCATCGTTTTCGCCGAAATCTATCCGTCGCTCTGGCCTCCCGACCCGCGGGAGCCCGTGAAGGACGCGGGCCAGGTCCGCGCGGTGGCGGAGCACTTCCGCGATCTCGACGGCAGGGGCAGGCTCGCCTCTCTTCTCGCGGTGCCGCGCGACCTGTCGCCGGAGGACCGAGAGGCCGTGCTGCTCGAAGAGGCGTGGATGCTCGGTGCCGACGCCAGCGGAAGCCCCGCCACACGGGCGATGGACGGCATCGGCGCCTGCGCGCCAGCCACACTGTCCGCCGGCGACGGCGCCCCGGCAGCGACGGCGCCCCTGCCGCTCCGCTACGAGCGCGACCCGGCGTCGATCTACGCGCAATCGTTTGCGACCGTCGAGGCAGAGGCGCGGCTCGACCACCTGCCGGCTGACCTGCGCGGGGTCGCGGTCCGGCTGGTCCACGCCTGCGGCATGACCGACGTCCCGAACCGGCTCGCCTGGTCGGATGACGTCGCCCGCGCCGCCCGCGCCGCGCTCGCCGCAGGCCGGCCCGTCCTCTGCGACTGCGAGATGGTGGCGAGCGGAATCATCCGCGCCCGCCTGCCGGCCGCGAACCCGGTCCTCTGCACGCTGAACGAGCGCCGGGTGCCGGCGCGCGCGCGGGCGATCGGCAACACCCGCTCGGCGGCGGCGGTCGAGCTCTGGGCCGGGCACCTCGCCGGCGCCGTGGTCGCGATCGGCAACGCGCCCACCGCACTCTTCCACCTGCTCGAGCTGATCGATGCGGGCGCGCCGCGGCCGGCGGCGATCCTCGGCTTCCCCGTCGGCTTCGTCGGCGCGGCCGAATCGAAGGCCGAGCTCGCCCGCGACCCCCGCGGCGCCGCGTTCCTGACGCTCCGGGGCCGCCGCGGCGGCTCGGCGATGGCGGCGGCGGCCGTCAACGCGCTGGCGGCGGAGGCGCCGTGAGCGCCGCGACTGCCCCCTGGCTGACCATCGTCGGCATCGGCGAGG
>DATKCY010000023.1:0-10599 GCA_035512995.1 Thermohalobaculum sp.
GGGCGCCGGCGCGGTCCTGGGCGACGACGGCCGGCTCCGCTTCCCGCGCGCGCTGGTCGAGGACATGCTGGCGCTCGCCGCGCGCAACATCACGCTCTGCGGGCAGAAGCCTCGCCACGACCTGCACCTGCTGCCGGGCCGCGTGCACTACGGCACCGCCGGCGCCGCGGTCCACGTCGTCGACCTCGAGACGCGCGATTACCGCGACTCGACCCTTCAGGACCTCTACGACGCCGCGCGCATCGCGGACACGCTCGACAACGTCCACTTCTTCCAGCGCCCGATGGTCGCCCGCGACATCTTGGACAACCTGGAGATGGACCTGAACACCGTCTACGCCTGCGTGCGCGGCACCGCGAAGCACGTCGGCGTCAGCTTCTCCGACCCCGCCCACGTCGCCCCCGCCTTCGAGCTGATCCACCTGCTCGCCGGCGGCGAGGAGGCGTGGCGCGCGCGCCCCTTCGTCTCGAACTCGAACTGCTTCGTCGTGCCGCCGATGAAGTTCGCGACCGAGGCGTGCCAGACGATGGAGGCCTGCATCCGCGGCGGCATGCCCATCCTCCTGCTCTCGGCGGGCCAGGCGGGCGCGACTGCGCCGGCGCCGATCGCGGGCGCGATCGTGCAGGCGGTGGCCGAGTGCCTGGCCGGCGTGGTCTACGTCAACGCCATCGCGCCGGGGCATCCGGCGATCTTCGGCACCTGGCCGTTCGTCAGCGATCTCCGCACCGGCGCCATGTCCGGCGGCTCGGGCGAGCAGGCGCTGCTGACCGCGGGATGCGCGCAGATGCATGCATTCTACGGCCTCCCCGGCGGCGCCGCGGCCGGCATGGCGGATTCAAAGCTGCCCGACATGCAGGCCGGCTGGGAGCAGGCGGTCTCGAACGTCATGGCGGGGCTCACGGGCCTCAACCTGGTCTACGAGTCGGTCGGCATGCACGCCTCGCTCCTGGGTTTCTGCCACGAGTCGCTGATCCTCGGCGACGACATGCTCGGCCAGTGCCTGCGCTGCGTCCGCGGCATCGAGGTCGACGAGGATTCGGTCTCGCTCGAGGTCATGCGCGCCGTCTGCCTCGAGGGGCCGGGCCACTATCTCGGCCACGCCCAGACGCTCGGCCTGATGCAGCGCGACTACGTCTACCCGCACATCGCCGACCGCAACTCGCCCAAGGAATGGGCCGAGAGGGGGCGTCCCGAGCTGCTGGCGAACGCGAGCGCGCGCAAGCACGAGATCCTGGCCGGCCCCCACCCCCAGCACCTGCCGCGCGAGCGCGACCGCGCGGCCCGCGCCCGCTTCCGGATCCGGCTGGGTCTCGCCGAGGTCGGCTACTGACCCGCTTGCCCCCCGACGCAGGGGCGGGCTTCAGCCCGCCATGCCGCGTCGGACGTGCGGCGGACGAAGCGCCCGGGGCCGCACGGCCCCTGGCCCTGCGGCCCCGGGCCCGCTGGACTGGCGCCCCCGGTTCGGCCTAACTGCCTCCAAGCACAGCCGCGCTCCGCCCGCTACCGTGCCGCCGGCAGACGGGGCGCCCGCGACGAGAGGGATCATGGCCGACGGAACCCAGCATCCGGTGGACACCAGTCCGAAGGTCGCCGACGAGGTCCGCTGCACCACCTGCTACATGTGCGCCTGCCGCTGCGGCATCAACGTGCACATCCGCGGCGACGCCGAGGGCCGCCCCAGGGTCCGCTACATCGAGGGCAACCGCCGCCACCCGGTCAACCGCGGTGTGCTCTGCGCCAAGGGCTCGGCCGGCATCATGAACCAGTATTCGCCGGCGCGGCTGATGAAGCCCCTGCGCCGCACCGGCCCCCGCGGCTCCGGCGAGTTCGAGGAGATCTCGTGGGAGGAGGCGCTGGAGCTCGCCGTCTCCTGGCTCGACCCGATCCGCGAGCGCGACCCGAAGGAGCTCGCCTTCTTCACCGGCCGCGACCAGTCGCAGTCGCTGACCTCGTGGTGGGCGCAGGGCTTCGGCACGCCGAACTACGCGGCGCACGGCGGCTTCTGCTCGGTCAACATGGCGGCCGGCGGCATCTACACCCTCGGCGGCGCGTTCTGGGAGTTCGGGGCGCCGGACTGGGAGCGCACGCGCCTCTTCATGATCTTCGGCGTCGCCGAGGACCACGACTCGAACCCGATCAAGATCGGCATGGGCGAGGTCAAGAAGCGCGGCGGCCGGGTGATCGGGGTCAACCCCGTGCGCACCGGCTACAACGCCATCGCCGACGAGTGGGTCGGCATCACCCCCGGCACCGACGGCCTGTTCGTGCTGGCGCTGGCGCACGAGCTGATCCGCACCGGCAATGTCGATGTCGACTACCTGATCCGCTACACCAACGCGCCCTGGATCGTGAACCGCAACGCGGACGCGAAGTTCGGCCTGTTCGTGCGCGACCGCAACGGCAAGCCGATGGTCTGGGACCGGGCGACCGGCCAGGCGCAGCCCTACGACGCGCCCGGCCTCAAGCCCGAGCTCAAGGGCGACTTCCCGAACCCGGACGGCGGGCGCTGCACCCCGGTCTTCGAGCTGATGGCCCGGAAGTACCTCGAGCCGGACTGCGCGCCCGACGCGGTGGCCGAGCGCTGCGGCATCGAGGCCGCCCGCATCCGCCGCATCGCCGCCGACCTCGCCCGCACCGCCTTCGAGGAGGAGGTGGTGATCGAGCGGCCGTGGACCGATTTCCGCGGCGAGCGGCACGAGCGGATGGTCGGCCGCCCGGTCAGCTTCCACGCGATGCGCGGCATCAGCGCGCACTCGAACGGGTTCCAGACCTGCCGGGCGCTGCACGTGCTCCAGCTCCTGCTCGGCTCGGTCGAATGCCCGGGCGGCTTCCGCTTCAAGCCGCCCTATCCGAAGCCGGTCGAGGCGCACCCGACGCCGCACTCGCTGGCCGTGCCGAACGCGCCGCTCGGCGGCCCGCACCTGGGCTTTCCGCGCTCGCCCGACGACCTCGCGCTCGACGACGACGGCAGACCCGCGCGGATCGACAAGGCGTTCTCATGGGAGGCGCCGCTCGCCACCCACGGGATGATGCACATGGTCATCTCGAACGCGCACAGCCGTGACCCGTACCCGATCGACACGCTGTTCCTCTACATGGCGAACATGGCGTGGAACTCGTCGATGAACACGGAAGGCGTCCTCGAGATGCTGTCCGACACCGACGAGGACGGCGAGTACCGGATCCCGCACATCATCTACTCCGACGCCTACTCGTCCGAGATGGTCGCCTATTCTGACCTCGTCCTGCCGGACGCGACCTATCTGGAGCGCCACGACTGCATCAGCCTGCTCGACCGCCCGATCTCCGAGCCCGACACCGCGGCGGACGCGATCCGCTGGCCCGTGGTCGACCCGGCGACCCAGGCCGAGGGCCGCGACGTCCGCGGCTTCCAGTCGGTGCTGATCGAGCTCGGCGCCCGGCTCGGCCTGCCGGGCATGGTCGACGACGACGGCAAGCCGCGCTTCCGCGACTACGCCGACTACATGGTCAACCACCAGCGCCGGCCGGGCGTCGGCCCGCTCGCCGGCTGGCGCGGCGACGGCACCGCCCACGGCCGCGGCAAGCCGAACCCCGACCAGCTCGACCGCTACATCGAGAACGGCGGTTTCTGGACCGCGCCCGTGCCCGAGGAGGCGCAGTTCTTCAAGCCGTTCAACGCCGCCTACCAGGACTGGGCGGTCGAGATGGGATTTTTCGACAAGCCCTTCCCCTACGTCTTCCAGATCTATTCCGAGCCGCTCCGCACGTTCCAGCTCGCGGCCGAGGGGCATGGGGAGCGCCAGCCGCCCGAGCACCTGCGCGCGCAGATCCGCCGTGCCTTCGACCCCCTGCCGGTCTGGTGGGAGCCGTTCGAGCAGGCGGCGGTCGACGTCGCCGAATACCCGCTCCACGCGATCACCCAGCGCCCGATGGCGATGTACCACGCCTGGCACAGCCAGAACGCCTGGCTCCGCCAGATCCACACCGAGAACCCGCTCTACGTGCCGCGCACGGTCATGCGGGACGCCGGGCTCGAGGACGGCGACTGGGCCTGGCTCACCTCGCACCACGGCCGCATCCGCGTCCCCGTCCGCGGCATGGACGCCGTGAACAGCCATACCGTCTGGACCTGGAACGCGATCGGCAAGCGCCGCGGCGCCTGGGCGCTCGAGCCCGCCGCGCCCGAATACCGCCGCGGGTTCCTGATGAACCACCTGATCCACGAGCTGCTGCCGCCGAAGGGCGACGGCCTCCGCTGGGCGAACTCGGACCCGGTCACGGGCCAGGCCGCGTGGTACGACCTCCGCGTCCGGATCGAGAAGGCGGAGCCCGCCGAGACCTCGGCGCCCGAGGTTGCGGCCCAGCGCTCCCCCGTCGCCCCGCCGCCCGCGGAGGTCGCCTGGGGCGCCGACTGGACGAAGACGCAGACCGGCGGCGACGGGAGCGACCGATGAGCACGTTGCCCGGTCCGACGCCGAAAAAACTCGGCCTCGTCATCGACCTCGACATCTGCGTCGGCTGCCACGCCTGCGCGGTCAGCTGCAAGGAGTGGAACACGGGCGGCTACGGCGCCCCGCTCTCGGACCAGGACGCCTATGGCGGCGATCCGGGCGGCGCGTGGCTGAACCGCATCCACTCCTTCGAGGTCGAGCCCGACGACGGCCCGGCCCAGATCGTGCATTTCCCGAAGAGCTGCCTGCACTGCGAGGACGCGCCCTGCGTCACCGTCTGCCCGACGGGCGCCAGCTTCAAGCGCGCCGACGACGGCATCGTGCTCGTCGACGAGGACACCTGCTTCGGCTGCGGCCTCTGCGCCTGGGCCTGCCCCTACGGCGCGCGCGAGCTCGACCGGCGCGCGGGCGTCATGAAGAAGTGCACGCTCTGCGTCGACCGGATCTACAACGACAACATCCCGGAGGAGGACCGCGTCCCCGCCTGCGTCCGCGCCTGCCCGACGGGCGCGCGCTACTTCGGCGACCTCGCCGACCCGGACAGCGAGGCGAGCCGGGTGGTGCAGGAGCGCGGCGGCTTCGACCTGATGCCGGAGCAGGCGACGAAGCCGGTCAACAAGTACCTGCCGCCGCGCCCGAAGGACCGGCCGCTCAGGGAGGGACCGGGCGACCTCGCGGCGCTGGCGGAGCCGGAGGCGAGGGGCTTCCTCGGCTGGCTCGACCGCGCGCTCGAGCGGCTCGGCTGATGCATCCCGCGCCCTCGATGATCGTCTTCACCGTGCTGACGGGCCTCGGCCTCGGCATGGTGGCGCTGCTCGGGCTCGGCCTCGGCCCCGACTACGGCGGCACGCGGTGGCTGGCCTCGGCGCTCGCGCTCCTGATCGGGGCCGCCGGCGGCGCGGCCTCGCTCGGCCACCTCGCGCATCCGGAGCGCGCGTGGCGGGGCTTCAGCCAGTGGCGCTCGTCGTGGCTCTCGCGCGAGGCGTGGCTCTTCGCGGCGACCCTCGCGCTCTTCGCGCTCCACGCGGCACTCTGGTGCCTCGGCGACCTGCGCCTGCGGCCGCTCGGCTGGCTGGTCGCGGCCCTGGCGCTCGCGACCGTCTACGCCACCTCGAAGATCTACCACCAGCTCCGCGCGGTGCCGCGCTGGTCGGTGCCGCCGACGCCGGCCCTGTTCCTTGCCCTCTCGCTTGCCGGCGGCTGGATCGGGGTCCGCATGTGCCAGGCGCTGGCGGGGCAGGGCGGCGCCGACGGCTGGCTCGCGCTCGCGCTCCTCGCTGCCGGCGGGGTCTGGATCTGGTGGCAGACCCAGGCGGCCGGCGCCCGCCTCGCCGCGGTCGGCACCGACATGGGCACGGCGACCGGCCTCGGCCGGCTCAGTCGCATCCGCCTGTTCGAGCCGCCGCACCTGGGCCACAACTACCTGCTCGACGAGATGGCCTTTCGCGTCGGACGCCGCCGCGCCTACCAGCTCCGCTGGCTCGGGGCCGGGCTCGGCCTCCTGCTGCCGCTGGCGCTGGTCGTCCTCTCCTGGCTCCTCGGCGGCTGGCTGCTGGTGCCGGCGCTCCTCGGCCACGTGGCCGGCGTGCTTGCGCTCCGCTGGCTCTTCTTCGCCGAGGCCGAGCACACCCAAGCCCTCTACTACGGCCGCGTCTGACGCCGCCACCCTCTCCCCCGGCCCCTCTCCCACGGGGAGAGGGGGGCGCGCGCCTCAACCTTCCGACAGCACCTCGGCGATCAAGTCCTCCGCGGCCTCGGCCAGCAGGCGCTCCTCGGCGCTGCCGCCGGCGACCGAGTACCGGCCCTGCTCCAGGAGGAGCGGGGCGGAGA
The DNA here is from genome assembly GCA_035512995.1 of Thermohalobaculum sp. Lineage (GTDB taxonomy): Bacteria > Pseudomonadota > Alphaproteobacteria > Rhodobacterales > Rhodobacteraceae > Thermohalobaculum. The sequence continues at coordinate 6,264 of DATKCY010000023.1, forward strand.
GGGGCGTCACCCGGTCGGCCGCGACGTGGACGATGCGGTCGCCGCGGGCCAGCATCTCCTCGATCCGGCCGAAGTCGACCAGCCCGCGCATCGCCTCGTCCCGCGTGATCCGCAGCATCAGGTGGTCGGGGTCGTAGCGCACCAGCGTGTCGTAGAGGATGTCGGAGGAGAAGGTCGCCTGCCGCCCGGTCTTCCTGAGCCCCGGCAGGTTCCTCTCGATCAGCCCCGCGACGGTGGCGACGTTCCGGAAGGTCCGCTTCATGATCGTGCTGCCCGCGAGCCATTGGTCGAGGCCCTCGCGGATCCTGTCCGCCTCGAGCAGCGGCGCCGGATCGGTTACCGGCGCGAGACCCCAGAGCATCAGCGCATAGTCGGTCGCGAGGAAGCCGAGCGGCGCCAGGTCCGCCTCCTCCATCCGCTTCGACAGGATCAGCCCCAGCGTCTGGTGCGCGTTCCGGCCCGCGAACGCGTGCACGACCAGATGATGCCGCCCGGCGCGCGGAAAGGTCTCGACCATGAGCCGCCCCGGCGCCGGCAGCGCCGAGCGCCGCGCCTGCAGTGCCAGCCACTCCCGCACCGGCGCCGGCAGCCGCGCCCAGCCGCCGGGGTCGGCCATCATGGCGATGACCCGGTGCGCGAGCTCGAGCGACAGCGCCAGCTTGGTCCCGGAATAGACCGCGATCCTGGGCTCGCGGCCGGGCGAGGGGCTGACCTCGACCGTCATCTCGCGAAGCGCGTCGTAGCGCACGACCCGGCCGCCGATCAGGAACGTGTCGCCGGGGGTGAGCTGGGTCGTGAACGCCTCCTCGACCTCGCCGAGCAGGGCGCCGCCGCGCCGGCCCATGCGCACCCCCAGGAGCTCGGTCGTGACGATCGTGCCGACATTCATGCGGATCCGCCGCGCCGCGCGCGGGTCGCGCAGCCGCCAGCGCCCCTCGGGCCCCTCGACCAGCCGCTGCCAGCGGTCATAGGCGCGGAGCGCGTAGCCCCCCGTGGCGCAGAAGTCGAGGCAGGCGTCGAAGTCGGCCCGCGCGAGCCGGCGGTAGGGACCGGCGCGGCGCACCTCCCGGTAGAGCGCGCCCGCCCCGAACGGCCCGGCGCAGGCGGCGAGCAGGATCTGCTGGCAGAGCACGTCGAGCCCGCCTTCTGCCAGCGGCCCCCCGTCGAGGTCACCCTCGGCGATCGCCTCGAGCGCCGCGTGGCACTCGAGCACCTCGAACCGGTTGGCGGGCACCAGCACGGCCTTCGACGGCGCGTCGTAGCGGTGGTTCGCACGCCCGATCCGCTGCACCAGCCGCTTGACGTTCTTGGGTGCGCCCACCTGCACGACGAGGTCGACGTCGCCCCAGTCGAGCCCGAGGTCGAGCGACCCGGTCGCGACCACGGCGCGGAGCCGCCCCTCCGCCATCGCGGCCTCCACGCGCTGTCGCGCCTCGCGGCCGAGGCTGCCGTGGTGCAGGCCGATCGCCAGGTTGTCCGCGTTCCCGGCCCAGCGCGCCTGGAAGAAGAGCTCCGCCTGCGCCCGCGTGTTGATGAAGACGATGGTCGTGCGATGGGCGCGGATCAGCTCCATGACCGCGGGCGCGGCGTAGCGCCCGCCCTGGCCCGACCAGGGCGGCTCGCCCGCGTCGGTCAGGATCGAGACGTCGGGCGCCGGCCCCGGATCGGCCTCCAGCACGCGGGTCCGCCCCGGCGCCAGCCAGTCCGCGATCGCCTCCGGCCGGTCGACCGTCGCCGACAGCGCGACCAGCCGGTGCGCGGGGGCGAGGGTGCCGAGCCGGGCGAGGCCGAGCGCGAGCTGGTCTCCCCGCCTGGTGCCGGCGAGCGCGTGCACCTCGTCGACGACGACGTGGCGGACGCCGCCGAACAGCCGCTCCGCCCCCTCCCACGACAGCATCAGCGCCAGGCTCTCGGGCGTCGTCAGCAGGATGTCGGGCGGATCGGCCCGCTGCCGCCGGCGCGCCGCCTGGCCGGTGTCGCCGGTGCGGTCCTCGATCCGGATGCCGAGCCCCATCTCGTCGGCCGGGCCGCGAAGGTTCCGCCCGATGTCGGCCGCGAGTGCCTTGAGCGGCGAGACATAGAGCGTGTGGAGCCCGCCCGGCCGCCCCGCAGCCAGCTCCGCGAGCGCGGGCAGGAAGCCCGCCAGCGTCTTGCCCGCCCCGGTCGGCGCGATCAGCAGCCGCGCCGGCGCGTCGTCGGCCAAGAGCGCCAGCTGGTGCGGGTGCGGCCGCCACCCCTTCGCCCCGAACCACGCCGCGAGGCACGGGGGCAAATCGGGGAAGGAGCCGTGGGCGGTCATGGTCGCGGTCCGGGACAGGGCCTGCCGCGCCCCGGCGCCCCGGCCCTCAGCGCGAGACGCTGGCGAGGCCCCAGATCGGCTCCTCGAGCTCGCGGAGGGCCATGATCGAGATCTCGCCGCGGCTGACATAGCGCACCTGGTGCCAGGCCTCGTTGCGGGTGCCCATGCGCACCGGCTCGCCGTCGCGGATCCTGTGCCCGCGCGTCAGGAGATCGGCGACCGCCCGCTCGAGGTAGAGGATCGCCTCGACCCGGTCGCGGACATGGCGCGGCGGCACCTCGATCTCGACGCCGATGTAGGGCGCCGCGCCCTTCGAGCGGATGCCGACGAACAGCCCGACCTCGGCGTCGGTGCCGCGGAACTCGTAGCCGATCCACAGGTCGGCCGGCCACTTGTTCTGGTTCAGCTCGTCGGCGGCGCGGCGGACGCGCGCGGGCGGCGCGGCGGCCGCGGCGCCGGGCCAGTAGACGCCGAGCACCGGCAGCATCCCGCACAGGACCGCAGCGAGGCGCGTCTGCATCGCCGCCTGCGCGCGCACGTCCGCGGAATCCTGCGGCGGATCGACCAGCGAGATGACGAGGAAGGCCTCGTGCCGGCGCATGGTCGCCGCGGCGGCGGGCCAGAGCGGGTTCTCGGCCAGCGCGCCCGCGAACTCGGGCTCCGGCAGCCGTCCGTCGACGACCATCACGACACAGCTGTGGCCGTCGAGGATGACCAGCAGGCCGCTCTTGTCCGCGCCGTGCAGCCGGTCGAGCACCTCGACCGGCCGGCCCGGCAGGTGCGCCCTCAGCGCCCGCTTCACGCGTTTCGAGTCGAGATAGACCATCCGCTCGAGTGCGACCGCGCACATCAGCCCGAAATCGCTCATCCATGAATCTCCGAAAGAACAGGGGACTCGGTCGACCTTACAAGTCCCCCGAATACCAGACGCGCGCGGCGGTTGCACCTTCGTCGGCGATGCGCGCGACGCGGCCGGACCTGTTCGAACGCCCGGCCGTGCGGTATGCACGTGGGGCCGGCAACGGACGGGGAGGACGCGCATGGGCGACGATGGCCGGACGGTCGGCTTCCGCCAGATGAAGGACGGCACGGCCGAGGACTACGCGCTGCTCGGGCAGCTCGAGAAGCCGTATCTCGCCGCCACCGCCGACCGCCTGATGAGCGAGCTGGCGGCGCAGGGCGACGAGACGATGTCCGGCTACCGGATCACCCGGCTCGAGCACGGGCTGCAGGCCGCGACCCGCGCCCGCCGCGACGGCGCCGACACCGACTGGATCGTGGCGGCGCTGATGCACGACATCGGCGACCGTCTGGCGCCGCAGAACCACGACCGGTTCGCGGCCGAGATCATGCGCCCCTTCATGCGCGAGGAGGTCGTCTGGACCGTCGAGCACCACGGCGTCTTCCAGATGTACTACTACGCGCACCATATGGGGTGGGACCGCGAGCTGCGCGAGCGCTATCGCGACAGCCCCTACTACGAGAGCTGCCGCGCCTTCTGCGAGCGCTGGGACCAGTCGAGCTTCGACCCCGACTACCCGGCCGACCCGCTCGCGAGCTTCGAGGACGAGGTGCAGGCGATCTTCGCGCGCAAGGCCTACGATCCGGCGGTGACGCGCCCCGGCCTCGTGGTCGGGCTGCCGGAGCCTGGTGTCTGAGTCGTGCGGCTCGTCCCGCCCCTCGTCGGGTGTGGATCGCGGATCGGATCCGGGGCAGCCGATCCCTTTGGGGGTCGGCGGCAGGAACCGGGCTCAGGGTCCCTCGCACACGAGGGCGTGGACTCCGCGCCCCGGCAGGCGGAGCGTCCCGACCTCGACCGTGTCGTGGTTCTCGGTCGCGCGGAGCAGCCGAAGCTCGGCCACGATCGCGGTCAGGTTCGGGTCGGTGAAGTCGACCACCGCCCAGCCGTCGGTCCGCGCTGCCTGACCGACGACGACCGGCGTGCCTTCTCCGGCGCCCTCGAGCGTCCAGATCGCGCCGTCCGCCTCGATCCGGGCGCTGACGACCGCGAGCACGGGCAGCGTGCCGATGCCGAGG
>DATKCY010000024.1:0-3548 GCA_035512995.1 Thermohalobaculum sp.
ATCGACCCGGTCGGCGCCTGCGTCGGCATGCGCGGCAGCCGCGTGCAGGCCGTCGTCGGCGAGCTGCAGGGTGAGAAGATCGACATCATTCCCTATGTGGAGGATGCGGCCAGCTTCATCGTCTCGGCGCTGCAGCCGGCCGAGGTGGTCAAGGTCGTGATGGACGAGGACGCGAACCGGATCGAGTGCGTGGTCCCGGACGAGCAGCTCTCCCAGGCGATCGGCCGGCGCGGGCAGAACGTGCGCCTCGCCAGCCAGCTGACCGGCTGGGACATCGACATCATGACCGAGCAGGAGGAGTCGGAGCGCCGCCAGCAGGAGTTCAACGAGCGCTCGGCCATGTTCATGGAGGCGCTCGACGTCGACGAGATGGGGGCCCAGCTGCTCGTGTCCGAGGGCTTCTCCTCGCTCGAGGAGGTGGCCTATGTCGAGCTCGACGAGCTGCTCGCGATCGACGGCTTCGACGAGGAGACGGCGGCCGAGCTGCAGGCGCGCGCCAACGACCGGATCGAGGAGGCCAACCAGAAGGCGCTGGCCGAGGCGCGCGAGCTCGGCGCCGAGGAAAGCCTGATCGAGTTCGAGGGCCTGACGCCGCAGATGGTGCTGGCGCTCGCCAAGGACAGTGTGACCACGCTCGACGAGTTCGCGAAGTGCGCGGACTGGGAGCTCGCCGGCGGCTACACCACGGTCGACGGCCAGCGGGTCAAGGACGAGGGCCTGCTCGAGCCCTTCGACATAAGCCTCGAGGAGGCGCAGTACCTGGTGATGAAGGCGCGCGTCGAGCTCGGCATCGTCGACCCGGCCGACCTCGAGACCGAGGAAGCCGAGGAGACCGAAGGGGACGCGAGCGAGGAGGAGGCCCGCGCCGGCGTCTGACGCCAGGCGCGGAGGCGCGGTTGACCCGGGGCGGCAGGACCAAGGAGCGCGACGGACCCGAGCGGCGCTGCATCGCGAGCGGCGAGAGCGGGCCGGCCGACCGGCTGATCCGCTTCGTCCTCGACCCCGAAGGCCGCGTGATCCCGGACCTCGCGGGGCGGCTCCCGGGCCGCGGAGCGTGGCTCACGGCCGACCGGGCGCTGGTCGAGCGGGCGGAGAAGAAGAACCTCTTCTCCCGCGCCTTCCGGCAGCAGGTGCCGAGGCCGGAGGGCCTCGCGGACCTGCTCGAGACGCTGCTGGTGCGGCGGCTGGTCGAGGTGATCGGGCTCGCGCGCAAGGCCGGACAGGCGGTGACGGGATTCGAGAAGACGCGCGCGCGGCTTCGCTCGGGGGCCGCCGGGGCGCTGATCGAGGCCTCGGACGCCGCCCAGGACGGCCGGCGCAAGATCGCGGCCGTGGCTGGGGACGTGCCCCGGATCGACTGCCTCGACAGAGAGGAACTGGGATTGGCTTTCGGCCGCGATTTTGCGATACATGCCGCGCTCGACGCGGGCGGATTCGCACATCGCGCGCTGGCCGAGGCACGCAGGCTCGAGGGCTTGCGTCACGGCGGCGGAGATGCGAAGCACGCGCGGGCCACTGCCGCGCATGACCATGGACGGCAAGAGGAGCCGCAACGGCAGGCTCCGGACAGGACGGTTGATGAGCGAGACGGATAGCGACAGCAAGCCGCGCGGGCGCGGCATCGGCGGCCGGAGCGGCGGCCCGTCCCGATCGGGCTTCGGCGGCGGCCGCACGAAGCCCGTGGTGGTCGAGAAGAAGCGCAAGCGCGTGGTCACTCCGCCGGGCGGAGGCGCGAAGCCCGCCGCCGGCGCCGGCACGCTGCAGGTCAAGCCGCGGGCGCAGCAGCCCGCCCAGGCCCGGCAGCCGGAGGCGCCGAAGCCGGCGGAGCAGCAGCAGCAGCAGAAGCCGCAGCCGAAGGGCCGCGGCAAGATGCTGGGCGCGCTCAGCGAGGAGGAGTACTCCCGCCGTCTCGAAGCGCTGAAGCAGGCCAAGAAGGACGACGTCCAGCGCGAGAAGCGCGAGGCCGAGGACGCCGATCGCCGGCGCGCCGAGGATGCGGAGCGCGCCCGCCGCGAGGCCGAGGACGCCGATCTGAAGCGGAAGGAAGAGGACGAGCGCAAGCGCGCCGAGGCCGAGGCCGTCGAGACGAAGCGCAAGGAGGAGGCCGAGGCGGCCCAGCACGAGGCCGCGAAGGCCGACGCGAGCGCCCAGGCCGAGAGCCCCGACGCGCGCCCCGCCGAGGACGACCGCCGGGCCAAGGGCCGCGGCGCCGCCCCCAAGAAGCAGGCGCAGCAGGAGAAGCCGTCGCGCGGGCGCGGCGGCGACGAGCGGCGCCGGGCCGGCAAGCTCACGATCTCGAAGATCGGCGCCGACGAGGGCGGCCGCCAGCGCTCGCTCGCCGCGATGCGCCGCCGCCAGGAGCGCCAGCACCGCAAGTCCTCGGGCTCGAACGAGCCGCGCGAGAAGGTCGTGCGCGCCGTCACCCTGCCCGAGGCGATCACGGTGCAGGAGCTCGCCAACCGCATGGCCGAGCGGGTCGCCGACGTCATCAAGGCGCTGATGAAGAACGACATCATGGCGACGCAGAACCAGTCGATCGACCAGGACACCGCCGAGCTCATCATCGAGGAGTTCGGCCACCGCGTGACCCGCGTCTCGGAGTCGGACGTCGAGAACGTGCTGACGACCGAGGACGACGACGAAGGGGCGATGGTCTCCCGCGCCCCCGTCGTCACCATCATGGGCCATGTCGATCACGGCAAGACGTCGCTGCTCGACGCGCTCCGCAAGACCGACGTGGTCGCGGGCGAGGCCGGGGGCATCACGCAGCACATCGGCGCCTACCAGATCGAGACCGAGGGCGGCCACAAGGTCACCTTCCTCGACACGCCGGGCCACGCGGCCTTCACCTCGATGCGCGCGCGCGGCGCCCAGGTCACCGACATCGTCGTGCTGGTGGTCGCTGCCGACGACAGCGTGATGCCGCAGACGATCGAGGCCATCAACCACGCCAAGGCCGCGGGCGTGCCGATGATCGTGGCGATCAACAAGATCGACCGCCCCGGCGCCGACCCGCAGAAGGTCCGCACCCAGCTCCTGCAGCACGAGGTCGTGGTCGAGGCGATGTCGGGCGAGGTGCTCGACGTCGAGGTCTCGGCCATCACCGGCGAGGGGCTCGACAAGCTCGTCGACGCGATCGTGCTCCAGTCCGAGCTGCTCGAGCTCAAGGCCAACCCCGACCGCCCCGCCGAGGGCGCCGTGGTCGAGGCCAAGCTCGACGTCGGCCGCGGCCCCGTCGCGACCGTGCTGATCGAGCGCGGCACGCTCCGCACCGGCGACATCTTCGTCGCCGGCGAGCAGTGGGGCCGGGTCCGCGCGCTGGTCAACGACCAGGGCGAGCGGATCGACGAGGCCGGCCCCTCGGTCCCGGTCGAGGTGCTGGGCCTGCAGGGCACGCCCGAGGCCGGCGACGTGCTGAACGTCGTCGAGGACGAGGGCAGGGCGCGCGAGATCGCGGACTACCGCCAGCGCAAGGCGAAGGAGAAACAGAACGTCACCGGCGGGCGCGCGACCCTCGACCAGCTCATGGCGCAGGCCAAGGCCGGCGA
>DATKCY010000025.1:0-25599 GCA_035512995.1 Thermohalobaculum sp.
GGGCCGCGCCCGCCCGGAGCCCGCGCGAGCGCGCGCATTGCCGACGACCCCGCAGCCGGACTGCACCGGCGACTCTGAGAAGAACGAGAACAGGGAGTAGCTCAATGCCCAAGGACAAACTCGCCAACATCTCCGAGATCCGGCGGTACTTCCACCGCAACGAGGAGCCGGTCTATTTCGTCTCCGCGACCAACTTCAACCTGCTCGGCATCGACGAGTGGGTCAAGAACTTCAAGTACATCAACTACATCGACTGCTTCGACGGTCGCCATCCGAACGTGCTGGTGCCGGACGAGGTCGAGCACGCCGAATTCCAGTCGATCGAGGACATCAACAACTATCTCTTGAGCCACAAGCAGGTGATCGACTGGATCGAGAGCCGGGGGGCTGAGCCGAAGATCGTCTTCCTGATGTTCGACGAGGAGAGCGAGAAGCTGGTCGAGCAGCTGGGGGGCAAGGTCTGGTTCCCGAAGGCGGCGCTGCGGCAGTCGATGGACAACAAGATCGAGACTGTCCGGATCGGCAACAAGGCGGGCGTCCCCTCGGTCCCCAACACGCTCGCCGAGGTCACGGGCTGGGAGCAGCTCTGCCAGGTCGTCGACGAGGCCGGGATCGGCCGCGATCTCGTGCTGCAGTCGGCCTTCGGCGACAGCGGCCACACCACCTTCTTCATCAACTCCGAGGCTGATTTCCGCCGCCACGAGCACGAGATCGTGGGCGAGGGCGAGATCAAGATCATGAAGCGGATCAACTGCCGCGGCTCCGCGATCGAGGCCTGCGCGACGAAGCAGGGCACGATCGTCGGCCCGCTGATGACCGAGCTCGTCGGCTTCAGGGAGCTGACCCCCTACCGCGGCGGCTGGTGCGGCAACGAGATCTTCGACGGCGCCTTTACCCAGGAGATCCGCGACACGGCGCGCGAGATGACCTTCCGCTTCGGCGAGCAGCTGCGCGAGGAAGGCTACCGCGGCTACTTCGAGCTCGACTTCCTGATCGACCGGAACACGGGCGACATCTGGCTCGGCGAGCTCAACCCGCGCATCACGGGCGCGAGCTCGATGACCAACCACGCGGCCTTCGCCCACGCCGACGCGCCGCTGTTCCTGTTCCACCTGCTCGAGTTCTCGGACAAGCCGTTCGAGCTCGACATCCAGGAGTTGAACGACCGCTGGGCGGATCCGGAGATGATCGACTCGTGGTCCCAGATGGTCATCAAGCACACCGAGGATTCCGTCGACATCCTCACCCACGCGCCCGAGAGCGGCATCTACCGGATGCAGGACGACGGCCGCATCGTCTACGACCGCTTCGACTATCACCGCCGGGCGGTCGAGAGCGAGCGCGAGGCGTTCTTCCTGCGCATTCTCGCGCCCGGCGACTACCGCTACGAGGGCGCGGACCTCGGCATTCTCGTCGTGCGCGGCCGCTCGATGACCGACGAGTTCGAGCTGACGGAGCGCTCGCGCCGCTGGATCGACGGCATCAAGTCGGCCTTCGCCGCCCGTCCGCTGCCCTCGGCCGAGGCCTCGCCCATCTTGAGCGAGCCTGCCTTCAAGATCATGTAGGGGTGCCGTGGACTTCACCTTTCGCGCCGTCGCCGAGGCCGAGCCGGGCCCGAAATGGGCGGCGCTCTTCGCCGAGTTCTGGCCTGCCTACCGCCGCTGGTGGGCGCGGGAGAGCACCCTCGCGCGGCCGAGCTACCGCGCCTGCCTGACGGCGCTCCGCACGCACATGCCGGAGCTGGTGCCGCTCTACCATCGGCTCTGCGAGCTCGCGGGCGGCGGCGACGAGGCGGCGCGCTTCCTCTCCTTCTACGGGCCGCCGCCGTATCTCTCCGGCTGCTCCCAGGCGATCTGGCCCGGCGCCGAGCCGCTGATGGTCAGGAACTACGACTACAGCCCGCACGCGTTCGACGGCGTCCTGCTCCGGACCGAGTGGCTGGGGCGCCCGGTCATGGGCATGTCGGACGGCCTCTGGGGCCTCGTCGACGGCATCAACGGCGCCGGGCTCGCGGTCTCGCTCACCTTCGGCGGGCGGCGCGAGGTCGGCATCGGCTTCGGCGTGCCGCTCGTGCTCCGCTACGTGCTCGAGACCTGCGAGACGGCCGAGGAGGCGGCGCGCGTGCTGGCCCGCGTGCCCTCGCACATGAGCTACAACATCACGGTCCTCGACCGCGAGCGGCGCTACCTGACAGCGATGGTCGCGCCGGACCGGCCGACCGTGCTGACCCATGCGGCCGTCGCCACGAACCACCAGGAGCGGGTCGAGTGGGCGAGCCACGCCCGCCTGACCGCGACCGTCGAGCGCGAGCGCTTCCTGCTCCACCGGCTGACGCTGCACGAGGAGCCGGAAGAAAAATTCGTCGGCGCCTTCCTGAAGCCGCCGCTCTACTCGATCGGCTTCGGCCACGGCTTCGGCACCCTCTACACCGCCGCCTACCGGCCGCGCGAGCGGGAGGCGAGCCTGCACTGGCCCGGCCACGCCCGCCGCTTCCCGCTGTCGGATTTCCGCGAGAGCCGCTTCGACGTCCGCTATCCCGACGGCATGGGCCGCGAGGTCGGCGCCCCGTGAGCCGCCGCGCCCGCGCTCGATGCTTGAATTGACCGGCGCCTCCTGTAGGTAGGCACTCGGATTGGGGGAACGCACGATGAATGAGGACAAGAGGGAGCCCTGGGAGGCGATCGACAGCGGCGTCATCCGCCACGCGATCCCTCCGCAGGATCTCGGCCGCGCCGAGCTGACGCCGTCGGGCCGCTTCGAGGCCGGCGCTCATGCCTCCTTCACCCTGACCTATACCGCCGGAGCCTACGGCATCGACGATTCGGGCAGCCTGCGGGTCTGCTTCCGCTTCGCCTCGGACCAGGGCAGCCCGCAGTTCGACGATCCGAAGGGCGCGAACTACTGCACGGTCGAGGCCTCGAACGGTGCGGTCCTGCAGCTGCGCTGGGATCCGAAGGCGAATGTGCGGCCCTGGGACCGGACCCTCTGGATCAAGGTCGTCCGCGGCTTCCTCGCGGAGGGCGACCGGATCGTCGTCCGCTTCGGCGTGACCGATCACGGCGGACCGGGCATGCGGCTCCAGACCTTCTGCGAGCGCACCTTCGAGTTCCGCGTCCTCGTCGACCCGGTCGCGACCTTCAACTTCCAGCCGCTGCCCGAGCAGCCGATGATCGCGATCGTCCCGGGCCCGCCCGAGCGCTTCGTCGCCGTTCTGCCGACCCGCCGCCGCCCGGGAGAGGCCTTCTCGCTGAAGGTCCGCGGCGAGGACCGCTGGGGCAATCCCTCCGACCGCTGCGAGGGGCGGTTGACGCTCGAGGCGCGGGGACCGATCGAGGGCCTGCCGGAGACGCTGGAGCTGACGCCCGGCCCGTTCGCCTTCGAGGTCGAGGGCCTGTCGCTGACGGCGCCCGGCGAGGCGTCTGTCCTCCTCCGCGACGCGGCCGGTGCCGTCGTCGCCGAGACGAACATGCTCCGCGTCGAGGACACGCCGCTGGTCCACTTCTGGGGCGACCTGCACGGCCAGTCGGAGGAGACGATCGGCACCGGCAGCGCGCGCGAGTACTTCGCCTTCGCCCGCGACCGCGCCTTCGTCGACGCCTGCGGCCACCAGGGCAACGACTTCCAGATCACCGACGCGTTCTGGGCGGAGCTGAACCGCATCACCGCCGAGTTCGACGCGCCCGGCCGCTTCGTCGCGCTGCCGGGCTACGAGTGGTCGGGCAACACCGCCCTCGGCGGCGACCGCAACGTCTACTTCCCGGAAGAGGGCCGCACGATCCGCCGCTCCTCGCACGCGCTGATCGAGGACCGGGCGACCGCCGACACCGACTGCCTGACCTCGGCCGAGCTGTTCGAGGCGCTGGCCGAGGCCGGGGAGTGGGACGCGGTCTGCTTCGCCCATTGCGGCGGACGCTACGCCGACATCGCGCTTGCCCACGACGGGCGGTTCGAGCGCTCGGTCGAGGTGCATTCGTCCTGGGGCACGTTCGAGTGGCTGGTCCACGACGCCTTCCGGCTCGGCTATCGCGTCGGCATCGTCGCGAACTCGGACGGGCACAAGGGCCGCCCCGGCGCCAGCTACCCGGGCGCGGGCAAGTTCGGCGCGATCGGCGGGCTCACCTGCTATCTGATGGAGGAGCTCTCGCGCGAGGCGCTGCTGGATTGCCTGCGGAAGCGCCGGCACTACGCCACCACCGGCGGTCCCGGCGGCCGGCCGGTGATCGACCTGGCGCTCCGCCTCGGCGTGGAAGGCACGATCTACCACGACGACCCGGCGCTCGGGCCCGCCGAGGGCCGGCCGGGCCGCGAGGCGATGATGGGCGACCTCGTCCACCTGCCCGGGGGAGAGGTCGAGCTCGAAGTCGACATCCGCACCAACAGCCCCATCGAGCGGGTAGAGATCTTCAACGGCACGCGCCTCGTCGAGACGCTCCGCCCCTACGGCGAGGACGATCTCGGCCCGCGCATCCGGGTCGAGTGGGAGGGCGCCGAGTATCGCGGCCGGTTCCGTCAGGTCGTCTGGGACGGCACCGCCCGCCTCGACGGCAACCGCATCCTCGAGGCGCGGCCCGTCAACTTCCTGAACCGCGACAAGACGCTGGACCGCGACGGCGACAATGGCCTCCGCTGGCAGGCGCTGACGACGGGCAACTACGGCGGCTTCGATGCGGTGCTCGAGGATGGCGAGGCCGGAACGCTCCGGCTCGACACGCCGCTTGTCCAGGTGGACGTCCCGGTCGCCGAGATCGGCATCGAGGACCGCGTGTTCGACGCCTCGGGCGATCTGCCGCGCTTCGTCAAGATGTTCCGGCTGCCGCGCAAGAACCGGAGCCGGGCGTTCGGTTTCACCCGCGCGGTCCCGGTCGAGCCGGAAGGCGACAACCCGATCTACATCCGCCTGACACAGGAGGACGGGACCCGCGCCTGGACGAGCCCCGTCTACGTGTTCCGCGGCTGAGGGACTTTCCCCCTCCGGGTTCCGAAGGGTTCAGGAATGATGCGCGCCGGCGTCAGCCGCCGGCGCTCCGCCTCTATTCGTCGGTCGCGTCGAGATAGGCGATGACGTCCCGGCGGTCCTCTTCGTCCTTCAGGCCGGCGAAGATCATGGTCGTGCCCTCGACGACGCCGCGCGGATCCTCGAGATAGGTGTCGAGGAGCTCGGCGTCCCAGGTCTTTCCCTCGCCCCAGGCCAGCATCGCGTCCGAGTAGCTGAAGTCCTCGACCGACGCCACGTCGCGCCCGACGACGCCGTGGAGCGACGGCCCGACGCGGTTCTGGCCCTCCTCGACCGTGTGGCAGGCCATGCACTTGCGGAAGACCTTCTCGCCCGCCTCCGCGTCGCCCGCCTCCTGCGCCGGCGCCGTGGTGGCGACCGCGCCTGCAGCCAGCACCGTCGCCAGCGCCATTGTCCTGATCGACATCCCGGTTTCTCCAAAATCGTTGAGGCGATGGCTCCAGCTCGCGCGGACGGAGCGTCGAGCGTCCGCCGGCAGAGCAGAGTCAAACGAGGCAGGAAGGGAGTTCCGGCGCTTGTGGCCTTCAGCGCGCGCCGAAGCCGGTGGAGAGCACCACGAGCGTGCGCCAGACCACGTAGAGCTCCATGCGGGCGCTCCGCGTGCGGATGTAGCGCAGGTCGATGTGGGTCTTGCGCACGGTGGCGCTGATGCCCTCGGCATAGCCGGTCTGCACCTGGGCGAGCCCGGTGATGCCGGGGCGAACCTTGTGCCGCTCGCGGTAGCCCGGCACCGACTGCAGGTAGTGCACCGCGTGATCCCAGTAGTCGGGCCGCGGCCCGATCAGACTCATCTCGCCGCCCAGCACGTTGATGAACTGCGGCAGCTCGTCGATGCGCGTCACCCTGAGCAGCCGGCCGAGCCGCGTGACCCGCTCGCACTCGACCGGATCCTCGGGGCCGCGCGTGATCCGCGGGGCGTCGCGCATGGTGCGGAACTTTATCGTGATGAAGCTGCGGCAGCCATGCCCCATCCGCTTCTGCAGGAAAAACAGCCTTCCCGGATTCCAGATCGGGTTCGCGATCACCAGGACGACGCAGAAGAACAGGACGATCGGCATCGCGACCAGCGCCGAGGCAATGTCGACCGCCCGCTTCGGAAAGTCGGAGGGAACGTCCCGCCCCGCCCGCGCCCGGTCGAAGGTGGCCGTGCTATGAAGGAGGAATTCGTCGTCGGTGGGAATGGCACCGTCTCCGATGGGACTCCGCAGCATCCTGTTCACGAGGCGCCCCCGATACGCGGTACCAATACTTGCCGACCCAGCATGCCTAACAGTTCGTAAACCCACTTAAGCGAGCCGGTCGGTTAGAGTCAAGCCGACAGAATTTTTTAACCATAGTGGAAATGAGTGTCGCAACGCAACGGATATAGGCGTCGGCCGCGCGTCCGAAGTCGAGGGATCGACAGCCTTGCGCTTATTCGACATCGGGAATTCAATCTGAAGGAGTGGAGCACCGTTCGCGCCAACGCGGGATGCGCTCTGCTGGAAGTCGGCACGCGCGCTTGCCGTCGGACAGGAGCGCGGCGCGACGCTCTGTCACGACACGCGGTCGGATTCTTCCGCGGGAACCCCGCACGCTCGAGGAGCTGTCGGCGGCGCGGGAGAACCCTCGGCGATGCTCTCGGACTCATCTTCCAGGCGCGGCCATCCGGCCCTTGTAATCGCTCCCGGAAGCTCGATTAATCGGCGGCCGGACCGGCCACCCGGTGGGAGGGAGCGGACATCGCAAGGCATCACGCGAAGACGGAGCGGGCGGGAACGGCGACGGCGATGGAGGCCGTCGCGGTCTCCAAGGTCTACGATGCCGAGAGCGCGTCGCCGGTCCGCGCGCTCGACGACGTCTCGCTCGAGATCCGCGACAACGAGTTCTTCACGCTGCTTGGGCCCTCAGGCTGCGGCAAGACGACCCTGCTCCGCCTGATCGCCGGCTTCGAGCACCCGACCAGCGGCATGATCCGGCTCCACGGCAAGGACATCTCGTTCCTGCCGCCCTACCGGCGCTCGGTGAACACGGTCTTCCAGTCCTACGCCCTGTTTCCGCACATGACGGTCGCGCAGAACATCGGCTTCGGGCTCGAGATGCAGCGCCGGCCGAAGGCCGAGGTCGCGGCGACGGTCGACGAGATGCTCGGGCTCGTGCGCATGGAGGAGCTGAAGAACCGGCGCACCGACGCGATCTCGGGCGGCCAGCAGCAGCGCGTGGCGCTCGCGCGCGCGCTCGCCCCCCGGCCCGAGGTGCTGTTGCTCGACGAGCCGCTCTCGGCGCTCGACTACAAGCTCCGCAAGGACATGCAGATCGAGCTGAAGCGCCTGCAGCTCGAGACCGGCATCACCTTCATCTTCGTGACCCACGACCAGGAGGAGGCGCTGACGATGTCGGACCGCCTGGCGGTCATGAGCCAGGGCCGCATCCTGCAGATCGGCAGCCCCCGCGAGATCTACAATCACCCGTCGGAGCGCTTCGTCGCCAACTTCATCGGCGACACCAACTTCCTCGAGGCCGATGTCGGCGAGCGCGGCGACGGCCGCGCGCGTCTCGCGCTCGACCACGGCGGCGAGATCGAGGCCTCCCTGCCCGACAGCGCCGGCGAGCGGGTGACGATCGTCGTCCGCCCCGAGCGGGCGCAGCTGACCGACGACCCGGACGCGGGGATTCTCACCGGCACCATCGAGCACATCGTCTATGTCGGCACCGACACGCATTACCGCGTGCGCCTCTCCGGCGGCGGCATCTTCTCGACCCGCGCGCAGAACGTCGAGGCGACGGCGGAGCCGCGGCGCGAGGGGCAGGAGGTGGGCATCGCCTTCGCGCCCGAGGCCGTGCAGGTGCTGAGGGACTGATGGCGGAGGCTTCCGCTCCCGCCGACGCGGCCACGCGCACCGACGGGCGAACGGCGCTCCAGGTCGCGCGGCGGCGCGAGACGCGGGGCCGATGGCTGCTGAACCTGCCGGCGATCGTCTGGCTGGTGCTGTTCGCGGCGGGCCCGCTCCTCGTCATGCTCTTCTACTCGTTCCTCGAGCCCGGCGCCTATGGCGGCGTGGAGTGGGCCTTCTCGCTCGAAGGCTGGTTCAGGGTCGCGTTCACCCGCGACATCTTCGACGACACGATCCGGCTGCAGGACGCGCACCTGTCGATCTTCTGGCGCTCGGTCTCGCTCGCCTTCATGACGATGGTGATCTGCCTCGTCCTCGGCTTTCCGACCGCCTACTTCATCGCGACGCGCAGCCCGCGGAACCGCAACCTCTGGCTGTTCCTGATCACGGTGCCGTTCTGGACCAACCTGCTGATCCGGACCTTCGCGATCCTCGAGTGGATCCGGGCGCAGGGGCTGATCAACACCGTGCTGACGAAGCTCGGCGTGATCGACGAGCCCTTCCAGATGCTGTTCACCGACACCTCGATCATGTTCGGCATGACCTATGTCTACCTCCCGCTGATGGTGCTGCCGCTCTACGCGGCGCTCGAGAAGCTCGACTTCCGGCTCGTCGAGGCGGCCTACGACCTCTACGCGACGCGGTGGACGATGCTTCGGCGCGTGATCATCCCGCTGGCCAGGCCCGGCATCGTCGCCGGCTGCATCCTCGTCTTCATCCCGGCGCTCGGCGCCTACGTGACGCCGCGCGTGCTGGGCGGCGGCAAGAACATGATGATGGGCAACCTGATCGAGCTGCAGTTCGGCCAGGGGCGCAACTGGCCGCTCGGCGCCGCGCTCTCGATCACGCTGCTCGCGATGGTCATGGTGGCGCTGCTCGTCTACGTCCGCTCGGCCCAGCGCGCGGAGGGCGGCCGTGGCTAGGGGGTTCTCGGTCAAGCGCCAGCCGGGCTTCGCGACGATCGCGATCCTCTGCTTCGTGGCGCTCTACGCGCCGATCGTGACGCTCGTCGCCTACTCGTTCAACGCCGGTTCCAACCTCGCGCTCTGGGAGGGGTTCTCGCTCCGCTGGTACGTCGAGGCGTGGGAGAACGAGAAGGTGCAGGACGCGACCGTCCGCTCCGTCGTCGTCGCGGGCTTCGCATCGGCGATAGCCACCGTCCTCGCGACCATGGCGGCGCTCGGCACCACGCGCCGCCGCGCCTTCCGCGGGCAGACGGCGGTCTATGCGCTGATCAACCAGCCGCTGATGGTGCCGGAGATCGTGACCGGCGTCGCGCTGCTGATCGTCTTCGCCGTGGTCAAGAACTGGACCGGCTACTACGGGCTCGGCTACCTGATCGCGGCGCACGCCGCATTCTGCATCCCCTTCGCCTACCTGCCGATCCGCGCCCGGCTCGAGGGCATGGACCTGACGCTCGAGACGGCGGCCGCCGACCTCTACGCGCCGCCGTGGGCGACCTTCCGCCGCGTGACCCTGCCGCTCATGACGCCCGGAATCGTCGCGGGGGCCATGCTCGCCTTCGTCATCTCGCTCGACGACGTCGTCATCACCGAGCTCGTGAAGTCCGCGGGCCAGGACACGTTGCCGACCTACATGCTGGGCGAGATCCGCCGCGCGATCACGCCCGAGACCAACGCGATCTCGACCGTGCTGCTCGGCGCTTCGGTCCTGATCGTGACCGCCTTCTTCCTTGTGACCCGCAGAAAGTCGTAAGGTAGCCGCAACGGGGGCATCGGCGCCCCGACAACAGGGAGAACCGCAATGATCCGCTATTCGGTGACGTCCGCGCTCGCGCTCGCGCTGGCCTCGGGGCCCGCGCTCGCCGAGGGGCAGCTCAACATCTTCAACTGGGGCGACTACACGAGCCCCGAGCTGATCGAGAAGTTCGAGAAGGAACACGACGTCGAGGTCACGGTCACCGACTACGACTCGAACGACACGGCGCTGACCAAGGTGAAGGCCGGCGGCCACGGCTACGACATCGTCGTGCCCTCGGCCAGCTACATCCCGATCTTCCTCGAGGAGGGGCTCCTGATGGAGACCCGCCCCGACCAGATGGAGAATTTCGAGCACGTCGAGCAGCGCTTCGTCGACGTCTACTTCGACCCCGGCCGGAAGTACACCGTGCCCTGGCTCTGGGGCTCGACCGGCATCGTCGTCGACACCTCGGTCTACGACGGCGACATCAACACGCACGCAATCGTCTTCGACCCGCCCGAGGAGCTGGTCGGCAAGGTCAACGTGCCCCCCGAGATGCTCGACGTGATCTGGGCCGCGATCTTCTACAACGGCGGCGAGGAGGTCTGCACCGACGACAAGGAGCTGCTGAGGAAGGTCCAGGACACGCTGACGAGCGCCAAGGAGAAGTGGCTCTCGATGGACTACGGCATCATCGAGAAGTTCGCCGGGCGCGACCTTGCCGCCTCGCTCTACTGGAACGGCGCCGCCTTCCGCGCCCGGCAGCAGAACCCGGACGTGCGCTACGGCTACCCGAAGGAGGGCTACGTGCTCTGGACCGACTCGGTCGCGGTGCTGGCGGATGCGCAGAACCCCGAGAACGCGAAGCTGTTCCAGAACTTCATCATGGACCCCGAGAACGCGGCGATGATCTCGAATTTCGCCCGCTACGCGAACGCCATCGAGGGATCCGAGGAGTACATGGACGAGGACATGGTCGGCGCGCCCGAGGTGAAGATCCCCGAGGAGCACCTGGACGGCGGCGTATTCGGCGAGCCCTGCCCGCCCGAGGTGCAGGAGATGTACACGGCCATCTGGACCGAGCTCCAGAAGTGAGCCCCTGCCGGGCCCGGCCACCGGCCGGGCCCACCGTTCCGCATCGTGGGCAACGACAGCGCCCAGACCTCCGCGATGCTCTTCGCCGCCTGGCGCCTTCGGCGTCGGTAATGGTGGCGCCCGCCGAGCGCACCGGTTCGCCTCCACGCGGGCTGGTGTAAGCTCCGGCTGGGCGAGGCGAACGCGCGAACCGTGGGGGGCCCGAGTGCGAAGCGTCAGCGGCGGTGCTTTCCTCGGCTGGACGGCGCTCATCACGGCGTTCTTCGCCGCGCTCGACCAGTGGGAGGCGGGCGCGGCGGCCGGGATCGCAGCCCGCGCCGCCGTGCTGCTGCTGATCGCGCTCGCGATGCTCCGCGTGCGGCTGACGGGGCGCGTCTTCGGGCTCGTCGGCCTTGCCCTCGTCGCCTGGGCGCTCGTCAGCCGCGACGATTGGGCGGCGCTCACCGCATCGGCGCTCGCGAGCGCGGCCTTCGTCGCCGGGCTCTTCGTCGCGCTCGCCTGGCTCCGGAACGCCGCCGCGACCTCGCGGGCGACGGCCGAGGCCGGGCTCTACCTCGCCGAGCAGCCCCCGGGGCGACGCTACCTGGCGCTGACGCTCGGCGGGCACCTGTTCGCGCTCGTCCTGAACTACGGTGCGATCCAGCTCCTCGGCGCCCTTGCCGGGTCGAGCTCTGCCCGGGAGCCGAACGAGGAGGTCCGGACGATCCGCCTTCGCCGCATGCTGCTTGCGATCCACCGCGGCTTGGTCGCGACCCTCTGCTGGTCGCCGCTGACCTTCTCGATCGCGATCACGACCGCGCTTATCCCGGGCGCGAGCTGGACCGCCGCCCTGCCCTACTGCCTCGTCAGCGCGGCGCTCTTCGCCGGCATCGGCTGGGCGATGGACACGATCTTCAAGCCGAAGCTCAGCGGCCCGCGGCCGCCGCCGCAGCACCCGCACGGCACCTGGCGCACGCTCTGGCCGCTCGGGGTGCTGCTCGGCGTCCTCCTCTCCATCATCGGCGTCCTGCAGGCGGCGACCGGGCTCCGCGCGATCGCCGTCGTCATGGTGGTCGTGCCGATCGTCAGCCTCGGCTGGATGGCGGCGCAGGGTCGGCGCCGGCACCGGGTCCTCGCGTTCCTGGGCGTCCGCGTCCGCCGGTTCGTGACCCGCGACCTTCCCGGATACCGCTCCGAGCTCGTGCTGCTGATGATGGCGGGCTTCATCGGAACGCTCGGGTCCGGCCTTCTCGCGCCGCATGTCGATGAGGGTGCGCTCGACCTGACCGCGATCCCCCCATGGCTGCTGCTGACCGGCCTCGTCTGGCTCATTCCGCTGACCGGGCAGATCGGCATGAACCCGATTCTCTCGGTCTCGCTGATCGCGCCGCTCCTGCCGCCGGCCGAGGCGCTGGGGCTGAGCCCCACCAGCCTCGTCATCGCCATCACCGGCGGCTGGGCGCTGAGCGGCGCGAGCTCGCCCTACACCGCCACGACGCTGCTCGTCGGCTCGTTCGGCGGGCTCTCGGCGCACCGCGTCGGGCTCCGCTGGAACGGCGCCTATACGCTGGTCACCGGGACGGCGGTCTGTGCCTGGGCAGTGTTGCTGGGCGAGGTGCTGCTGGCGTGACGCGGCTACGGCCGCCCGGCCTTTCCGCCGTCTCCCGGAGCGAAGCGCGGCGCATCCGGGGGCAGGTTCACCGGGTCGTAGACCGCGCGCTCCTTCTCGGGATCCTTCGAATTCTCCGCCGTCCTCCTGATCGTGTCGACCTCGCTGCCGTGCCGAACGAAAACCTCCGGGTGAACGCTCTCGTTCACGGTCTTCAGCACCTCCCCGTCCTCGCCGCGCGGCACGTAGAGCCGCGAGAGGAGGCCCACGTCGCAGTCCCTCTCGCAGACGCGGCGATAGGTCGGCGTCAGCCGGTCCTTCCACGACCAGCCCTGGCGCGAGTCGTGCTGGGGGGCCAACGGGTCGAGCTTCTGCGGGTCCGGCAGCACGGACCAGTCGAGCACGAGCGTCGCTTCCTCGGCCTGCTTCGCCATCCAGACGAGGGGGATGTCGGCGAGCCGGCTCTCGGCGTAGCCGCCTCCCACGTCGGAATGGGCGCCGGCGAACCAGACCTGCCTGACCGTGCAGCCCTCCGGCACCTCCCCGGTCCAGAGGGTCGGCACGAACTCGTCGCGGTACTCGTCGATCGCAAGGGCGTGGCAGGCGCGCCTGACGACGGAGGACGGCTCGGTGTCGTGGAACTTGTAGTCGGGCGCGGTCAGGTCGCCGAGCAGGCCGACGGGGACGCCGAGCGCCCCGACCGTGTCCCAGACGCCGAGGAAGTCGATGCGCAGATCGTGATGGCAGTCGGAGTCGAACTCCGTGCAGAAATCCCGCGAGGTTCTGGGGCCGCCCCGCCGATAATAGCGCCAGGCGTCGGCAAGCTGGCCCAGGCACTGCCGCTTCAGGAGGCCGGCGCAGCCGATGAAGCCGCAGAGGCTCCGCGCCGTGAAGGCGCCGCGCGAGAAGCCGAAGACGAAGATGCGGTCGCCGGCATAGATCACCTCGCCGGCGTCGTCCCGCACCTCCGGCACGTAGTTCTGCGCGAGGAACATGTAGGCGGAGCGGATGTTGTCGTCGACGCCCTCGCCCGTGATGCCGCCGAGCGCCCGCTGCAACGCGATGCCGGTCGAGCCGACGCCCCGCAGGTAGAGCGTCGCCTGCTGCGTGCCCTCCTGCTGGCTGGTCGCGCGGACCGCGCGGGCGATGCGGGAGACGCTGGTCTCGCTGCCGCCGCTGTCGGCACTGTTCCAGGTGCCATCGAAACACACGACGAGACGCTTCATCTCAAATCTCCTCCCGCGCAATGCAGGGGAGGATACTCTCGCAGTCGCTCCGGCTCAATCGTGGTCGTGCCGCGGCGCCGGCTCTGATATTGCGGCTCGCGGCGCGGGCCGCGGCGGCGCGCGCCGAGGGGACGGAATGGAGACGGGGCGATGCCGGGCTTCGCGGGAAGACGGGTTCTGGTGACGGGAAGCAGCCGCGGCATCGGCCGGGCTGCGGCCGCGGCTTTCCTGGCGGCCGGCGCCCGGGTCGCCGTCAACGGACGATCGGCGGCGTCGACGGCCAGCGGCATCGACGCGCTCGGCGGCGACGGCCTCGTCGCCGCGCCGGGGGACGTCGCGACGGTCGCGGGCTGCGACGCGATCGTGGCCGCCGCCGTGGACGGGCTCGGCGGGCTCGACATCCTCGTCAACAGCGCCGGCATCTGCGAGGGCGGCCCGATCGAGGAGCAGGGCGAGGACGTCTGGGACGCGACGATCGACGTGAACCTCAAGGGCACCTATTTCTGCATCCGCGCCGCGCTCGCCCACCTGCGCGCGAGCCGGGGCAACGTCGTCAACGTCGCCTCCGACGCCGGGCTGCTCGGGCTGCCGCACCTCGCGGTCTACTGCGCGTCGAAGGGCGGCGTCGTCCTGCTCACGCGCGCGCTGTCGGGAGAGCTCGCGCCGGACGTCCGGGTCAACTGCGTCTGCCCCGGCTATGTCGACACCGACATGGTCCGCCGCGACTGGATCGAGAAGACGCGCGATCCGGCGCGGACGATGGCGAAGGTCGAGGCCTACGCGCCGATGCGCCGGATGGCCGAGCCGGCGGAGATCGCCGCGGCGATCCTCTACCTCGCCTCGGACGAGGCCGGGTTCACCACGGGGACCGCGCTGTCGGTGGACGGCGGGCGCACGGCCTGTCCGTAAGCGTGGCGTCGAGGGGGGAGCGCATGACGGAAGAGGCGAGAGCGGTGGTCGAGGCGCTGAGGGCGGCGCCCGGGTTCGCCGACGTGGACGCGGCCGACTGCGCGGTGACGCGCCTCGGCGGGCTCACGAACCGGGTCTACAGGGTCGATGCGGCTGGCCGGAGCGCGGTCGTGCGCCTGCCCGGCCCCGGCACCGAGGAGTATATCGACCGCAAGGTCGAGGCGACCAACGCGCGGGCGGCGGAGCGGGCCGGCGTGGCGCCGCGGGTGATCCTCGCCGACCCGGACACGGGCGTGCTGGTCACGGAGACGATCGAGGGTCGAGACCATGACCCCGACTCTCTTCCGCTCGCGGACCGGGTCGGCGGCGAGGGCCGGGCGCGCGCTCGCGACGCTGCATGGATCGGGCGAGCGCTTCGACTTTCGCTTCGAGCTCTTCGCGATGATCGAGGAGTATCTGCGCGTGCTCTCGACCAGGGACGTGACGCTCCCCGACGGCTATCACGGTGTCGTCGAGGCGGCGGAGCCGGTGAAGCGGGCGCTCGAGGCGAACCCCGCGCCGCTCGCCCCCTGCCACTGCGACCCTCTCTGCGAGAACTTTCTGGACGACGGCGAGCGCATGTGGATCGTCGACTGGGAGTATTCCGGCATGAACGATCCGCTCTGGGACGTAGCCGACCTCTCCGTCGAGGCCGAGATGGACGCCGGCCGGGAGGCCGAGCTGGTTCGCGGCTATCTGGGCCGCGAGCCGACGCCGGCGGAGACGGGGCTCATCGTGGTTTACAAGGCGATGTGCGACCTGCTCTGGACCCTCTGGGGCCTGATCCAGCACGCCGACGGCAATCCGGCCGAGGATTTCTGGGCCTATTCCACGACGCGCTTCGAGCGCTGCAAAACTCTGATGAACGACCCGGCGTTCGAGCGCCACGTCGGGGCGGTTCGGGCGGGGTAAGGATTGCCGGGCGGCCCTCAGGCGCGGACGCAGCGCATCTCCGGGTCGTACAGCGGGTCGAGCGTCACCTCGGCCGGCACCCGCTCCGTCGCGACCTCCAGCTCGTAGCGGCCGGAGAGGACGAAGGCGTCCTCGATGCGCTCGGCACTCTGCACGTAGCCCATGCCGATCGACCGTCCGACCGTGTAGCCGTAGCCGCCGCTGGTCAGCCATCCGACGCGCTCGCCGTCGCGATAGATCGTCTCGCGGCCGTGCAGGACCACGCAGGGGTCGCAGGTGAAGGTGGCGAGCCGCTTCCTCACCCCCTCCGCACGCTGCCGCTCGACCGCCGCGCGGCCGCGGAAGTCGGTGTTGCGGCCGAGCTTGACGGCCCAGCCGAGGCCCGCCTCGTCGGGCGTGTGGTCGGGGCCGATGTCCGATCCCCAGGCCCGGTAGCCTTTTTCCAGGCGCAGGCACTCGATCGCGCGGTAGCCGGCCGGGGCGAGGCCGTGGGGCTCGCCCGCCTCCATCAGCGCCTCGAAGACCGCGACGGCGGACTCGGTCGGGACGTGCAGCTCCCAGCCAAGCTCGCCGACATAGGTGATGCGGAGCGCATGGACCGGGACGCCCGCGACGCCGATCTCGCGGATGCTGCCGAACGGGAAGGCGCCGTCGTCGAGAGGCGCCCGCGTCACGGCGCCGAGGATGTCGCGGGCGCGCGGGCCGAAAAGGGAGAGGACGGCGCGGGAGGAGGTGACCTCCGTCAGCGTCGCACGCGCCTCCTCGCTCAGGCTGCGGCGGACCCAGTCGAAGTCGCGCGTCGCGAAGCCGGTCCCGGTGGTCAGGTAGAAGACGTCCTCGGCGAGCCGGGCGACCGTCAGGTCCGCCTCGATCCCGCCACGGTCGTTCAGCATCTGCGTGTAGGTCAGCCGGCCCGGCGGGCGGCTGACGTCGTTTGCGCAGATCCGGGAGAGCGCCGCCTCGGCGTCCCGGCCCTCGAGCCGGAACTTCGCGAAGGAGGTCTGGTCGAACAGGACCGCCGCCTCGCGCGCGGCGCGGTGCTCGCGGCCCACGGCCTCGAACCAGTTCGGGCGGCCGAAGCTGTAGATGTCGCGCGGCTCCTCGCCCTCGCCGGCGTACCAGTTCGGCCGCTCCCAGCCGAGCTTTTCTCCGAACACGGCGCCCCGGGCGGCGAGGCGGTCGTAGAGCGGCGAGCGGCGGGTGCCGCGGCTGCTCTCGTGCTCCTCGGACGGCCAGGCCATCGTGTAGTGCTTGGAACAGGCTTCGAGCGTGCGTGCGCGGACCCAGGCCTCGTCGCGGTGCGGCGCGCCGAAGCGGCGGATGTCGACCGCCCAGAGGTCATAGGGCGGCTCGCCCTTCGCCACCCATTCGGCGAGCGCCATGCCGGCGCCGCCGCCCGAGGCGATGCCGAAGGCGTTGAAGCCGGCGCCGACGAAGAAGCCAGGGCACTCGGGCGCCTCGCCGAGGATGAAGTTGCCGTCGGGGGTGAAGCTCTCGGGGCCGTTGACGAGCTGCTTGATGCCGGCGGTCTGGAGCGCCGGCACCCGCGGCAGGGCCAACTCGACAATCTGCTCGAAGTGGTCGAAGTTCGAGTCGAGCAGGCTGAAGTGGAAGCCCTCGGGGATGCCGTCCTCGGCCCACGGGAGCGGATTGCGCTCGTAGCCGCCCATGACGAGCCCCCCGACCTCCTCCTTGAAATAGATCAGGCGGTCGGGGTCGCGAAGCGTCGGCAGGTCGCGGGAGACGCCCTCGATCGGCTCGGTCACCATGTACTGGTGCTGCACGCTGACGAGCGGGACCGAGACGCCGATGCTCGCCCCGAGCGCGCGCGACCACTGGCCGGCGCAGCAGACGACGGTCGGGGTCGCGATGCGGCCCCGGCCGGTCTCGACGCCGGTGATGCGGCCGTCCTCGATCAGGATGTCCTCGACCGCGCAGTCCTCGACGATCGTGGCGCCCGCCTGACGGGCGCCGCGGGCGAGCGCGAGGGTGATGTCGGAGGGGTTCGCCTGCCCGTCGGTCGGCAGGAACGCGGCGCCGACGAGGTCGTCGACGGTCATCAGCGGCCAGAGCTCCTGCGCCTCCCGGGGCGTCAGGAGCTCCATCTCCAGGCCGAAGGAGCGGGCGGTCGTCGCCTGGCGGCGGACCTCGGTCCAGCGCTCCTGATTGCAGGCGAGGCGGAGCCCTCCGTTCTTCTTCCAGCCGGTCGCCTGGCCCGTCTCGGCCTCGAGCCGGTCGTAGAGCTCGACGGAATAGCCGAGGAGCTGGGTTATGTTGGCGTTCGAGCGGAGCTGGCCCACGAGCCCCGCCGCGTGGAAGGTCGAGCCCGAGGTCAGCTTGTGCCGCTCGAGCAGCACGACCTCGGACCAGCCGAGGCGGGCCAGGTGATAGGCGGTCGAGCAGCCGACGATGCCGCCGCCTATGATGACGGCCTTCGCGCTTTCCGGCAGGTCGGTCATCCGAGCGCCCTGAACTCCGCCATCGCGGCCTCGAACCGGGCGAGGTTCTCGGCCGTGTAGGCGGCGTAGTCGATGTCGATGTCGCTGTGGATCTCCGAGATCATCGACCACATTGCCTCGCGGAGCAGCGAGGCGCACTTCATCGCCCGGTAGCGGCGCCAGAGCGCGTCGTCGGCGGCCCGCCCGAAATAGGCCTCGAGCAACCACCGCTCCTGGTCCTCCGGGAGGCCGTTGTTCGACGCCAGGCCGCCGAGGTCGAAGAGCGGCGAGTTGAAGCCGCCGTAGTCCCAGTCGATCAGCCAGATGCGGCTGCCGTCGTCCAGGAAGTTGGCGGCAAGCAGGTCGTTGTGGCCGAAGACGATCTCGACCGGACCGACCGCCGCTTCCAGCATCCCGGCCGTCTCCATCAGCCCGGACAGCTTGTCATGGTGCGCCGACGGCCCGTTCCTCAGCGTCGCGGCGTAGTCGCGGACATTGTGGAACACCCAGAACATCAGGACGGGCCCGCGGAGGCGCGCGGCAACCTCCACGTGGCAGCGGCGGACGAGTGGCAGCAGCCGCTCGAGCATCGCGGGCTCGCGTACGCGGGCCTCGCTCAGCGTCTCGGCCTCGATGAACTCGAGCACCAGCGCCCCGGGCTCGGCGTGGACGACGGCCGGGGAGATGCCGGCGGCGTGGGCCGCGCGGCTGGCGGCCAGCTCGTTGAAGCGCATGATGTGGTGGACCGGAATGTCCTCGACGATGCGCACGACGTAGCGGCGGCCGCCGTCGCGGACGACGAAGTTCCGGTTGGTCATGCCGCCGCCGAGCGGCTCGGGCTCGACCGGCCCGGTCCAGATCGGCAGCGCGGCGGCTCTCTCCTCGGGCGTCATGGGCGCCTCCTTGGCGTGGTGCGGCGTGACGGTGCGCCCGAGCGCACCCTGGATCGGCGGGTCGCCCCTCATTCGGCGAGCCCCAGGCGGGCGCGGGCGGCGCGGGCGCTCGCCGAAAGGATGCGGTCGGCGATGATCGCGATGAAGGCGACCGAGAGGCCCGCGACGATGCCGCGGCCGGTGTCGGCCTTGGTCAGCGCGATATAGACCTCCTGCCCGAGGTCGCGGGTGCCCACCAGCGCGGTGATGACCAGCATCGACAGGCCCAGCATGATCGTCTGGTTGAGGCCGAGCAGCACGTCGGGCATCGCCAGCGGCAGCTTGATGCGGCGGAGCAGCTGCCAGCGCGTGCAGCCCGAGACGATGCCGGCTTCGATGATCTCGTGCGGGACGCGGCCGATGCCGTGGCGGGCGTAGCGCACCGCCGGCACCAGCGCGTAGAGCACGACCGCGACCATGGCCGAGAAGTCGCCGACCCGGAACAGCATCACGACCGGGATCAGGTAGACGAAGCTCGGCAGCGTCTGCAGGGTGTCGATGGTGACGCCGATCACGCGGCCCGCGCGCGCGTTCTCGGCGGCGAGGATGCCCAACGGCACGCCGACGAGGGTCGCGATCACCACCGAGATGCCGCAGAGATAGACCGTCGTCATCGCCTCTTCCCAGAGGCCGTTGACGGCGATGAAGAGGGAGAGGAGCCCTGCCAGCAGCGCGAGGCTCCAGCCGCCGAAGCGCCAGGCCACGAGCGCGATCAGCGGCACGCCCCAGACCCAGGGGATCGCGAGCAGGAAGCGCTTCACCGGCACCAGAACCCAGATCAGCAGGAAGGTCTTCAGCGCCTCGATCTGGTCGAAGAAGTTGACGTTGATGTAGCGGACCATGTCGGCCCAGATCGGGCCGGTCGTCATCTCGATCGCCTCCGGCACCCCCCGGACGCCCGGCAGTACGAGGCCGAGCAGCGTCGTCGCGACCAGGACCAGCGCGACGGTCACGGTCCACGGGTGCCGGCGCAGGAAGCCCCGGGGGCGTGGCCCGTGCTCCGTGGCGGCGCGAACCGCGAAGGCCTGGCTCAGCCGGTCGAGCGCGATCGCCATGACGACGATCGCGACCCCGGCCTCGAGCCCCGACCCGATGTCGAGCCGGCGGAGGCTTGCGAGCACGTCGTAGCCGAGGCCGCCCGCCCCGATCATCGAGGCGATGATCACCATGTTGAGCGAGAGCATGATCACCTGGTTCAAGCCCACCATCAGCGACGGCAGCGCCGACGGCACCAGCACCTTCCAGGTCATCTGCGCCTGCGAGCAGCCGACCATGCGCCCGAACTCGCGGATTTCTTCCGGCACCTTGCGGAGAGAGAGCGTCGTGATCCGCACCATCGGCGGCATCGCGTAGATGATCGTCGCGACCAGCGCCGCGACCGGGCCGAAGCCGAACAGGAACAGGATCGGCACCAGATAGGCGAACACCGGCACCGTCTGCATGAGGTCGAGCAGGGGCCTCAGCACCCGGTCGGCCCAGCGCCAGCGATAGGCGGCGATGCCGAGGAGCAGTCCGCCCGCCGCCCCGATCGGCACCGCGATCAGGATCGAGGCCAGCGTCACCATCGCGCTCTGCCACTGGCCGAAGAGGGCGAGATAGAGGAAGCAGGCGCCGACCAGCGCCGCGAGCCGCCAGCTTCGCGCATAGTGCGCGACGGCGACGACGGTCGCGATCACGGCGATCCAGCTCATCGGCGGGGCGATCTGGACCGCGGCCGAGCCCTCGCCCTGCCGGAAGCCGTCGATCAGCAGCGCGCGGACGAACTCGTAGGGCTGCCCGATCGCCCAGGAGAGGCCGCGCGTCGCCTCGCGGAAGGTGAAGAGGCCGAAGCTGGCCTCCTCGACCAGCCATTCCATGAACGCGCTGATCCAGCCGGCGAGCGGCGCGCGCCAGCCGCGCGGATACTCGACCAGCCACTCGGCCCCGACGGCGTCCGCCAGCGGCTCCGCCCACCGCACCGCGGCCCAGGTCAGCGCGAGAAGTCCGATCCAGAAAAGAAGGCCCGGCGCGCGCTCCGCGCCCCCCGCCCGGGCCTCGCCGAGCGCGAGGCGCCAGCCGGTGATCCCGGCGGTGTGCCTGGCCGGAAGCTCACTCACGCCGGGCGCCGCTCGGCCGGGGCCACCCGTCCGACCAGAACCTCGATGACGGTCGCGCGGTCAATGACGCCGAGCATCTGTCCGTCCTCGCCCTCGACCGGCACGGGACCCTCGGCGGATACCACGCGCTCCGCGATCGCCTCGATCCGGTCGGCGGCCGCGACCGGGGCGGTGCCGTCGGCCTTGCCCGGCCGCGCGAGCGCGCCGGCGGTCAGCACCTTGGCGCGCGGGATGTGGCGCGTGAAGTCCTCGACGTAGGACGTCGCCGGATGCAGCACCAGCTCCTCGGGCGTCGCCACCTGGATGATCGCGCCGTCCTGCATGATCGCGATGCGGTCGGCCAGCCGGACCGCCTCGTCGAAGTCGTGGGTGATGAAGACGATGGTCTTCAGCAGCATTTCCTGGAGGCGCAGGAACTCGTCCTGCATCTCGCGGCGGATCAGCGGGTCGAGCGCCGAGAACGGCTCGTCCAGGAACCAGAGGTCGGGCTCGACCGCCAGGCTGCGGGCGATGCCAACCCGCTGCTGCTGTCCGCCCGAGAGCTCGCGCGGGTAGTAGTGCTCGCGCCCCTCGAGGCCGACGAGGCGCACGACCTCGCGCGCCCGCTCCTCCCGCCTCGCCCGCCCGACGCCCTGCACCTCGAGCGGGAAGGCGACGTTCTGCAGCACCGTCAGGTGCGGAAGCAGCGCGAAGTGCTGGAAGACCATGCCCATCTTGCGCCGGCGGATCTCGATCAGCGCGCGCTCGGACATCCTGGTCAGGTCCTGCCCCTCGAACAGGATCTGCCCGGCCGTCGGCTCGATCAGCCGGGCCATCAGGCGCACCAGCGTCGACTTCCCCGACCCCGAGAGCCCCATGATGACGAAGATCTCGCCGTCGCGGACAGCGACGCTCGCGTCGCGCACGGCGCCGATCAGCCCGGCGCCGCGCACCTCCTCGGCCGTGGGCCCGGGGTTGCCGTCGAGGAAGCGCTCGGCGTTCGGGCCGAACAGCTTCCACATCCCGCGGCAGTCGAGCTTTACCGCCTCATCCATCGTGGACCCCGGCGCGGACAATGCCGGCCCCGTCCGGCGCCGCGGCCGGGCGGGAGCGGGCGATGCGGCGGCCGGCGCGCGGCGGCGCGGCGGCGGCGGAGATCACTCGATCCACGTGCTCCAGCGGTCCTCGTTCGCGGCAATCCAGTCGGCCACCACATCCTCGACCGGCTTGCCCTCGAGATCGACCTCGACGATCATCTGGCTCATCTCGTCGTTCTCGATGGTGAAGTCACGGATCGCCTGCGCCGCGCCCGGCCACTTCTCCTCGACCCCGGACCACGCGACCTTCCAGATCGGCCCGCGCGGCTTGCCGCAGTCATAGGCCATGTCGGGGTTCACGCCCCAGGACGGGTCGTCGTAGCATCCCGCCGTGAATTCGGGGAACTCGACCCACTCGCCCTCGAACTTGGCCGGCGCCCAGTGCGGCGCGTAGACCCAGAGCAGGATCGGCGCCTCGCGCTGGTAGGCGCTCTCGAGTTCGGCGAAGAGCGCGGCATCCGTGCCCGCGTGCACGACCTCGTAGTCGAGGTCGAGCGCCTCGGCCCGCTCGTCGTCGAACCCGCCCCAGGTGACGGGGCCGCCGAGATAGCGCCCGGCCGGCGCCGTGCCCGGGGTCGAGAACAGCTCGGCACAGTCGTTCAGCGCCTGCCAGTCCGGCAGGCCGGGGCAGTCGTCCTTGACGTAGGCCGGATACCACCACTCCTCGATCGCCTGCATGCCGGTCTCGCCGAGATTGACGACATTGCCGGTCTCGATCGCCTCGTCCATCGCCTCGCGGCCGGTCGTCTCCCAGATCTCCATGGCGACGTGCAGGTCGCCGCTCTTGAGCCCCGCGAACTGCGCCAGATAGTCGGCCTGCACGTAGTCGACGTTGTAGCCGGCCTGCCTCAGCACCTCGCCCATGATCCGCGTGGTGATGTGCTGCCCGGTCCAGTCGTGCAGCGTCAGCTTGATCGGCTCCTGATTCTCCGCCTCGGCGAGCGCCGTTCCCGGCGCCGCGACCGCCCCGGCGAGGAGCGCGGCGGTGAGGCGTGCGAGGAGGCTTGGACGTGTCATCGGGACCCTCTCCTGTTCCGTTTGTCGGTTTCGTCCGGGTCCGATGCGCTGGTCCCGGCGCGCAGAGTCACGGCGCGCGGGCGAAGACTTGCGCGATTTCCGCGGCGCCGCAACGGGGATTCCGCAGTTTCCGGCCCGGCGGGCCCGGACCGCCGCCACACCCGGGCGATGGACGGCGGCGGCCGGCGCTGCACCTTGTGGGGCCGGGGCTGGCCTGGAGGAGTCGATGAGCAGCGATCACTCGAAGCTCGACGCGGTCTACGGCGCGAAGAGCGCCGCCGAGATCGCGCGGACCTACGATGCCTGGGCCGAGGACTACGACGCCGAGATGGCGGCCTCGGGCTACCGGCACCCGACCATCTGCCTGGCGCTGCTGGCGCGCCACCTGCCGGCCGGCTCGGCGCCGCTGCTCGACGCCGGCGCGGGGACGGGGCTGGTCGGCGAATGGGCGAGGATCGTGGGTTACCCGGCGGTCGAGGGGGTCGACCTTTCTCCCGGCATGCTGCGTGTCGCGGAACGGAAGGGCGTCTACGCCCGGCTGCTCGAGGGCGATCTGAGCGGACGGCTCCCGTTCGAGGACGCGCGCTTCGCGGGGGCCGTATGCGCGGGCGTGTTCACGACCGGCCATGTCGGCGCCGAAGGGCTGGACGAGCTGCTGCGCGTGGTTCGCGCCGGGGGTGTCGTCGTCCTCACGGTCAAGGACACGACCTGGGACGACGGCTTCCGCGCGAGGGTCGAGACGCTCGCCGCCGGGGGCCGGGTCGAGCGGCTGGAGGAGACCGAGCCCTACAGCTCGATGCCGGGCGTCGCCGGCAACGTCCCGAGCCGCGTGCTCGCGCTCCGCCGCCTCTGAGGAGCGCCCAGACGGAGAATACACCGCAGCCCAGATCCGAGATGTCGCCGCTGCGCTGGAGCGCGCCGGCCGCGATGCGGCTGAGCCAGCGCGCGAGCAGGACCGTCAGGGAGAGCGCCAGCGCCGCCTGGATCAGCTCGAGCAGCGAGAGCCGCGCCTCGCCGAGATCGAGCGCCGCCCGGTCGAGCACCACGACCGCAAAGTCGTAAAGGCCGAGGATCGAGAGGGCCGCGACCGTCCAGACGGTGACGGCGACGAAGCCGCGGAGCAGCGGGTTGCGGATCAGGCGCGAGGTGAGCAGCAACCGCGCCTGCGCCATCGACAGCTCCTGCCGGCGCATCCATTCCTCGAAGCGGCGCGCCGCGATCCCGCCGCCGAGCCAGGAGACGAGGGCGAGGACGAGCAGGATGGCGACCTGGTAGAGCCGCCACGGCCTCTTGCTGCAGGTTGAGCCGTCGCCCGGGCGTTGCCCCCGGACTTGCGACCGATCGCCCATGGCTCGGGGCGTCAGATCACCGCCGTCTCGCGGAGCGGCCGGCCAGCCGTCATCCGCTCCGGCCCGAGGGGCGAGAGATCGAGGCTGCGATAGCCGCCGTAGAGGATCAACTCCGCCACCCCCCGGCCGACCGCCGGTGCCTGCTGCAGCCCGTGGCCGGAGAAGCCATTGGCGAAGTGGAAGTTCGGCAGCTCCGGCGGCGGCCCGATCACCGCGTTCTGGTCGAGCGTGTTGTAGGCGTAGTGGCCGGTGTAGAAGCGTTCGACCCGGGCGCGCTCGAACTGCGGGACGCGGTGGGCGATCAGCGGCCAGATCGTCTCCTCGAAGAGCGCGTGGTCGGTGTCGAAATCGTGCGGGTCGCTCTCGAGATCCGGGTCGGAGGCGAGCCCGGTCAGGAACCACGGACCCTCCGGCCGGACGTAGATGCCGGAGGGGTCGGTCACGAGCGGCATGCGCCCCGGCACCGGGTCCGGGCACGAAAAGAGGAAGCTGTGGCGCTTGCGCGCCTCGACCGCGAGGTCGAGCCCGGCCATCCGCGCGACCTTCCGCGCCCGGGTCCCGGCGGCGTTGACGACGTGGCCGCAGGCGACGCGCTCGCCGCTCGCGAGGTGCGCGGCCTCCACCCGTCCGCCGGCGCGGTCGAGTGCGACCACCTCGTTCTCGACGTACTCGACGCCCCGGCGCCTGGCGGACCGGCGAAATCCCTGCATCAGGCCCATCGCGTCGAACCAGCCCTCGGCACCGGCGCCCCAGCTCGCGCCCGCCAGGTCCGAGGTCGCGACGTAGGGGAACCGCTCCCCGACCTCCGCCGCGGTCAGGAACACCGTCTCCGCGCCGAGCGAGCGCTGCAGCTCGGCGAGCGCCCGCGCCGTCGCCTCGCCGGCGGCGGTGCAGCAGACCAGGTAGCCGTGCTCGCGGAAGGCGAGATCGCAGCCGTCCTCGCCGAGCCGCCCCTCGAAGCTGCGGATGAACGCGACCCCGAACTGCGAGATCAGGACGTTGACGGGGGTCGAGAACTGCTGGCGGATGCCGCTCGACGAGCGCGCGGTCGAGGCGAACTCGTAGGACGGGTCGCGCTCGACCACCAGCACGCGGCCCGGCTGCCCGAGCTCGGTCAGCCACCAGGCGACCGCGCTGCCGATGACCGCCCCGCCGACGATGACGACGTCGAAGCTCTGCCGCGACGGCGCTCGGAGCCCCGTCATGGCGCCAGGTATCCGCGGCCATGTCGCACCGGCCTCCCCCCTGGCCCCCCTCCGAAGCGGAGGGGGGAAGGCCCGGCGGTGCCGCCTGCGCCCCCCTCTCCCCGGGGGAGAGGGGTCGGGGGAGAAGGG
>DATKCY010000026.1:0-2547 GCA_035512995.1 Thermohalobaculum sp.
TTTCGCCAGGTTGGCATGGCTCATCAGCCGCTTCGCGGTCAGCGTCGGCGGCTGGCTGCCGTCGAGGATCGCCCGGACGACGTCGGGGGCGAGGAAGCCGAGCTTGACGACCCGGGTGAAGTAGGACGGGCTGACGCCGGCCTCGGCGGCGAGCGCGGTGATCGTCATCCCCTGGCGCGCGATCATCATGGTCTGGAGGCGCTGCGCCATCGCGACGAGGCGCAGCAGGCTGCGGTCGGGCGCCCGCCGGTCCGTGCCGCTCGCGCCCTCGACCAGCAGCCGGGTCGCCATGCCGGCGCGCTGCAGCCGCGCCGGCACGGAGAGGACGAGGTCCGGCTGCCGGTTCTCCTCTTGCCGCTGGGGGTTCGCTTCATGCTCGGGATCGAAGACGGCCGCGATGGCGGCCGGGCGTAGCGCGATCTCGACCGCGTCCCGCCGGAGGGTGATCCGCGCGACGAGGCGCTGCAGCATCGCGCGTCGCGTCGACGGGTCGAGCCCCGGCCAGCGGCCGGCGAGCTCGGCGGCCTTGTGCATCAGGACCTGGCGCTCGACCGCATCGGGCATGCCGAGCGCGCACGCGGCGAACAGCGCCGGCCCGTCACGCAGGAAGGCGATGATTCGCCCTTCGGTGAGGGATTCCAGATCCGCCGCCGGCACCCGCCAGCCCGAGCGCGCGCCGTTGCACCGGCCCTCGCCGATCAGATGCCGGCTCACATAGTAACGGTAGCGCGTGCCCTTCTTGCTGGCGTGGGTCGGTGTCATCGCCTCGCCGACATCGTCGTGGACGAGGCCGGCGAGGAGGCTCGGCTCGACCGCCCCGACGCCGGCCCTGCGTTCGACGCGGTTCGCGGCGAGCCGGGTCTGCACATCCTCCCATAGCTTTTCGTCGACGATCGGTTCGTGTTCGCCGGGATAGCTCGCGTCCCTGTGGACGATCTCGCCGCGATAGAGGCGGTTCGACAGCATCAGGTACAGCGCGCCGCGGGCGAGCGGCCTGCCGCCGCTCGCGCGGCCGAAGCGGTCGACCCGGCGCTTGCTGACGATGCCGGCGGCATCGAGCTCCGCCTGGAGGGCGCGGACCGAGCCGAGCGCGAGATAGCGGCAAAAGATGTGGCGGACGGTCGCGGCCTCGGCCGCGTTGACCACCAGCCTGCGGTCGGCGACGTCGTAGCCGAGCGGCGGCAGCCCGCCCATCCACATCCCCTTCTTCTTGGAGGCGGCGATCTTGTCGCGGATCCGCTCGCCGGTCACCTCGCGCTCGAACTGGGCGAACGACAAGAGCATGTTGAGCGTCAGCCGCCCCATCGAGGTGGTCGTGTTGAACTGCTGCGTCACCGAGACGAAGGAGACGCGGTGCGCGTCGAATACCTCGACGATCTTGGCGAAGTCGCCGAGCGAGCGGGTGAGCCGGTCGACCTTGTAGACCACCACGGTGTCGATCCGGCCGGCTGCGACATCTGCGAGCAGCCGCTTGAGCGCCGGGCGGTCCATGCTGCCGCCGGAGACGCCGCCGTCGTCGTACAGCTGCGGCAGCGCCGTCCAGCCCTCGTGCTTCTGGCTGAGGACATAGGCCTCGCACGCCTCGCGCTGGGCGTCGAGCGAGTTGAACGCCTGCTCCAGCCCCTCCTCCGAGGACTTGCGAGTGTAGATCGCGCAGCGGACGGTGGCGGCGCTGCCGCGGCGGTCGGGCGGAGCCTTACGCATCGGCCTCCTCCGCGCCCTCCGAAGCGACGCGGGCTGCGGTCGCTCTCGGCGGCCCCGCCGCTTTCTCGCTGCCGCCGAGGCCGAAGAAGCGCGGGCCGGACCAGCGCGCGCCGGTGATCTCCCGGGCGATCGCCGACAGCGACCGCCAGTGCTCGCCGCGCCAGCAGAAGCCGTCCTCGAGCACCAGCACCTCGTGCGTCACGCCGCGCCAGCTGCGCAGCAGCCTCGCGCCCGGCCGCAGCCTCACCGCCCGCGCCCTGGCGAGGTCGCCATTCGCCTCGATGGTCCGGGCGAGCTCCGCCAGCCGACGCCTTGCCACCGCCCCGAGGCCGCCGAGCGCCTGCTCCTGCTCCTTCCAGGCGATGCCGAGCTCGAGCAGGTCGCGGCCGAGCTTCTTCGGCGGCTGCGACCGCCAGAGCCGACGCCATGCGGCGCGCAGCTCCTCGTGCGTCAGCTGCGCGGGATCAGCCCGCTGCGCAAGGTCGGCCGGCCGTTCGGGCGGATCGGCGGCGCGAGAGAGCTCGGGCCGAATGGCCGTGCACGGCGGCTCCGGGATGACTCCGACATCCGCGTCCAGCATCGCTCAGCCCTCCGTCCGCCCGAGCCGGTAGCGGCGCACGCCGTCCTTGAGCTCGCTGGTGACGGTCAGGCCGTGCTTCCGGCCGAGCGTGCCGGAGAGGAAGCCGCGCACCGAATGGGCCTGCCAGCCGGTCGCCGCCATCATCTCGGCGAGGCTCGCCCCCTCCGGTCGGACGAGCAGCTCAGCGATCGCGGCGCCCTTCGTCTCAGGCCGGAACGGGGCCAATGCAGCCGGGCGCTCATCCGTCGTCTCGGGCGCTTCGG
>DATKCY010000027.1:0-5849 GCA_035512995.1 Thermohalobaculum sp.
AGCCGAACCAGCCCGCGTCGGGCGCGCCGCCGAACAGGAAGCTCGCGTTGAGCAGCAGCCCGCCGAACAGGAACACCCAGAAGCTGAACGAGTTCAGCCGCGGAAACGCGACGTCGCGCGCCCCGATCTGGAGCGGGATGACGAAGTTGAAGAACGCGGCGCTCATGGGCATCACCGCGAGGAACACCATCGTCGTGCCGTGCATCGTGAACAGCTGATTGTACAGGTCGGCGCTCAGCACCGTGTTCTCCGGCGAGCCGAGCTGGGCCCGGATCAGCAGGGCCTCGAGCCCGCCGATCAGGAAGAACACGAACGCCGACACGAAGTACATCACCCCGATGCGCTTGTGGTCGACCGTGGTGATCCAGCTCATCAGGCCGCCGGACCAGTAGGCGTGGTTCTCGTGGGACATCGTCGCGCCCGCCATCTATTCGAGGCTCCCGAGGTACGCCGCGAGCATCCGCAGCTCCTCGTCGGTCATTTGCAGGGTCGGCATTAACGCCCCCGGCTTCACTGCGCGCGGGTCGCGCAACCAGCGGATCATGTTCTCGGCGTTGTTTTCCAGAATACCCGCCGCGATAGTCCGCCGGCTGCCCACGTGCGACAGGTCGGGCCCGAGCACGCCGGCGGCCGGCGTCCCCTGGATGCGGTGGCAGGCGATGCAGCCCCGGGTCATCATGAGCAGCTGGCCTTCCTCGACGATCGTCGCGAGATCGGCGTCCTGCGGCGCGAGCGGCTCGATCCCATCGACCTCGGCCGCTCCGCCCGGCTCCTGCTGCGTCTCGACCGCCTCGAGGGCGAGCTCGGCTCGCGTCTCGGCCGCGTCGATCGTGTCGGATTCGGCCGCAAACTGGAGGACCGGCGCCGGCTGCGTCTGCGCCTCGACCCAGGCGGCGAAGTCGTCCTCGCTGTCGACGAACACCTCGAGCTTCATCAGGGCGTGCGACAGTCCGCAGAACTCGGCGCACTGCCCGGTGAATCGTCCGACCGAGTCGGCCCTGAACCACAGGTGCGTCTCGTGCCCCGGCATCAGGTCGCGCTTCCCCGCCAGGCGCGGCACCCAGAAGCTGTGGATCACGTCGGCCGAGGTGAGCCGGAACTCGACGGTCCGGCCGACAGGGATGTGCGCCTCGTTCGCCGTGACCAGGTCGTACTCGGGATAGCGGAACTCCCACCACCACTGGTGCCCGATCACCTCGATCGTGAGCGCGTCGGGGTCGGTGGTCGGCCGGTCGACCTCCCAGATCGTGGTCATCGTCGGCACGGCGATGAACACCAGGACGATGGCGGGCGCCAGGGTCCAGGCGAGCTCGAGCAGCGTGTTGCCGTGCACGTGGCGGGGCTCGTCGCGCTCGCCGTCGGCGGGTCCGCGGCGGCGATCGCGGTACTTGAAGATCCCGACCAGGAGCGCGCCCTCGACCAGGACGAACACCCCGATCGCCCACCACAGGATGCCCTCGAACAGATCCTGGAGGCGCACCGCCATGTCCGAGGCCGGATCCATCGCCGACTGCGGAAACGGCCCGCCGCAGGCGGACACGAGGAGAAGCGCCGACAGGGCCAGCGCAGCAGCGCCGGCACGGCGCCAGCGCGCCGCGCCGGGGGGATGGGTCGCGTCGTTCACTCTATCGAATACCGTTCCACGGGAAGCGGTCGAAATGCTGTGTCCGGCGGGGCCCGAGGGCAGCCGATCTGGTGCCGGACCTTACCCGGGAAGGCCGGTTGCGTCAAGGGAATCGGCGGGCATCCGGCCGCCTGGCGAATCGGCTCTCATGGTAGATATTCGAACCGTCTTCTCTATGTGTACACATGTACAGTTGGAGAAGGCCGGACGCCTGATCCCCGACGGAATGTTGTTCCGATGATCCTGGCCTAGTGCCGGAACAGCCGCCGCCCCGTCGCGACCATCGCGATGCCATGCTCGTCGGCGGCGGCGATCACCTCGGCGTCGCGCTTCGAGCCGCCGGGCTGCACGACGGCGCTGACGCCGGCGGCGGCGGCCGCGTCGATGCCGTCGCGGAACGGGAAGAACGCGTCGGAGGCGAGGACGCAGCTCTCGCCCGGGTGGCCGGCGCCGATCAATCCGGCGTGCTCGGCCTTCAGGCGGGCGATCGACACGGCGTCGACGCGGCTCATCTGGCCGGCGCCGATCCCGATCGTCGCGCCGCCGCGCGCCAGCACGATCGCGTTCGACTTCACGGCCTGGACGGCGGCCCACGCGAACGCGAGATCGTCCCACTCCGCCTTGTCGGGCGGCCGCGCGGTCATCACGGTGGCGGAGGCGCGGAACTCCGACGGCCGGGCGGGCGCGGGCGGAGCCTGGACGAGCACGCCGCCCGGAACCCCGCGCAGGTCGAGACCCGACGCGGCGTGGCCGTCCGGCGGGCACAGGCGCTCGCCGTCGGCGGGCAGCAGGATGCGGAGGTTCTCCTTCTTCCGCAGCAGCGCGAGGGCGGCGTCGGCGCAGCCGGGCGCGACGAGGCACTCGACGAACAGGCCCGCCAGGGACTCGGCCACCGCTTCGGTGATTGGCTCCGAGAACACGACGGTCGAGCCGAACGCCGACACCGGGTCGCACGCCAGCGCCTTCTCATACGCCTCCGACAGCGTGTGGCCCGTGCCGACCCCGCACGGCGTCGTGTGCTTGAGGATCACGCAGGTCGGGCGCTCCTCGTCGAGCCACGGGCCGATCGCGAGCAGCGCGCCCTCGACGTCGAGCAGGTTGTTGTAGGACAGCTCCTTGCCGTTTACCTGCCGCAGCCGCGGGATTCCGGTCGGAGCGTGCGCTCCGTTGCGGTAGAACGCGGCCGGCTGGTCGGGGTTCTCGCCGTAGCGCAGCGCCTGCACCTTGACCAACGAGAGCAGCAGCTCGTCGGGCAGCTCGTCGGGGCGGCGGTTGCGGCGGTCGAGGTAGCCGGCGATCGCGGCGTCGTACGCCGCCGTGTGCACGAACACCCGGGCCGCCAGGGCCCGGCGCAGGTCGAGCTGCTCGCCGCCGAGGTCGATCGCGGTCAGGACGGCCTTGTAGTTCGCCGGGTCGCACACCGGCCACACGAACGGGTGGTTCTTGGCCGCCGCCCGCAGCATGGTCGGCCCGCCGATGTCGATCTGCTCGAGCGCCTCGGCGAACATCGTGTCGGGACGCGCCACGGTCTCGCGGAACGGGTACAGGTTGACGGCCACCAGGGCGATCGGCGCATAGCCCTGCTCGGCCAGCTCGGCCACGTCGCTCTCGACCGACGTGCGCGCGAGGATCCCGGCGTGGACGGCGGGATGGAGCGTCTTCACCCGTCCGCCGAGGATCTCCGGCGACCCGGTGAACTCCGACACCGGGGTGACGTCGATCCCGGCGTCGCGGAGCGCGGCCGCCGTGCCGCCGGTCGACAGGATCTCGAACCCGTGCTCGACCAGCCGGGCGGCGAATTCCTCGATTCCCGTCTTGTCCGACACGCTGAGCAGCGCGTAAGGCATGAACCGGTCCCCTGTGTTTCTCGGTGGTCGACTTACGTGAGGCGGCGCGAGCCGCGCGCCACGGCCGCGACGATCTCGGGCAGCAGCCGGTGCTCCTCCTCCAGCACCCGCGCCGCGAGCCGCTCCGCGTCGTCGCCGGACCGCACCGGAACCCGGCGCTGCGCGACGATCGGACCGCGGTCGTACTCCTCGTCCACAAGGTGTACCGTGACGCCCGTCTCCGACACACCCGAGGCGAGCACGGCCTCGTGGACGCGCCGTCCGTACATTCCCTCGCCCCCGAACGCCGGCAGCAGCGACGGGTGGATGTTGAGCATCCGGCCGCGCCACTCGCGCACCACGGCGGGCGGCACGAGCCGCAGATAGCCCGCGAGCACGACGAGGTCGGCCCCAAACTCGCGCAGCCACCCGGCCAGCTCGTCGGCCCGCGCGCCCGCGCCAGACAGTACCGCCGTCGGAATGCCCGCCGCCGCCGCGCGCTCGAGCGCCCCGATCCCGGGCCGGTCGCTCACCACGCCGCTGATCTCGACCGCGGCGTCGTCCGCGAACCGGTCGATCAGCGCCTGGAGGTTCGAGCCCGAGCCCGAGGCGAGCACCACCACGCGCACGGCCCCGAGGATCCGCTCGACCGCGGCGGCCAGCGAGTCGGCGCGCGGAATCCCCGGCGTGGCCTCGGGGTCGAACCCGCCGTCCGGTCCGGCGACCAGTAGCCGCCGCCCGCTCCAGCGCCGGGCGGGTTCGACGTCGCGGGCCCGGTCGCCGACGAACCACGAGACGGACGGATCGAGGTCGTGCTCGGCGATCGCACGCTCGAACAGCGCGGGGCTCGGCTTGCGGCATTCGCAGGCGTGGACCGTCGGGTCGTGCGGGCAGAAATAGACGGCGTCCAGCCGCGCGCCCTCCTCCGCCAGCCGGCGCTCGAGCTCGGCCTGCACGGCGCGGAAGTCGTCCTCGGAGTAGTAGCCGCGCCCGATGCCCGACTGATTCGTGACCATGATCACCGGCAGCCCGGCGGCGTTCAGCCGCGCGATCGCGGCGGCGGCGCCCGGCAGCAGGCGGAGGTCGGCCGCATCGCCCAGGTAGCCGGGATCGGCGATCACCGTGCCGTCGCGGTCGAGGAACACGGCGGGTCGGCTCACGATTCCCCGCCG
Source organism: Thermohalobaculum sp. (assembly GCA_035512995.1). Taxonomy (GTDB): domain Bacteria; phylum Pseudomonadota; class Alphaproteobacteria; order Rhodobacterales; family Rhodobacteraceae; genus Thermohalobaculum. The sequence continues at coordinate 4,623 of DATKCY010000027.1, forward strand.
TCCGACGCGCCCGCCTCGTCGGCGTCGAGCGCATCGAGCGCTTCGGCCACGCGGGCGGCGGCGAGCTCGGCGTCACCGCATTCGAGGCAGCGGAAGTCGACCACGAACCGCCCGTTCTCCACCCGGCCGATGAGCGGCGGGCGCCCGGCGCGGCACAGGGCGTCGAGGCGCGCCGCCGGCCCGTCGACCGCCCAGCCGGCCGACTCGATCTCCTGCTCGGGCGCCGAGCCCGCGCCCACGAGCGCGGCGAGCGGCACGATCTCGATGCGCTCGCGCACGGCCGGGGCGAGCATGTCGCGGGCGAGCGCCGCCCGCTCGCGCACGGCGGCTGCCGGCTCGGTCAGGCGCCGCACGGCAGGCAGCCGCTCGCGCGCCAGCTCCGGGTCGAGCCACGCCCGCAGGGTGGCCTCGAGCGCCGCCAGCGTCAGCTTGTCGACCCGGAACGCCCGGAGCAGCGGGTTGCGGCGCAACCGGGCGAGCGCGGCCGTGCGCCCGTGGACGATGCCCGCCTGCGGCCCGCCGAGCAGCTTGTCGCCGCTCCACGACACGACGTCGGCGGCCCGCGCCTCGGGGCCCGACGGCGCCGGCCCCGACAGCCGCTCGGGCAGGACGCCGGCCGGGGCCGCCGAGCCGAGGTCCCACGCCACCGGCACCCCCGCCTCGCGTCCGAGGGCTGCCAGCTCTTCGACGCCGGCGCTCTCGGTGAACCCCTCGATCCGGAAATTCGCCGGGTGGACCTTGAGCAGGAGGCCCGTGCGCTCGCCGAGCGCCGACCGGTAGTCGGCGATTCGGGTCCGGTTCGTGGCGCCCACCTCGACCAGCCGCGCCCCGGCCCGCTCGATCATCTCTGGGATGCGGAACGAGCCGCCGATCTCGACCAGCTCGCCGCGCGACACGAGCACGTCGCGCCCGCGCGCGAACTCGTTCACGATCAACACGACGGCCGCCGCGTTGTTGTTGACCACGACGGCGTCCTCGGCGCCCACCACCCGCCGCAGCAGGGCCGCGCAGTGGTCGTAGCGATCGCCGCGCCGCCCCGCCTCGACGTCGTACTCGAGGTTCGAGTAGCCGGTGGCCAGCTCCGCAATCGCCGCCGCCGCCTCGTCCGACAGCGGCGCCCGGCCGAGGTTCGTGTGCAGGACGACGCCCGTCCCGTTCAGCACCCGGTGAAGCCCCGGGCGTGCGTCGAGCTCGAGCCGCCGCGCCGCGCGCGCGAGGATCGCCGCG
>DATKCY010000028.1:0-5739 GCA_035512995.1 Thermohalobaculum sp.
CCTCGCCATGAGCCTCGCCCGCCATGGCGCCGCGCGGACGCTCCTGGCCGACCTCGACCTCGGGGCTCCGCGGCTCGCCCGCCGGCTCGGGCTCGGCGCGGTGCCGCTCTCGCTCGCCGACTGGCTGTCCTCGGACGCGCCCGCCAGGAGCCACTTCATCCGGGTCGGGTCGTCGCTCGCCGTCTGCCTCAACACCGAGGCGGTGCCGGACTCGGCCGAGCTGCTGCAGGACGCCCGCACCGCCCGGCGGCTCCAAGAGGCCACCGCAGCACTCGACCCCACGGCCGTCGTCTATGACCTGCCGCCGATGCTGACGACCGACGACGCGCTCGGCTTCCTGCCGCAGGTCGACTGCGTGCTGCTGGTGGTGGCGGCCGGCCAGACCACGAGCGAGTAGATCGAGGAGTGCGAGCGGCTGCTCGCGGGCAACACCCACTTTCTCGGCGTCCTGCTGAACAAGGCCGAGCCGCCCCGCGGCGGCTTTCGCCCCTCCGCCCGCGGTGGCCGGCATTAGGCCCGGACGGCACCCGCCTCGAAGAAGGCCCCTCCGCGAGACGTCGCCCCGCCGTCGCGCGGGGGCGCCGAGCGGCGCAGCCCGTGGCCCGGAGGCCCGGCCGTGAACGGACTGCGGGCGCTCAGCGGCGAACCTTCGGGAGCGGCCGTCCGCTCCGCCCTCGCGCGCCCAAGCGCGGTGCCGCGCATCCCCGGCCCCTTCGCCTTCTCCCCGGCGCTGATCCCCGGGCTCGTGCTGGCCGGCGACCTCGCGGCGATCCTCGCGGCCGGTCTCTCGAGTTGGGTATGGCTGCCGGACATCGGGGCGGATCGGGTCCGCGCCTATGTCTTCTGCATCGCCTTCCTGCTGCTGGCCGCCCCCGCCCTGATGTCGCGCGCGGGGCTCTACGAGGTCGAGGCGATCATGCGCCCGGTCGGGCGGGCGGACGGCATCGCGATCGCGCTCGCGCTCGCCTTCCTGACCTTCCTGACCATCGCCTTCTCGCTGAAGGTCTCCGAGCAGTATTCGCGCCTCTGGATCTACGCCTTCGGCGGCAGCTCGCTGCTCCTCGTGATCGCGTCCCGGGTCGGCATCTGCCGGATCGCCGAGAGCCTGGGCCGCCGCGGCCTGGTCGGGCGCAACGTCGCGGTGCTCGGCACCGGCGAGCAGGCGCGCCGATTCCTGCGCCGCGCCGGGGAGACGCGCCTGCACTTCGCGCGGATCGGCGGCGTCTTCGACCCGGACGCCGAGGAGGCGCTCCCGCTGGTCGAGGGCCGGCCGGTCCTCGGCGGCCCCGAGGCGCTGGTCGAGGCGGCGCGGCGCGGCGAGATCGACGACGTGGTGGTTGCCCTGCCCTGGCAGGAGAACGAGCGGCTCGGCGCCACCGTGGCGACGCTCCGCACGCTGCCGGTCGATGTCTACATCGCGAGCGACCTGATCGGCTATGAGGTGCCGCTGCAGCCGGCGCACGGGGAGTTCCTTCGGCTGCCGCTCTTCGAGGTCGTGAAGCGCCCGATCGCGGGCTGGAACTCGGTCGCGAAGCGGGTTCTGGACCTGCTGCTGGGAAGCGTCATCCTGGTCGTCTCGGCGCCGCTCCTCGCGCTGATCGCGCTCGCGATCCGGCTCGACAGCCCGGGCCCCGTGCTGTTTCGCCAGGCGCGGCTCGGCTTCAACAACCGCGCGTTCCGGATCTACAAGTTCCGCTCGATGCGCCACGAGGCGGCGCCGGTCGCGCCCGCCGACGGCTTCGAGCGGCAGGCGACCCGCGACGATCCGCGCGTGACGCGGGTCGGCCGCATCCTCCGCCGCACCTCGCTCGACGAGCTGCCGCAGCTCCTGAACGTGCTCGGAGGATCGATGTCGCTGGTCGGCCCGCGGCCGCACGCGCTCGGCCACAACGCCGAATACGCGCGCCAGATCCGCGGCTATTTCGCCCGCCACCGGGTGAAGCCGGGGATCACCGGCTGGGCGCAGGTGAACGGGCTGAGGGGCGAGACCGCGCGGGTCGGCCTGATGCGCGAGCGCGTGCGCCACGACACCTATTACGCGGACAACTGGTCGGTCCTGTTCGACCTGCGCATCCTGGTCCTGACGGCCTTCGTCGTGCTGTTCCAGAAGAGCGCGTACTGAGGGGGCGAGCGTCCGGCCTGCAACCGAGGGGAGACGTCTTGGCGGAGAGTCCTCAGGCGCTCGGGACCGATGACGGGCACCGCCCCGCGGCTGCCCCGGACACGCGCCCGCCTGGCGCGGCACCGTCCCGGAACCAGCCGCCGCCCGGACCCGCCGGCGTCACGACCGGAGCCGATCGCTGCGCGCCGGCCCCGGCAGCACGTCGAGGCGGAGCGCGTCCGGGCCGGACGGCTCCGCAGCGCGGCGCCTCCGCTCGTCCGCCCGCCCCGCCGCGACGGGCCCGGTCAGTCGCCGAGGAGGACGTCGCAGTCGCCGACGTCAAGCCCGAGACCCGATTCGAGCTCGCTGCACAGCCCGGCGTTCGCGCCGCTGAGCTTATCGTTGATCGAACCCGTCAGCGGCGCGACGCCGTTCGAAAAGATCGACAAAATCACGACGATCCCGAGCAGGAGGATGCCCGCGGTCAGCGCCACCCAATCGATCGTGACGGCGCCGTCGTCGGCCACCAGATAGGCGCGCAGAGCGCGATACGGCACCACCATCACCACTCCCAATTCACCTACGCAACGCGGTCGAGCCCGGGCCCGCAAACGGCGCCGATTCTGCCGCCTGAGCCTTGCATGGTGGATCAGCTTATGGGCGAAAGTGAGACCGGAATCGGATCGACGGACGTGTGTTCGCGCCGTGGCCTCGAGCACGGGCACGCGCGGCCTCGGGCGGGCGTTCGGTCGAACCGCTCCGGCCTCGGCGCGCCGCTGTCCGGAACTCGAGGGTTCCGTCCGGCACGGATCAGGGACGCCCCGCCGCTGGTGGCGCGCTCCGCCGGCCACGGGCGCATCCGCAGATGACCATTCTAGGCGGCAGAGCCCTCGACCCGGGCCTCGCCGGCGCCGCCCGCCGGGCCCGCCTCGAGGCCAGGGCCGCGGGCGGGCGGGCGCTGCTGGCGACCGCCTTCGCGTTCAGCCTGATCCTGCCGGGCTACTTCTTCGTCGGCCCGCTCCGGCTCTCGCCCCTGCTGCTCCTGCTCCTCGCGAGCTTTCCGCCGCTCGTCCTCCTCTGGGCCGGCGGCCGCGCGGGCGGGGTGCGGCTGCCCGACCTGATGGTCCTCGGCGCGGCGCTCTGGGCAGCGCTCTCGCTCCTCGTCAACGAGGGCGTAGGGCAGGGGTGGGAGCCGGCGGGCATCGTCGTCCTCCAGACCTTCGGCGCCTATCTGATCGGCCGCCACGGCATCCGCGGCCCGGCCGCGATGGCGCGGCTGGCGCTGACGGGCGCGGTGATCGTCGGCCTGCTGCTGCCCTTCGCGCTCTACGAGGCGCTCACCGGCGTCGCGCTCTATCTCGCGCTCTTCGCCGAGCTCGGGCCGGCCCTGGCGCCGATCGAGACGCCGGGACGGCTCGGCCTCGACCGCGCGCAGGCCGCCTTCGAGCACCCGATCCTCTACGGCATCTTCGTCTCCTCCACCTTCGCGCTGGCCTGGACGGCGCTGCAGCACCCGGCGTCGCGCATGGCGGTCGGCCTGATGATCGGCCTCGCCACCTTCGTCTCGCTCTCGACCGGCGCGCTGCTCTGCCTCGCGGTGCAGATCGGCCTGCTGGCCTGGGGCGGGCTCCTCCGGCGCCTGGCCGCCCGCTGGCTCGTGCTCGCGCTCCTCGTCCTCGCGGGCTACGCCACGGTCGACCTCCTGTCGAACCGCACGCCGTTCCAGGTCTTCGCAAGCTACCTGACCCTCAATCCGCAGAGCGCGTTCAACCGCGTCCTGATCTGGGAGCATGGCAGCGCCGAGGTGCTCCGGAACCCCCTTCTCGGCATCGGGCTGGGCGGCTGGGAGCGGGCGGAGTGGATGCCCGGAAGCGTCGACATGTTCTGGCTGCTGATCGCGATGCGCCACGGGCTGCCGGCCGTGGCCCTGCTCGGCGGCGCCTTTCTGCTGCTGATGTGGCGGGCCGCACGGCGGCGCGACCTCGACCCCGTCTCGGCGCGGCTCAGGCTCGGCCTGATCGTCTCGCTCGTCGGAGTCTCGACCGCGATCTGGAGCGTGCATCTCTGGAACGCGAGCTACTGCTGGATGATGTTCCTGGCCGGCTGCCTCGGCTGGCTCGCCGAGGAGGAGGAGGCCTGTCCGCGCCAGGGAGCGCCCGCCGGGCCGGCCCCGCCGAAGACGCGCCGGACCTGGCTCTGAGTCCGGGGGAGCGACTGACGGCGTCAGCGGACTCGCGGCTGCCCGCCAGGACGGGCCGATCCCCGCGGCGCGCCGGACCCAGCGGCGGTCGCAGCGCGCGGCGCGACCGGATGCGGACCGAGGCTCCCCGATCGGCTGTCGGGCAGGCCGGCCGCCCCGAGCCGCGCCGCCACCGCCGGGTCGGCCGGTGCCGTCAGCGCCTCTCCCGCATCCGCCAGCAGCGCCTCGGGCGGGCGCGTCCACCAGCGGCTCGCCTCGACCGCCTGCGCGGTCGCGGCATCGAACCGCCGCCGGATCGGCCGCGCCGGCACGCCGCCGACGACCGTGTAGGGCGGCACGTCGCGGGTCACGACCGCGCCGGCCGCCACGACCGCGCCGTTCCCGATCCGGCGGCAGCCGGACAGGATGGTCACCCGGACGCCGATCCAGACGTCGTGGCCGATCGAGAGCGGGTTCTCCGCCTCGGCCGGGATCGAGTCGCGGGCGACGAAGCCGAAGGCGGCGTCGTAGAAGAACGGGTGCTGCGAGATGCGCTCGAACGGATGGTTTCGCCGGCGCACGGCCAGCCCGCTCCCGACCGAGCAGTAGCGCCCGGCCCGGCTGCCCGGGGGCAGAACGCCGGGCCTCAAGAGGTCGCCGTAGCTGTAGGCCCCGACCTCGACGCCGTGGAACCGCGCGAGGATCGTGCGGAGGGTCGCCGAGAAGAACGCGCCGCCCTCGAGCCCGAGCGCGAGCCGGCGGGCCGGCGCGCGCAGCCAGCGCACCCGGCAGAGCGCCAGCAGGAGCGGCGCGAGCGGGCTCCGCCGGAGCGAGACGTCCGGGGCGGACGCCGCTGCCGCACGGCCTGCGGGCGGGCTGTCGAACGGTGCGTCGGAGGGTTCTTCGGGCATGGCTCCGGCCTCGATGACCGGCGGGCAGTTTCCCTTCGTCATGCTTAACGAAGTATTACGCGGGCGCGCAGCCGGAGCCCCAGGGCCCGCAGGCCGCGGGCGCGGAGCGTCGGCAGCGCGAGGAGGGCGTAGAGCACGAACGCCGCCAGAGGCGGGACCTGGCCCCCGTGCAGGTGCTCGGCCAGCCCCGCCGCCGGCGGGTGGAGCGCCGCGCCGAGGCCGATCAGGCCGAGGAGCGCGAGCGCCCCTCCGACCGGCAGGCCGAGCCCGGAAAGCGGGAGCCCCAGCCGGCGGCGGAGCAGGAGGAAGGCGACCGCCAGCGCCAGCAGCTCGCCCGCGAGCGCGAGCCAGGCGGCCGCCATCAGCCCGGCGCCTGCGGCCAGCGCGAGGAACAGGAGCGGCAGCACCGCGATCCGCACCAGATTGCTCCACATCGGGTTTGCGGTCTCGGCCCGCGCGATCGCGACGATCGCCGGCGCGGTCCGCGCGAGCCGTACGGCCTGCGCCAGCGACAGCCAGACGAAGAGGGAGAGCGTGGGCGCGTATTT
>DATKCY010000029.1:0-3742 GCA_035512995.1 Thermohalobaculum sp.
GCAGAGGTTGCACCGGATGCAGCGCTCCTCGTCGATGATCATGGCGATTCCCCTGGGCCACGCCTGGAAGAACTCCTGTTCCGGGTCGTCGCCGCCGACCTGCGCCTTGTCGATCATGTAGATCACGCCCTCGGGGCAGACGTCGGCGCAGAGCCCGCACAGGATACAGCGCGGGCCGTCGATGTTGATGTTGTGGTTGCACTGCAGGCAGCGCGTGCCCTCGGTGATCGCGCCGCGGGTGTCGTAGCCGACCTCGACCAGGCTGGTGAAGTCGCGGCGCAGCTCCGGCGGCGCCATCGGGATGTGTTGGCGCTCGGTGGCCTCATAGAAGCGCGGCATGTCGTGCTCGAGACTCTGGGTGACGACCGCGCGATTGATGACCGGCAGCTCCTCGAGCTCCTCGCCGCGCAGCCCGGCCAGCCAGCGGTCGACCGAGCGGGCGCAGCGGCGGCCGAGCCCGGCGGCCTCGATGATGGTGGCAGGGCCGGTGACGAAGTCGCCGACCGCGAAGATGCCGTCCGCGCTCGTGCTGAACGTGTCGGCGTTGATCGTCAGGCTGCCCTTGTTGAACTCGAACTGCAGCTCGTTCATCGGCCGCCCGGTCGCGTCCTTCGGGGTGCTGCCGTTGAGTGGCGCGGATCGCCACGACGAGAGCGAGCCACCCTCGACCACCTCGCGGGTATCGGTCACCCCGACGTGCCGGTTCAGCTTGGCGCCGTACTCGCCGAGCACGTTGAAGTCCGATGCCTGGCTGGTGCACGGGATGACCATGTCGCAGGCGATCTCGAACTCGCTGCCGGGGATCACCTCCGCGCTGCGGCGGCCACTCGCATCCGGCGCCCCGAGGCGCGTGCGCACGAAGCGCATGCCGCGCACCTTGCCGCTCTCGTCGGGGAGGACCTCATCCGGTGAGCTGAAGTATTCGAAGGCGACGCCCTCGAAGCGCGTCTCGTGGATCTCCTCCTCGTCGACGACCATCTCCTCCGGCCCACGTCGGTAGACGATGGTCGAGGTCTTCGCGCCCAGGCGAAGCACCGTGCGCGCCGAGTCCATGGCGGTGTAGCCACCGCCGATGATCACCACGTGCTCGCCGACCCACTGGGGCTGGCCGAGGTTCGCACGCTTCAGGAAGTCGACGCCGTAGATCACGCCGTCGAGCTCCTCGCCCCGGGTGTTCATGGCGACCGGGTACATGCAGCCGGTCGCGACCACCACCGCGTCGTGCTGCTCGCGCAGCTGTTCGAGCGTGATGTCGCGGCCGATCTCGACGTTGTAGTGGAACTGCACGCCGTGCTTGGCGACCCAGTTCACGTCCAGCTCGATGACGTCGCGCGGCAGGCGGAAGGCCGGGACGCCGATGAGGGTCGTGCCGCCACCCGAGGGGAGCGCCTCGTAGATGTGGACCTCGTGGCCCCAGCTGGCGAGCTCCTTGGCCGTGGCGAGCCCGGCGGGTCCCGCGCCGACGATGGCGATCCTGCGGCCGGTCGGCGCCTGGACGACCACGTTGTCCGGCATGTTGTTGCCGTAGTGCCAGTCGACGAGGAACCGTTTCATGGCGCGGATGGCGAGCGGCTTGTCGATGTCGGCGCGGCGGCAGGCCTTCTCGCACGGGGCGCTGCAGACGTAGCCGCAGATGGCGGCGACCGGGTTCGGATCGCGGGCCAGGATGTAGCCCTCCTCGAAGCGGCCCTCGGCGGCCAGCATCAAGTAGCCCCGGCAGTTCGTGTTGACCGGGCAGCCTTCCTGGCACTCGATATTGCACTGAAGCCAGTCGACGCCGACCTCGGCGGTCTGGAACCTCAGCGGGATCGCGGTATCTGAGATCACTGCGACGAGTCGCTCTCCGGGCTGTGTTGACCCAAGGGGCTTCTAAGGAGCGGCGAGACCGATGCTACCCGGTCGCCGCCGTGCGGCGCAAGGCGACCGTGCCGGCGGCCCGGTGCGGGCGGCGTGCTCGCACATGCCCTGGGGTCGGCCCGCTGGACCAGTCCGTGCCCGATCTAATCGGGCAGAGCCGGGCAGGGGCGGATTCGCGGTGCACCGTGCCGATCAATCGGGTGGGGCAGCGCGGGAAGGGCGCTGGCGGTGCGTCATGTCCGATCTATCGGGCAGGGCTGCGCCGTAAGAGGCGGTCGCGTGCACCCGTGCCCGATAAATCGGGCAGGGCCGGGGACGAGGCGGGTTCGCGGTGCACCGTGCCCGATCCATCGGGCACACCACGGGCCTAATCGGCGAAGTGGGCCGCCATCACGCGGCGAACGAGCGGGGCCGCGTCCGAGCCGCCCGTCCCGAGCGGGATGAAGGGCAGGACGGTGGCGACGCTCACCGTCGGGGCATCGGCGGGGGCGAAGGCCGGAAACCAGGCGTGCGGATCGGGCGTGCCGGTCTCGGCGGTGCCGGACTTCCCGGCCACCGGGATCCCGAAGCCGGCGAAGGCGGCGGTGCCGGTGCCGTACGAGAGGGTGGTCACCGCCTGGAGGGTATCGGTCACGAAGGCGAGGTCAGCCGCGGAAACGCTGATCTGGCGCACGACGGTCGGCTCGACCTGCTCGACGACCGTTCCGTCGGGAAGCGTGGCCGTCGTCACGATCCGTGGCCGCCACAGGGTCCCGCCGTTCCCGATCGCCGCGTACGCGTTGGCGAGCTGGAGCGGCGTGCCGAGGAAGGCGCCCTGCCCGATCGACAGCTGGATCTGCTCGAACCCCGACTAGCCGCCGCGGCCGTTCGCCGCCAACCACGCGTCGTCGGGGACGATCCCGGTCTCCTCGGTGAGGTAGCCGATGCCGGTCGCAGCGCCGAAGCCGAACTCGAACAGCAGTTCGGTCAGCGCCGTCGCATCAGCCTCGTAGACCTCCAGCGAGAGCGGCATGTAGGTGGTGTTGCAGCTGAAGGCCATCGACTCCGCCAGGCCGACGCTGCCCGGCAGCGTGTGATCGAGGTAGTTGCGGAACGTGAAGCCGCCGTACTGCCAGGTCGGCGGGCACGGGCGCGTGCTCGACGGGGTGACGACCCCGGTCTGCAGGGCCGCGGCGAGGGTGAACGGCTTGAACGACGACCCGGCCGGGTAGGCGGCGAGCACCGCCTTGTTGAAGATCTGCGCCTGGCCGGCGGGCGACACCGGCTCGCCGGCGAGCGTCGTGCCCAGCGTCATCGCGTTCGGGTTGAAGCCCGGCTGGCTGGCGAGCGCCCAGACGTCGCCGCTGGTCGGGTCGACGACCGCGGTCGCCGCCTGCGCGTACGGCGCGAGCGCCTGCTGGGCGGCGGCCTGGACCGATGGGCGGATCGTGATGGCGAGGTCGGCGCCCGGCACCATCTCGGTCGCGTGGAGCACGGTCTCGACGCCGTCGGCGGCCACGGCCACCAGCCGCCAGCCCGGCGCGCCGCGCAGCAGCGCCTCCGCGCCGAACTCGAGCCCGCTGCGCCCGATGACGTCGCCGGCCCGATAGCCCGCGTCCGGCCCGAGTCGCTCGAGGTCCTCGGCGGTCACCTCGCTCAGGTAGCCGATGACCTGGCCCGCGAGCCCCTCCTGCGGATAGACGCGGATGCCGTCGTCACGGGTCTGCGCCCACACCAGGTCACCACCGCCGAGGATCCGGCCGCGCGGGCCGAGATCGCGGTCGAGCCGCAGCGTCCCGTCCGCGCCGAGCTCGGGGAAGAGCACCTCGGGGCTCCAGCGCAGCAACCAGCCATCGGCCCCGTGCACCCAGGTCAGCTCGCGCGCCAGGTCGAGGTCGCCGAAGCG
>DATKCY010000030.1:0-11147 GCA_035512995.1 Thermohalobaculum sp.
GGTGGCCGCGAGCCGCCGGGCCGCGAGCGCGCCGCGGTCAGCCGAGGCGGTGGCCGCAGCCGGGGCGGGACCGCCCGCGGTCTCGGCCTCGAGCTCGGCGTCCTCCTCCTCGGGCGCCTCGTCGGCCGGGGCCTTCACGACCGGCTCGAACCGGCGCTGCGGGCCGCGGAGCGCCGCCATCATGCCCGGATCGGTCGACGCGACCCGGCGGCGCGGCGCGGCGTGCGGCGGACGCGCCGCCGCCGCCTCGATGTCGATGCCGGTGGCGACGACGCTGACGCGCATCCGGCCCTCCATCTCGGGGTCGATCGCCGAGCCGAACTTGATCAGCGCGTTCGGGTCGACCTCGTCCTTGATGCGATTCGCCGCCTCGTCCATCTCGAACAGCGTCAGGTCGAAGCCGCCGGTGATGTTGATCAGCACGCCCTTGGCGCCCTTGAGGCTGACCTCGTCGAGCAGCGGGTTGGCGATCGCCTTCTCGGCGGCGTCGACCGCGCGGGTCTCGCCGTCGGCCTCGCCCGTGCCCATCATCGCCTTGCCCATCTCCTCCATCACCGAGCGGACGTCGGCGAAGTCGAGGTTGATCATGCCGGGCCGGACCATGAGGTCGGTGACGCCCTGCACGCCCTGGTAGAGCACGTCGTCGGCCATCTGGAACGCTTCCATGAAGGTCGTCCGCTCGGACGCCACCTGGAAGAGATTCTGGTTCGGGATCACGATCAGCGTGTCGACGTAGTTCTGCATCTCCTCGATGCCGGCCTCGGCGAGCGCCATGCGCCGCGCGCCCTCGAAGGCGAAGGGCTTGGTGACCACGCCGACGGTCAGGATGCCCATCTCGCGCGCGGTCCGCGCGACGACGGGCGCGGCCCCGGTGCCCGTGCCCCCGCCCATGCCGGCGGTGATGAAGCACATGTTCGCGCCCTCGAGGTGATTCGAAATCTCCTCGGCCGATTCCTCGGCCGCCGAGAAGCCGACATCGGGCTTCGATCCGGCGCCGAGCCCCTTCGTGACGCCGACGCCGAGCTGGATCTTCCGCGCCGCCTGGCTGTTCCCGAGCGCCTGCGCGTCGGTGTTGGCGGTGATGAAGTCAACCCCCTCGAGTTTCTTTTCGATCATGTTGTTGACGGCGTTTCCTCCAGCGCCGCCCACGCCAAAGACGGTGATCCGCGCACGCAGCTCGTGCTCGTCCGGCTCTCTCAGATTCAAGGCCATCTGCTCTTGCCCCACTTTGATGTTCGCGACCCCGGTTGCTCCGGGACTCGCATCTGCTTCTTACCTGTGCCGCTCAGGCTACTGGACCTTTGCCCTCACGTCACCCGAGAATTACCAAGATGTTCTTAGCCAGCGCAGCATTTCCGACGCCCGGCCCCGCGCGCCGAGCGGCCTCGGCATCTCGAAGTCCCAAAGTTCGTCATGCGGGCGAACGGCATAGACCGCCAAACCTACAGCGGCCGCGTGGTCGGGCCGGGTCATGTCCTGCGGCAGGCCCGCGATGCGGAGCGGCCGGCCGATGCGCGGCCGCCGGCCCAGCACCTGCGCGCACATCTCGTCGATGCCCGGCATCTGGCACGCGGCCCCCGTCAGCACGATCGCCGAGCCCGGCAGCTCGGCGGCGCCGAGCTCGTGCAGGCGGCGCTGCAGCGTGCGGAAGATCTCGTCCATGCGCGGGCGGATCACGCCGATCAGCATGCCGCGGCTGATCTGCCGGCGCTCGGGGCTCTCCTCCTCGCCGCGCTTCGGCGCGTCGATCAGCTCGCGCTCGTCGGCGCCGGTGGCGATCACGCCGCCGTTCAGCGTCTTGATCCGCTCGGCCGTGCTGTGGCGCATCATCAGGCCGGCCGCGATGTCCGACGTCACGTGGCTGCCGCCGTAGCGGACCTGGTCGACGCCGACGAGGTGGTCGCCGAGAAAGATCGAGAACGAGGTCGTGCCGCCGCCCATGTCGATGCAGACGGCCCCGGTCCGCTGCTCGTCCTCGACCAGCGCCGCGAGGCCTGCGGCGTAGGGCGCGCTGACCACCCCCGCGAGGTCCAGGTCGCACTGGCGCACACACTCCATGACGTTCGCGAGCGGGCGCGCCTCGACCGCGAGGACGTGGCAGGCGACGGTCAGCCGCCTGCCCATCATGCCGCGCGGGTCGGTGATCCCGGTCTGGTAGTCGACGCCCAGCTGCACCGGCTGGCAGTGCAGGATCTGGCGCCCGGCCCCGATCGGCGGCTCCGGGCACTCGGCCAGCGCCTGCGCGATGTCGCGCTCGGTCACCTGGCCGGTCTCGGTCTCGACCTCGGCGTGGGTCGAGTAGGACTGCGGCTGCCCGCCCGAGAACGACACGATCGCCTGGTCGACCCGCTCGACCCCCTTGGCCGCGGCCGCCCGCTCGGCGTTCAGGAGCGCCAGGCGGATCGCCCGCGCCGCCTCGTCCATGTCGGTGATCTCGCCCCGGCGGATGCCGCGCGACTGGACCGTGCGCGCGCCCACGACCTCGACCGCGCCGAAGAGCGCAGTGCCGAGGCGATCGCGCCTGCTCGCCTCCCCCAGCCGCACCGGGTCGAAGCGCAGGATCAGGCAGGTGATCTTGGACGAGCCGAGATCGATGACCGCGAGCCGCCCGCGCCGGATGGCGAGCTGCAGACGCGAGCGCATGTTGCGGTAGAGGTTCAACTGACGAAAGTTCACGGCTACTCCCCCGAAAGCGCGGACGCGGCACGAAGGCGCCCGCCCCTCCTCACGATTGTCCCCCGCGCCCGGCCCCCCGGCCGGCGGCGCGGGCCACCCTCACGTCTTCTCCCCGCCCTCCGCCACCTCGCGATAGCGCTCGATCGCCTCGGGCGAGAGCCGGAGCGCCGGGCGGTCGGAGAGGCGCATGTCGACGACCCCGACGTCGCGGTCGAGCAGCTCCTCGGCCCTGTGCAGCGCCATCACGCGCATCAGCGCGGGCACCGGCCCCTCCTCCGGCAGCATCACGGTCATGCCCCCGCCGAGGGCGAGGTCCCAGCGCCGCTCGCCGACCAGCACCAGCGCGCGCAGCCGTCCCATGAGGTCGGGCGCCGCGGCGGCCAGGCGGAGCGCCTCGGCGACCCGCATCGAGGCGCCCTGCCCCAGGATCAGCGGCAGGTCGGCGCGCGCCGCCCGCCGGGCGACCGTGCCGATCCGCACGCCCTCGTCGTCGAGCAGCGCCAGCTCGCCCTCGGGCGTGCGCCAGAGCACCCGGGCGATCCGCTCGCCGACCGCGATCTCGAGCAGCCCGTCGGGCGCGATCCGCACCCGGGCGCTCGCGACCGGCCCCAGCGTCTCGACCTGCTCGCGGATCATGTCGAGGTCGAGGCGGAGCGACGAGATGCCGGGCTCGACCCCGGCGGTCGCCACGATGTGCCGGTGGAGCGCGGGCGAGGCGCCCTCGACCCGGACCCCGCGGACCGTGAACTCGGGTCGCGTCGCCAGTCCCTCGTAGGCCTGCGCCGCGCGGAGCCGGACCGCCTCGCGCACCGCGTCGTCGGCCGCGATCCGCCAGCCGGCGACGCCGAGGAGCGCGAGCGGCAGGTAGACCGTGACCAGGCCGCGCACGCCGGGCTTGGCCCAGGCGCGCGCCAGCCGGTAGCGGAGCTTCGAGGGCCCGGGCCCGGCGCGGGGCGCGGCGGCCACCGGCGCGCCGTTCTCGTCTAGCGTCCGCACGAGGCGTCCTCGACCATCCAGGCGACGAGCTCGGGGAACGAGACGCCGCAATGCTGCGCCTGCTCGGGCGCGAGCGAGGTCGGCGTCATGCCGGGCTGGGTGTTGGTCTCGAGCAGGATCAGCCCCTCGACCCCCTTCGCCTCGTCCCAGCGGAAATCGGTGCGGCTGAGGCCGCGAAGCCCCAGCACCTCGTGCGCCCGGAGGGCATAGTCGAGGCAGGCCGCGAACACGTCGTCCGGCACCTCGGCCGGCAGCACGTGGCGCGAGCCGCCCGCGACGTATTTCGAGTGATAGTCGTACCAGCCGTGCTCCGAGATGATGTCGGTCACCGTCAGCGCCCGCTCGCCCATGACCGTGGTCGTGAGCTCGCGCCCCGGCGCGAACGCCTCGACCATCAGCACCTCGGGCGCGTCGTCGCCGAGCTCCGGCGGCGCGCCGGCGCCCTCCTCGACGATGTGGATGCCGACCGACGAGCCCTCGTTGTTGGGCTTGACGACGTAGGGCGGCGGCATCGGGTGCACGGCCGCGATCTCGCCCTTGCGCACCAGCCGGCTCTCGGCGATCGGCAGCCGGGCGTCGGCATAGGCGCGCTTGGTCCGCTCCTTGTCCATCGCCAGCGCCGAGGCGAGCACGCCCGAATGCGTGTAGGGGATCCGCAGCCACTCAAGCAGGCCCTGGACGCAGCCGTCCTCGCCCCAGCGGCCGTGCAGCGCGTTGAAGACGACGTCGGGCGCGAGCGACAGCAGGCGCTCGGACAGATCCTGTCCGGCGTCGACCTCGATCGCCTCGTAGCCCGCCTGCCGCAGCGCACCTGCGCATTCCCGCCCCGAGCTCAAGGAGACCTCGCGCTCGGCGGACGGGCCGCCCATCAGCACCACGACGCGGGAGCCTGTCCTGCTCGACATGGCCGCCCCAACCGCTCGTCCCGGCCCGGGTTGTCCCCCGGGTCCGGCCCCGGCCGCCTCAGATGGCGGCCGGATCAGGCAGCTTAACCCCGATGCGCCTGATTTCCCAGTGCAAATCGTGGCCGGAATGCGCCTGCACGCGCGCGCGAACGGTCTCGCCCAGCTCTTCCAGGTCCTCGGCCCGCGCCGCACCCCGGTTGACGAGGAAGTTGCAGTGCTTCTCGCTGACCTGCGCGTCGCCGACGGTCAGCCCGCGGCAGCCGGCCTCGTCGATCAGCTTCCACGCCTTCAGCTCGTGCGTGTCGTCCGCGGCGCCCGTCGATGAGTGGCCGGCGGGGTTGCGGAAGGTCGAGCCGCCGGTCTTCTCGCGGATCGGCTGCGAGGCCTCGCGCTGGTCGACCAGCGCCTCCATCCGGGCCGTCACCGCGTCGGCGTCCTCCTCCCGGCCCTCCAGCACGGCGCCGGTCCAGACGAGGTCGCGCTCGGCGGCCTCGGCGTGGCGGTACGAAAAACCCATCTCCTCGGCCGTGAAGGTCAGGCGGTCGCCCGCGCGGTCGATCGCCCGCGCCTCGACCAGCACGTCCTTGATCTCGCGGCCGTAGCAGCCGGCGTTCATCGTCAGCGCCCCGCCGATGGTGCCGGGGACACCGCGCAGGAACTCGAGCCCGCCGATCCCGGCGGCGGCCGCCTTCTTCGCGACCAGCGCGTCCGGCACCGCGGCGCCCGCGGTCACGCGCGCGCCTTGCGCCTCGACCGCGTTGAAGCCGCGGCCGAGGCGGATCACCACGCCGAAGATGCCGCCGTCGCGGACCAGAAGGTTCGAGCCGATGCCGACCGGCGTCACCGGCACGTCGTCGGGGCACGCCTTCAGGAAGTCCGCCAGGTCGTCCTCGTCCGCCGGCTGGAACAGCACCTCGGCCGGGCCGCCCACCTGAAACCAGGTAAGCCCCGCCATCTCGCGCATCGGGGTCAGCTTGCCGCGGACCTTCGGCAGCCGCCCGATCAGGCGATGGCCGTCGAGCACCGTGGTCATTCGGCCGCGGTCCGCTCGGTCTCCAGCTCGTGCTGCAGCCCGTGCGCCCAGACCGAGATCGAGCCCGCGCCGAGGAAGACGACCAGGTCGCCGGGCTCGGCGTGGCTGCGCACGAAGTCCGGCAGCCCGTCGGGCGCCTTCAGCGCGAACGAGCTGCGGTGGCCGTGCGCGCGCAAGCCTCCCACCAGCGCGTCGCGGCTGATGCCGTCGATCGGATCCTCGCCGGCCGCGTAGACGTCGGTGATGCCGACCACGTCGGCGTCGTTGAAGCAGCCGCAGAACTCCTCGAACAGGCTCTCGAGCCGCGAGAAGCGGTGCGGCTGGTGGATCGCGATCACCTTGCCCTCGGTCGAGGCGCGGGCGGCTTTCAGCACCGCCGTGATCTCGGTCGGGTGGTGCGCGTAGTCGTCGATGATCGGCGCGCCGTTCCACTCGCCCGCGCGGGTGAAGCGCCGGTGCACGCCTTTGAACGACTCGAGCCCCTGGCGGATCTGCTCCATCGGGATCTTCAGCTCGCGCCCGACCGCGATGGCGCCGAGCGCGTTCGAGACGTTGTGCTCGCCCGGCATCGGCAGCTCGAAGCCCTCCCAGCGCTCGCCGCTCTCGCGGTCGATCACGTCGAAATGCGACTTGCCCTCGGCGAACGTCACGTTCTCGCCGCGGATGTCGGCCTGGCGCGAGAAGCCGAAGGTCACGATCCGCCGGTCGGTGATGCGGCCCATAAGGCTCTGCACCTCCGGGTGGTCGATGCAGGCGACGAGCGCGCCGTAGAACGGGATGTTGGAGGCGAAGGCGTCGAAGCTGTCGCGCAGGGCCTCGATCGTCCCGTAGTGGTCCATGTGCTCGGGATCGATGTTGGTGATGATCGCGATCGTGGCGGGCAGCTTGACGAAGGTGCCGTCGGACTCGTCGGCCTCGACGACCATCCACTGGCCCTCGCCGAGGCGCGCGTTCGAGCCGTAGGAGCGGATGATGCCGCCGTTGATGACGGTCGGATCGACCCCGCCCGAATCGAGAATCGAGGCCACCAGCGAGGTCGTCGTGGTCTTGCCGTGGGTGCCCGCGACCGCGACGTTCCAGCGGAGCCGCATGAGCTCGGCCAGCATCTCGGCCCGGCGCACGACCGGCAGGGTGCGCTCGCGCGCGGCCAGCAGCTCCGGGTTGTCGCGCCTGATCGCGCTCGAGATCACCACGACGCGGGCGTCGCCCAGGTTCTCGGCCTTCTGGCCGATGAAGATCTCGGCGCCGAGCTCGCGCAACCGCTCGAGAATCGGGCCTTCCTTCAGGTCCGAGCCCTGCACCTTGTAGCCGAGGTTCAGCATGACCTCGGCTATGCCCGACATGCCGATGCCGCCGATGCCGACGAAGTGCAGCGTGCCGATCTCGAGCGGCAGGGCCGAGGTCGGCGCGTTCGGGGGCGGCATCTCGCGCGCCTGGTGGCGCGGGGGGGACTCCTGGGCGGTCATGGCTCTTCCCTCAGTTGACGGGCAGGCGGCCCCCTTACCCGGATTTGACGCCCGCTCCAAGCTCCTCCACCAGGTCGGCCAGATCGCTGGCGGCGGTCGGGTTGCCGGCGGCGCGGGCCTTCTCCGCCATCGCGGCGGCCTCGGCGGGGTCGGCGAGGATTCTCTCGATCAGCTTGGCGAGCCCCCCGGCGGTCAGCCCGTGCTCGGGCGTGACGACGGCGCCGCCCGCGTCGGACAGCGCGCGGGCGTTGGCGGTCTGGTGGTCGTCCATCGCGTGCGGATAGGGCACGAGGATCGCGGGCCGCCCGATCGCGGCGAGCTCGGCCACCGTCGAGGCGCCGGCGCGCGCGATCACGAGCTGCGCGTCGGCGATCCGGCGCGGCATGTCGGCGAAGAAGGGCGCGAGCGCGGCCTCGACGCCGGCCTCGGCATAGGCGGCGCCGACGGCGTCCTCCTCGCCCTCGCGCACCTGCTGGGTCACGTGCAGCCGCTCGCGGAGCGCAGGCGGCAGCCCGGCGACCGCGGCGGGGACGAGCCGGGCGAAGACGCTCGCCCCCTGGCTGCCGCCGAAGACGAGGAGGCCGAGCGGGCCGTCGCCCGGCGGCGCGTAGGGCCGGTCCCGGACCTCCAGCGCCGCGGCGCGCACCGGGTTGCCCATGCGGACGAGGTTCGCGCCGGTGGGCGCGTTCGTCACCGGCCAGGTGCCGCAGACGACGCGGTCGACGCGCCCCGCGAACAGCCGGTTCACCCGCCCGAGCACGCCGTTCTGCTCGTGGATCAGCCGCGGGATGCGCCGCCAGAGCGCGCCCGCCAGCGCCGGGAACGCCGGATAGCCGCCGAAGCCCGCGACGCAGGCGGGCCTGTCCCGGGCGAACCGCCCCGCCGCCGCCAGCGCGCCGTTCATCAGCGCCAGCGGCGCCGCGGCCCGCGCGCCCCAGCCGCCGCGCTGCAGGCTCGCCGAGCTCAGCTCGACCCGCTCGACGGCCTGCGGAAACCCGTCGGCATAGCGGAGCCCCCGCGCGTCGGTCGCGAGCTGCACGCGCCAGCCGCGGCGCAGCATCTCCTCGGCCAGCGCCTGCGCCGGGACCATGTGCCCGCCGGTGCCGCCCGCCGCGATGACGAGAAGGGGTCCGCTCACGCCCGGTCCAGCAACTCGGCCGCCGCGTCGTGCGGCCGCCGCCGCGTCAGCGCCAAGAGCGCCCCCATCGCCAGCGCGCCCGCCATCATCGACGAGCCGCCATAGGAGATGAAGGGCAGCGTCATGCCCTTGGCCGGCAACAGCCGGATCGCCACCGCCATGTTCACGAAGGCCTGCAGCCCCAGCATGACGGCGAGCCCGCTCCCGGCGAGACGCACGAAAGGCTGGCGCTCCTCCGACAGCCGCGCCAGCGCCCGGAGCGTGATGAAGAGGTAGAGCGCGATCACGATCAGCGTCAGGATCAGGCCGAACTCCTCGGCCGCGACCGCGATGATGAAGTCGGTGTGCGCGTCCGGCAGGGTCCACTTGACCGACCCCTGCGCCGCGCCGACGCCGAAGAACCCGCCCTCGCGGATCGCGCTCTGCGCATAGGCGAGCTGGGTGTTCGGATCGACCTCGGCCGCGAGGAACCCGTCGATCCGCCCCGCGAAATGCGACGAGTTCGCATAGGCGAACGCCCCCGCGGCGCCCAGGAGCCCGACGAGGCCCACCAGCAGCACCATCGGCGCGCCCGAGACGAAGATCATCGCCGACCAGACCCCCAGCACCAGCACCGCCTGCCCGAAGTCGGGCTGGAGCGCCAGCATCGCCGCGATCCCTCCCGCCGCGAGGCCCGAGATCGTGCGCCCCGGCGGCCCGTGCTTCTCGTAGGCGCCGCTCATCAGCCAGGCGGCGGCGATCACGAAGCCGGGCTTCAGGAACTCGGACGGCTGCAGCGACATGAAGCCGAGCGAGTACCAGCGCACCGCCCCCTTGCCGAAGTCGGTGCCGAGCCAGGGCAGGAGCGCCGTCGCCGCCAGCGCGCCCGCGAACACGAGCACGCCCCCCCGCCGCACCCGCCGCGGCGCCTGCATCGAGACGCCGAGGATCAGGCTCATCGCCACGGCTGCGAAGAACACGTGGCGCACGACGTAGTGATAGGTCCAGAGCCCGTTCTTCTGCGCCAGCGGCGGCGAGGCCGCGAGCCCCAGCACGATGCCGATCGCGAAGAGCGAGACGACGGCGCCGAGCGACCACCGGTCGACCGTGTGCCACCAGTTGCCGAGGGCGGAGCCGTGCCCCCGCGCGGGCCCCCGCTCCTCGAGCGCGATATCGGCCATCAGCTCCCCCCCAGAAGCGGTGCCACCTGCGCGCGGAAATCCTCGCCCCGCGCCTCGAAGTCCGGGTACTGGTCGAAGCTCGCGCAGGCGGGCGCGAGCAGCACGACCTCGCCCGGCGCGGCCTCCGCGCTCGCGCGCGCGACTGCGGCCTCGATCGTGCCGCAGACCTCGTGCGGGCGGTCCGCGAGCGTCCGCGCGAACGCCTCGGCCGCCTCGCCGACGAGATAGGCCTTCACCACCTTGCCGAAGAGGGGCCTGAGCACGTCGATGCCGCCGTCCTTGGCCCGGCCGCCGACGATCCAGCGGATGTTGTCGTAGGCCATCAGCGCCTTCTCGGCGGCATCGGCGTTCGTCGCCTTCGAGTCGTTGACGTAGACGACCCCGTCCGCCTCCCCCAGCCGCTCGAGCCTGTGCGCCAGCCCCGGAAAGTCCATCAGCGCCGCCTCGATCCGGCGGGGCGCGAGGCCGAGAGCCCGGCACGCGGCCCAGGCCGCGGCGGCGTTCTGGTGGTTGTGCGCGCCTCTCAGGGTCAGCGACTGGCGCATGTCGACCGCCGCCTGCTGGCGGCCGGCGCGCCACTCCGTCAGATGGTTGCGGTTCATGAAGACGGTCCAGCCGTCGGTCCTGAGCTTGCGCTCGACCGACAGGCGGACCGGCTCCTCGATCCGGTTCGCGAGGTACACGCCCTCGGGCTCGTCGACCCCGATCACCGCGCGCTCGGGCGCGCCCTCGAGGAAGAGCCGCGCCTTGGCCGCGAAATAGCCGCCCATGCCGCCGTGCCGGTCCAGATGGTCGGGCGTGATGTTCAGGAACACCGCGACGTCGGGGGCGAGCGTGCGCGCAAGCTCGATCTGGTAGGACGAGAGCTCGAGCACCAGCACGCCCCCCTCGCCCGGCGGCTCGAGGTCGAAGACGCCGCGCCCGATATTGCCGCCCATCTGCGCCGGCAGCCCCGCGTGGCGCAGGCAGTGCGCGATCAGCGCCGTGGTCGTCGACTTGCCGTTCGAGCCGGTGATCGCCACCACCTTCGGCGGCTCGTCGAGCCGGCCAAGCGCCTGGAAGAAGAGGCCGATGTCGTTGTCGACCGGCACGCCCGCCGCCATCGCCGATGCGACCACGGGGTTCGGCTCTGGGTAGAGGTGCGGGATGCCGGGCGAGACGATCAGCCGGTCGAGCGACGCCACCTCGCGCTCGCGGTTGAGATCCGCGAGCTCCAGCCCCGCCGCCTCCGCCTTCGCGCGCGCGGCCTCGCCGTCGTCCCAGCAGACCGGAACCGCGCCGCCCGCGGCGAGCGCGCGCGCCGCGGCGAGCCCCGAGCGCGCGAGGCCCAGCACCCCGACCCGCCGGCCCTCGAAGCCGGTCGCCGGGATCACCGCCCGCTCAGGCGCCGCCCGCTCGGCTGGATGCCCCACGGCCCTGCCCTCACCTCAGCTTCAGGCTCGCAAGCCCGATCAGCGCCAGGATCACCGAGATGATCCAGAAGCGGATCACGACGGTCGCCTCCTCCCAGCCCTTGTGCTCGAAGTGGTGGTGGATCGGCGCCATCCTGAACACGCGCTTGCCGGTCAGCTTGTAGCTCGCGACCTGGATGATCACGCTGAGGGCCTCGAGCACGAACAGGCCGCCGATGATCGCCAGCACGATCTCGTGCTTGGTCGAGACCGCGATCGCGCCCAGCGCGCCGCCGAGCGCCAGCGACCCGGTGTCGCCCATGAACACCATCGCGGGCGGCGCGTTGTACCACAGGAACCCGAGCCCCGCGCCGATCAGCGC
>DATKCY010000031.1:0-8529 GCA_035512995.1 Thermohalobaculum sp.
GCCGGCAGCGCCTCCGGCAGCGACGCCGCCGGGTCCTGGAGCCGCAGCCGGTAGATCGGCTCGGGCAGCTCGAAGCCCGCCTCCTCGAGCGCGCGCTTCACGAGGCGGATGGCCTCGCTGCGGGCGCGGGCGAAGTCGGTGCTCCGCTGGTCGATCCAGCCGCCGAACCAGAGGATCACGCTCGAGTCGCCGACGGCGTCGATCCAGCCGAGCGGCTCCGGGTCGCGCAGCACGAAGGGGAGATCGCGGAGCGCACGGAGCCCGGTCTCGACCGCGTCGGCGAGGTTGGCGTCGGCGTTGACGCCGAGGCGGAAGTCGAAGCGGCGCTCGGGATTGCGCGTGTAGTTGGTGATCGCGGCCTTGAAGACGACCGCGTTCGGAATCCGGACGTGGTTGCCCTCGAGCGTCATGATGATCGTCGCCCGCGAGGTCAGGCGGATCACGAACCCCTCGTACCCTTCGATCACCACGTGATCGTTCGGCTGGAACGGCTGGCGCAGGCTCAGCATGATCGAGGCGATGTAGTTCTCGATCGTGTCGCGGACGGCGAAGCCGATCGCCAGCCCGATGATGCCGGCCGCACCCAGCACCGTCCCGATCAGCGCGGTCGCGCCGAGCAGGTCGAGCGCGATGACGGCGCCGACGGCCACGAACACGAGCCGCACGACCTGGCGGAGCAGGTCGGCAATGAAGGCGTTGGGGGCGATGCGGTCCCAGGGCCAGGAGAGGCGCGCGATGCGGAATCCCGCGAACGCGAGGGGCCCGGCAAGGAGCAGCGCGGTCGCCACGAGCGGCAGGAGCTGGATCGCCCCGCTGCCGCGGGCCAGGAGCCGCTCCGCCGCCGGACCGAGCCGTCCCGAGACGGAGGTCTCGATCTCGAGCGCGTTCTCGACCGTCGCCACGCCCTCGACCCGGTTCGCGAGGCGCACCGCCTCCTCCGCGGTCTCGCGCTCGAGGATCGTCCCGGTCAGGGTGACGACGCCGGAGTCGACCGAGAGGCGCACGCCCTCCATCGCCGGGATTTCGCGGTAGATCGCGCGGATCCGCCGGGCGATGGCGTCGTCGCCCGTCGGCTCGCTTTCGACGGCGATGCTTGGCTCGGCCGGTTCCGGCTGGTCTTCCTGCGCCCAGGCCGGGCCCGCTGCGAGCACCGTCAGCACGATTGCGACGAAGACGCCGACCCTTGCGGGGTGGATGTGTGCATGGCCGATCACGAGGCGGAAAGCTGGGGCACGCCGGCCGACTTTCACGCCGCGGTGCTGGCGCTCGCCCGCCGTCCGGGCTTAGCTTGCGCGGAGGGGGGCCGGATGCCGACAGACCAGATCATTCTATTCGCGATCCTGGCGGTGCTCTTCGGGCTGCTGATCTGGGGCCGCTGGCGCTTCGACCTCGTCGCCTTCGCGATGCTGATGGTGGCGGTCGTCTCCGGCGCCGTGCCCGTCGACGAGGCGTTCTCCGGCTTCGGACATCCGGCGACGGTGATCGTCGCGCTGGTGCTGATCGTCAGCCGCGGCCTGACGAACGCGGGCGTGATCGAGCTGGTGGCGCGACGGGTGGTCGACGCCTCGCGGCCCTTGTTCGCCCACATCGGCATCATGTCGGCGGTCGCGGCCGCGCTCTCCGCGATCATGAACAACGTCGCGGCGCTGGCGCTGCTGATGCCCGTGGAGATCCAGGCGGCGAAAAAGGCGGAGCGGAGCCCGGCGCTCAGCCTCATGCCGCTCTCCTTCGCCTCGATCCTCGGCGGGCTCGTCACGCTGATCGGCACGCCGCCGAACATCATCGTCGCGTCCTTCCGCGAGCGCACCTTCGGCGAGCCGTTCGGCATGTTCGACTTCACGCCGGTCGGCGGCGTGTGCGCCGTTGTCGGCGTCGCCTTCGTCGCGCTCGTCGGCTGGCGGCTCGTTCCCGCCGAGCGGGCCGCGAAGAACGCCGCGGCCGAGCTGCAGGCGCTCGAGGAGTACGTGAGCGAGCTCGAGGTGCCGGAGGGGAGCGAGATCGGCTCGGAGGATATGGAAAAGCTCGACGAGCTGGCGGAGGAGCACGACGTGCGGCTGCTCGGCGTGCTCCGTCGGGCGCGGCGCCTGGCTCCGGTCTCGGGGGCCGCGCTCGCCCCCGGCGACGTGCTGGTGATCGAGGGCGGTCCCGAGGGGATCGAGGGCTTCGCCGGCGCACTCGGCCTCGGGCATCTGGAGCAAGGCGACGAGGATGACCGGGCAGGGCGCGCACGAGACTTCGAGATGCGCGAGCTGGTCGTGCCGCCCGGGGCGCCCGCCGAGGGACAAACCGTCTCGACGCTGCACCTTCGCCGCCGGCACGGCGTCAGCCTGCTCGGGATCTCGCGGCAGGGGGAGCGGATCCGCAAGCGCCTGATGCGGGTCGTGATCCGCCCGGGCGACGTGCTGCTGCTGCTCGGTCGCGCCGAGAACCTCGACGCGGCGACGGAGCGGCTTGGCGGCCTGCCGTTGGCCGAGCGGGGTCTGCACGTCGTGCAGCGTCAATTCGCGGGCATCGCGGTGGCTCTCTTCGCCGGCGCCATCGCGCTCGCAAGCTTCGGGTTACTCGACCTCGCGATCGCGCTCGGCTGCACGGTCGTGCTCTTCGTGCTGATCGGCATCGTTCCTCTGCGCGACCTCTACGGCTCGATCGAGTGGAGCATCATCGTGCTCCTCGGCGCGCTGATCCCGATCGGCGAGGCGCTCGAGACGAGCGGCGGCACGGGGCTGATCGCGAGCGGCCTGCTCGCCGCGTCCGAGGGCTACGCGCCGTGGGTCGTGCTGACGCTCCTGATGATCGTGACGATGACCCTGTCCGACGTGATGAACAACACGGCGATGGCGGTGATCGCGGCACCGATCGCGATCGACGTCGCGGCACGTCTCGACGCCAATCCCGACCCGTTCCTGATGGCGGTGGCGGTCTCGGCGTCCTGCGCTTTCCTGACGCCGATCGGGCACAAGAACAACGTTCTGATCATGGGCCCCGGCGGCTATCGCTTCGGCGACTACTGGCGCATGGGCCTGCCGCTCGAGGTCCTGATCGTCGCGGTCGGGGTCCCGATGATCCTGTGGGTCTGGCCGCTGTAGCTCACGGTCGGATGGCCGACGGCGGTCGATCCGGCCGGCTCGCGGCCTACGAGTTGACCCCGTCCGACGTGGTGGCGGCCGTCTCGGCCGAGAACGCGCAGATCTCGGCCGGATCGTTCGGCGACCTGCCCGCTCCGCATCGGCGTGATCTACCTCGCGATGGCCGCCGGCATGGTCTGGCTGTTCCTCTCCGATCTGCTCCACGGCCGCTGACCGGGAGCGACGCGGCGGCGGCCCCGCGGGCGCCTCACGCCGTGGCGGCGTCGGCGTGGAGCGGGTGCCAGCAGGCGGCCAGGTGGCCCGCCGCGCCCTCGAGCGGGGGCCGGCGCGCGCGGCAGTCGGCGGCGGCGGCGGGGCAGCGCGAGGCGAATGCGCAGCCGGGCGGCGGGTTCAGCGGATCGGGCAGCTCGGCCGGCTCCGCCTCGGCCTCGATCCGCCGGGCGCCGGGGGCGGGAGCCGAGCGCAGCAGGAGCGCCGTGTAGTGGTGGCGCGGCCGGGAGTAGATCTCGCGCGCGCGGCCGAGCTCGACGATCCGCCCGAAATACATGACCGCGACGCGGTCGCAGACGCTCTCGATCACGCTGAGGTCGTGGCTGATGAAGATGTAGGTCAGCCCGAATTCGCGCTTCAGGTCCTCGAGCAGGTTCAGCACCTGGGCCTGGACCGAGACGTCCAGGGCCGAGACAGGCTCGTCCAGCACGATCACCCGCGCGTCCGCCGCCAGCGCCCGCGCGATGCCGATCCGCTGCGCCTGGCCGCCCGAGAACTCGTGCGGATAGCGGTCGAGGAACTCGTGGCGGAGGCTGACCGCCTGCATCAGTTTTGAGAGCTTCGCCTCGCGCGCCGTCCGGTCCAGGCCGAGGAGCCGCCGCATCGGCGCCTCCAGAGTCTGCCGGATGGTCTTGCGCGGATTGAGCGAGGCTGTCGGATCCTGGAAGACATACTGGATCTGGCTGGCAAGCGCCCGCGTGTCGCGCCCGGCAAGCCTGGTCACATCGTGGCCGTCGATCCGGAGGATGCCGGTCGTCGGCCGGTCGAGCCCGACCAGCATTCGGGCGAGGGTGGACTTGCCGCAGCCGGACTCGCCCACGATCCCCAGCGTCTCGCCCTCGCGGATCTCGAGATCCGCCTCCTGCACGGCATGCACCGCCGGGCGCTCGGTGCCGAAGAGGGTGCGTCCGCCGCCGAAGGTGCGGGTCAGCCCCCGGGCCTCGACCGCGACGGTCATGCCGGCTCCCGCAGCGGCTTCACGCAGCGCGCGGCCCGGCCCTCGGTCAGCGGGTCGAGGGCGATCTCGCCCTCCCGGCACCGGGGCTCCGCGATCGGGCAACGATCGGCGAAGGCGCAGCCGGGGGGCAGGCGGTCGACCGGCGGCGGCAGGCCCTCGATCGCGTCGAGCCGGCGCTCGGGCTGGCCGAGCACGGGCACACAGTCGATCAACTTGCGCGTATAGGGGTGGGCGGGGCTCGCCAAAACCTGCTCCGTCGGCCCGATCTCGACGATGCGGCCGGCATACATTACCGCCACCCGGTCGCAGAGTTCGGAAACCACGCCGAAGTCGTGGGTGATGAAAAGGATCGCCGACCCGCGCTCGCGAGAGAGTTGACGCAGCAGCTTTAGCACCTGCGCCTGCACGGTGACGTCGAGCGCCGTCGTCGGCTCGTCGGCGATGATCAACTCCGGATCGTTGGCGAGCGCCATTGCGATGCAGACGCGCTGGCGCATGCCTCCCGAGAGTTCGTGCGGATAGGCGGACATGCGCGCGCGCGCCGAGGGGATCTGCACCTGTTCCAGAAGCTCGACCGCGCGCCGGTCGGCCTCCCGGCGCGACAACGGCTGATGCGCGCGGAGCGCCTCGACCACCTGCTCGCCGACCGTAAATAGCGGGTGCAGCGTCGTCAGCGGGTCCTGGAAGACGTAGGCGACCTTGCCGCCGCGGAGCCGGCGAAGCTGTTCGAACGAGGCCGAGAGCTGGTCGCGGCCGTCGATCATGACGCGGCCGCCGGTGATGGCGCCGGGCGGCGACGGCACGAGGCGCAGCAGCGACAGGGCCGTGACGGACTTGCCGGAGCCGGATTCGCCGACCAGCCCAACCCGCTCGCCGGGAGCGAGCGCCAGATCGACGCCGCCGACGGCGCGGTAGACGCGCTCGCCCATGCGGAATTCGGTGTGGAGGTTCTCGACGTCGAGCACGGCGTCGGAGACCGGCCCCTCGGGCACGCTCTCGCGCCGGACCGCCGTCGCCGCCCCGGGAGCGGCCCGCGCGCCGGACTTCAGCCGCGGGTCGAGCACGTCGCGGACGCCGTCGCCGACCAGGTTGATGCTCATCACCAGGAGGAAGATCATGAGCCCGGGGATGACCGAGACGTGAGCCGCGGTGAACAGCAGCTTCCGCCCCTCGCCCAGCATCGAGCCGAGATCGGCCTGCGGCGGCTGAGCGCCGAGCCCCAGGAACGACAGGCCCGCGGTCTCGAGGATCATCCAGCCGACCGTCGTCGACATCGTGACCACGATCACCGGCAGGACGTTCGGCAGCACCTCGCGGAAAAGGATCACGCGATGCGAGGCGCCAGAGAGGCGCGCCGCGTCGACGAACTCGCGCCGCGAGAGGCCCAGCGTGATGCCGCGGATATTGCGCGCGAAGAACGGCACGTTGACGATGGCGATGGCGTAAAGGGCGTTGAGCAGCCCCGGGCCGAGCACGGCGACGATGGCGAGCGCGAGCAGGATGTAGGGGAACGCCATGACGAGGTCGATGCCGCGCATCAGCAGGCTGTCGGTCCGCCCGCCCGCATAGCCCGCGACGAGCCCGATCAGCGAGCCTATCAGCGCCGCGATCAGCGTCGCCGACAGCCCGACCGCGATCGAGACCCGCGTGCCCCAGAGGAGCCGGGACATGAGGTCGCGCCCAAGATGATCGGTGCCGAGAGGATGCCCCTCGGCTCCCGGCCTCAGCAGCCGCTGCGCCGGGTCTGTCACGTCCGGGTCGGGCAGCGGCAGCACCGGCGTCACGAGCACCACCGCGACCAGCAGCACCAGCAGCACCAGCCCCGCCGCCGAAAGCGGATTGGCCACCAGCAGCCGGAAAGGCGAGGGCCGTCCGCCCCGGTCGGCACGGCGGAACCGAGGCAGGGCCAGCGCCACCATCAGCGGAGCCTCGGATCGATGATCGTCTGGGCGACATCGGCTGCGAGATTGAACAGCACATAGCTCGCCGCCACCACCAGCACGCCCCCCTGCACCAGCAGCAGGTCGCGGGTCGCGATGGCGCCCACCAGCATCCGGCCGATGCCGGGCCACTGGAAGACCGTCTCGATATAGACCGCGCCGCCGAGCACGAAGCCCGCCTGGATGCCGATGACCGGAATGACCGCCACCAGCGCCGCCTTGAAGGCGTGGACGTAGATCACCCGGTGCTCCGGCAGCCCCTTGGCGCGGGCGGTGCGGACGTAGTCCTGGCGCAGCACCTCCAGCATAGATGCGCGCGTCAGCCGCGCGATCACCCCGGTCGCAACCACGGCGAGCGTGATCGCGGGTAGGGCCAGGTGCTTTGCGAGGTCCCAGAGATCGCCGCCGCCATAGATCGCATACATGCCCGACGCCGGCAGCCATTGCAGATGCGCCGCGAACAGCATGATGAGCAGCAGCCCCAGCCAGAAGGAGGGCGTGGAGATGCCGACCAGCACCAGAAAGGTGACGATCCGGTCGGTCCAGCCGAACTGGTGGACGGCCGCGGCGATGCCGGCGATCAGGCCGAAGACCGAGCACAGGACGAGCGCCGTTCCGGCGAGGATGAGCGTCGCGCCGAACCGCTCGAACACCTCGTCCGCGACCGGGCGATTGAGCGCATAGGACCGCCCCATGTCGCCCTGGAGCAGGTTGCCGGCCCAGGTCAGGTACTGCTCGACCAGCGTCTTGTCCAACCCCAGCTGCCGGTTCAGCCGCTCGACGTTCTCGGCCGTGGCATAGGACCCGAGGATCGCCGTCGCCGGGTCGCCCGGGATCAGCGCCATCATCGAGAAGACGATGATGCTGAGCCCGATCAGGATCGGGACCGCCAGCAGCAGGCGCCGGCCAATGTAGCTCCACATCGCGTCAGTTCTTTGCGACGTCGTGCAAGAGCAGGAAGAACGAGGGCTCGAGCGCGAAGCCCTCGACCCGGTCGTTCGTCACCGCGTTCTGCTTCCAGTTGGCGACGAACGCCCAGGGCGCGTCCTCGTGCACGATCTCCTGCATCTCCTTGTAGAGCTCCGCGCGCCGCGCCTGGTCGGTCTCGCGCCGCGCCTGCTCGAGCAGTTCGTCGACCTGCGGATTCGAGTAGTAGCCGGAGTTGAAGCCGCCCGCATCGGGCATCGCGTCGGTGCGGAGCGCGAGGTAGGGCAGCGTGTCGGGGTCGTTCGTCATCCACGCCATCTCGGCCATGTCGGCCTTGCCCTCGAGCCCCGGGTTCACCTTGGCGAGGAAGGTGTTCCACTCATAGGTCTCGATCGCGACGTCCAGCCCGACCTCCGCCAGGTCCGCCTGGATCGCCGCGCCCATCGCGAGGGGGTCGAGCATGCCCGAGCCGCCCTCGGTCACGTAGAAGGTGAGGCTGGCGCCGGCGTGGCCGGCCTCCTCGAGGAGCGCGCGCGCCTTCGCGGGGTCGTGGGGATAGGGCTCGAGCGCCTCGTTGTGCGCCCAGGCGAAGGCCGGCGGGGTCGGTCCGGCGGCGACCTCGGCGGTGCCCGAGAGCACGTTCTCCACCAGCGCCTGCTTGTCGATCGCGTAGTTGATCGCCTGGCGGGCGCGCTTGTCGGCCATCGGGCCTTCCCTGGTGTTCAGGATGAGGAACCAGAGGTGCGGCCCCGCCTGCTCGTGCACCGCGAAGTCGGGGATGCCCTCGAACTGCGCGATGTTGTCCGGCGGGACCTCGACCATCACGTCGACCCCGCCCGAGAGCATCTCGGCGACGCGGGTGTTGGCGTCGCTGATCGGGCGGAAGACAACCGCCTGGAGCTGCGGCGCACCGTCCCAGTAGTCAGGGTTGGCCTCGGCCACGACCCGGGAGTTCGACTCCCACTCGGCGAAGCGGAACGGCCCGGTGCCGGACGGGTTGCGGCCGAAGTCGTCGCCGTGCTCCTCGACGGCGGCAGGCGAGACGATCAGGCCCGTCGGATAGGCCAGGTTCGACAGGAGCGGCGCATAGGGCTCGTTCAGGCGGAAGATCACCGTCTGCGGGTCGGGCGCCTCGACCTCCTCGACGGCGCTGAAGAAGAAGCTGAGCGGGAACGGGCCGGTGTCGTGGTAGGGATGCTCCTCGTCCAGCATTCGGTCGAAGTTGAACTTCACCGCCTCGGCATCGAGGGGCGAGCCGTCGTGGAAGCTCACGTCCTCGCGGAGCGTGAAGGTGTAAGTCTTCCCGTCCTCGCTGATGTCCCAGCTCTCCGCCAGCGCCGGCTCGACC